>JBBKVM010000136.1:0-138374 GCA_037968415.1 Bacteroidia bacterium | reverse complement strand
CTTTGTATTTGCGCGTAGGCACGCACGAAGTAAGCGCGGCAAATAAAAATACAAATAGCATGATGGTAGTGAAGATGTTTTTCATTTCGGTAGGTGTTAAATGTTTGGCACGCGCGCCTGCGCCCGCATGGAGACAAATTTAATATCTTTACACTACAAATAAGAAGTTGAAAATTGGAGGCACAAAGAAATAGTTGGAGTGTGGCAGGACGTGTGTTTAGGCACATGTTGCCTGTTGTTTTATTGTGTGTGGTATCTACTGTGCAAGCACAATCGGTGCCTGTGCCCTGCCAGGATACGATACGCCAGCCCAACGAATATTACGCGTGCTTTGACGATTACAATCCGGTATGCGGCTGCGATGGCAACACCTGGCGCAATCCGTGCGCTGCTTACTATCAGGCTGCTATCAATAATTATAGTGATGGCATTTGTGGAACGTTTGACTACGATGTGGCGCCCAACATGGTGAGCGATATACTGAAAATCACATTGTTTCTCACCGAACCTGGAAGTGTAAATGTGGGCATCTACGATCTGTACGGCACACAATATTATTATCAGCAGATAGGCATTTTTCAAGGCAAACTGCCATACGAAATACCGGTGGCTCAACTGCGCCATGGCATTTATTTCATTGCTGTGATTCACAATGCCGAACAAAAAGCCAAGAAGTTTACCCGCTCGGTGGAGTTTTAGGCCAGCTCGGTTTTTATCTTCTCCAGTTGGCGGGCGCATTGTTCCTCAAGCTCCGGAAAAAATTCATCAAACTCTTTTTGAAAAAAATCATAACCGGCACGCAGGTCGTGCACCGAGTCATTCATGCGGTTGGCCAGGCGCGCCTTGCCCGAAAGCCCTGCCAGCGCGCGGCCCGCGCCCTCTACTTGTGCATAGTTGGTGAGCCAGTCGTGTTGCACCATGTAGGGCAAAAAAAACTGCACCCGCTCGGGCATCACATGCGCGTGGGCCTGCAACAGGTTGTAAGCTTGCAGGGTATAGTCGGCCAACGGCAATGCAGAATACTGCTGCCACCCGGCCGCCAGAAAGTGGTCGTAAAAAACATCTACAATCACAGCCGCATACTTGTGGTGTTTCTCATACAGCCTTTGTTTGCTTTGCTGCACCACCGGATGCGAATCGGTAAATGAGTCGATAAAATGATGCAGACGTATGCCCGCGAGAATGCCTGTAGAATATTGGTGGTGCTGGCTGCTGCGCACATTATCGGCTATGAAGTTGCCAATCTTTACTTCTTCGTCATTGCCCGATAAATATAAATGTGCCAGAAAATTCATTGTGGTAGTGTGTTGTTACAATATACCGCTTTGCGCCCTATTATCAGATTCGGTATTTTTAGCATCAAATAACTTTTCACACAACTACGATTATGAAATTTTTTCACACGCTAAAAATTGTGTGCGTGCTTGCGGCCATCGGCATGATGGGCACGCAGGCCACTGCACAAAAAAATAAAACAACCGAAATGTATATTGCCGACCCACATAGCTACGCGCGTCCGGCCGATGTAGTGGTAACCCACCTCGACCTTGACCTGCAACTCGACTTCGATAAAAAAATTATCAATGCCTCTGCGCGATGGAAAATTCAAAACAACACAAAAGCCGAGCAGGTTTTTTTCGACACCCGCGGGCTCGATGTGCTGGCCATCACACTCGATGAAGATGAGTTTCCCACAGATTTTTCGCTGGGTGAAGAAGACAAAATACTGGGCCAGTCGCTGAAGGTGGCCATTAAACCCACCACGAAATCGGTAAACATTTATTACAACACGCGTCCCACGGCTGCCGCGTTGCAATGGCTCACACCACAGCAAACAGCAGGAAAAAAACAGCCGTTTCTCTTCACGCAGTCGCAAGCTATTCTTGCCCGCACATGGTTGCCGTGCCAGGATAGCCCGGGCATACGTTTCACCTACATCGCTCAGGTGAAAACACCACCCGCGCTGATGGCCGTGATGAGCGCCAGCAACCCCACGCAAATGAGCAAGCATGGACACTACAGTTTTAAAATGTCGCAGCCTGTGCCCAGTTATCTGATGGCGCTGGCTGTGGGCGATATTCAGTTCAAAGCCATTGGCGAACGCACGGGAGTATATGCCGAGCCTTCGGTACTCGAAAAAGCCGTGAATGAATTTTCGGACCTCGAAAAAATGTTGCTGACAGCCGAGAAATTATATGGACCCTATCGCTGGGAGCGCTATGATTTGATTGTGCTGCCTCCGAGTTTTCCTTTTGGCGGAATGGAAAATCCACGCCTTACTTTTGCCACGCCTACCATATTGGCTGGCGACAAATCGCTTACCTCGCTGGTGGCGCACGAGCTGGCACACTCGTGGTCGGGCAACCTGGTGACCAACGCCACATGGGATGACTTTTGGCTCAACGAAGGATTCACTGTTTATTTCGAAAGACGAATAATGGAGGAGATGTATGGCAAATCATACAGCGACATGCTGGCCCTGCTTGGGTTTCAGGATCTGCAGGAAACCATAGCCGACCTGGGCAAAGACAATGCCGACACCAAATTGAAACTGGATTTGAAAGGGCGCGACCCTGACGAGGGGCTTACGGACATAGCGTACGAAAAAGGTAGTTTGCTATTGCGCCATATCGAAGAGGTGATGGGGCGTCAGCAACTGGATGCGTTCCTGACAAAGTATTTTAATGAAAACGCATTTAAGGTAATGACCACGGAACAGTTTCTGGAGTATGCAAACAAATATTTGTTGAATGATGAGAAGAGCTACAAGGACAAACTGCAATTGGAAGAATGGATATACAAACCGGGATTGCCGGAAAATATTCCTTCCATTCATTCCGAACTGTTTGACACCGTGGATAAAAAGTTGAACGCATGGGAAAAAGGTACGGCAGCCGCCAAGCTCGAAATTAAAGATTGGAGTACCAATGAGTGGCTTCATTTTATCAGGCAACTGCCCGCAGGCATGAGCACAGCGCGCATGAAAGACCTTGATGATGCATTTGGTTTTACCCGGTCGGGAAATTCAGAGATTCAAGCCGCATGGTTTGAGCATGCCATTGCCAACCACTACAAGGCGGCCATGCCTGCACTCGAGAATTTTTTATTGACCGTAGGTCGCAGAAAATTTTTGAAGCCGCTTTACAAAGCCATGGCCAAAACTCCTGAGGGAATGAAAGAGGCCCAACGAATTTACGCTTTGGCGCGACCCAATTATCATTCGGTGTCTACCAACACACTTGACGATATACTGAACTGGAAAAAGTAAGGTGAATTAAAATTCGCGTTCGCCTCGCAAGTCTTCGGGGTCGTTGTTGCCTACATCGCGTGCGCTGCCCTGGCCGAATGCGGTATATATGTCTTTGCGTCTGGCATCTGTGCCTTCGGGCAATTGCTGCGCGCGAGCATCCATGTATTTCAAGAAATCGCTGAGGTCGATATTCAACTCCATTCCATAACTATCGAGGCGCGCAAGGTAATCGTGCAACGCTCGGTGCTCTTCACGTGGGGTATGATCGGGTTTCATGCGTCAGTGGCGGTTTGGTTATAAAACGGAAAAGTAAAGCCACAAATTGCCGATGTCAAGGGCTTGAAAAATAACTTTTCAACAACCAATTATGAATTCACAGGGCGCGTGAGCCCTATAAATAAGCCATTTGATGCATTCACGGCTGTGCGCCATGGTGATATGTTTTGTTTGCGGGCTTTTACTTGGCTGGCGCGGCAGCGGGTGGTTCTTTCAATTCAACCGCAATGCCGGTAATGGTGGTGGTGCCCACATTTTTCAGTGAGTGTTTCTCGGCCGGTACCCACAGGTAATCGCCCGGCAACAATTCTATCAGTGTAGCCACACCTTCTTCATTGCTCGACAAAAATTTGCCGCCCTCTACTATGTAAAGTAAGTAGTCGGGATGCGAATGGGGAGCTGTGATTTCGCCTACTTTAAATTTAACACGCAACATACGCACGCGTTCGTTTTCAAATGCTTTGCGATACACAGTGCCTGCCATCATGGTAGCATCTTGCGCCATGGCAGCGCCACCCATCATCACAAAAGCAAACAGGATAAAAATTAATTTTTTCATGGTGTTGTTATTTAGCGTTTTCATCCGACTGCATGCAGCCAAAAATATTTCCTTCTACATCTTTAAAATAAATTAGCCATCCCACCGAAGGGATTGCCATCCGTGGTACCACAATAGTGCCTCCATTAGCCACAATTTTTTCTGCCACCACATTTAGATCCGGCACATCTATCGTATTCACCATCGGTTGCTGCGGTTCGCGCCTTTTCATCAACCCGCCATTGATGCCTTCTACTTCACCTTCACCTGTCAGTATAATCCAGTAATCCTGATCACCCCATTTTTCGAATTGCCATCCGAAAACATTAGTGTAAAATTTAATAATGCTACCGGTATTGTCAGCCGGAATTTCAAAATGAACCACTCTTCCCATACATATTCTCTTTTTTTGTGAATATTAAAATTACAAATCTTTGATCACGAAATGAAATACTCAAACTCAATATACACAAAGAAAAGAAGCCATGTAGCTCAATTACTTATCTTTGGCCAAATAATGTGAGCGCATGAATGAATATAGTCTGACGGTGCTGGTGCCTGTGTACAACGAGCAAGAAAGCCTTGAGCAGTTTGCTGTTGAAATGGACAAATACCTTGGCGCCACCAAAGTCGCCACGCGTGTTTTGTTTGTCAACGATGGCTCTACCGATGACAGCAGCCGTGTGATTGACTCCATCTGCGCCACCCGCGAACATTACACTTCCCTCACGCTATCTCGCAACTGTGGCCTCAGCACGGCCATCAAGGCGGGCTTTGACCACACCGATACCGAACTGGTAGGGTATATAGATTCCGACATCCAAACAACACCCATGGATTTTTTGGGTTACTTCCAATATTTTCCGGAGTACGATATGGTAAATGGCATTCGCGCCAGGCGCAACGATAAGTTCGTAAAGAAGATGTCGTCAAAAATTGCAAACTGGTTTCGCGACACCATGATCAATGATGGCATAGCAGATACCGGTTGTCCGCTCAAGATTATAAAAACGGATTTCGCCAAACGTATTCCTTTTTTTGATGGCATGCATCGCTTTATCCCTGCGCTGGTGCAGCTGGAGGGCGGCCAAGTAAAGCAAGTGCCTATTCAGCATTTCCCCCGGTTTGCGGGCACTGCCAAGTATCATTTGTGGAACCGCATACGCAAACCGTTTTTCGATACGCTGGCGTTTCGCTGGATGCGCAGCCGCTACATCCGTTACCAATTAAAATCGAAGTGATAAACGGAAGCACAGTCGAAGCCATCGGCTATACTGCGCAAGGCATTTTCGCTTCGCGATTTCTGGTGCAATGGCTGAAGAGCGAAAAGTTTGGACGTGTGATGGTGCCGCTATTGTTTTGGCAACTCAGTTTAGTTGCTTCATTTCTACTTATCGCTTACAGTATCATGGTAAAAGATCTGCCCATATTGCTGGGTCAGGTGATGGGCTATTACATCTACGTGCGCAACCTGCGATTTAAAAAAGCGTGGCGTGTGTTGCCCTTGTGGTTTCGTTATCTGGTGATAGGCGTGCCTGTGGTGTCGGCAATGTGGTTGCTCTTTGGTGGTGAGTATAGCCTGATGGGAATCATGCAGCACAACACCAATATGTGGTTGCTGTTTTGGGGCACCGCGGGCCAGGCAGTGTTTGCCTTTCGGTTCGTCTATCAATGGATTTATTCCGAGCGCGTTAAAAGATCGGTGTTGCCACTGGGGTTCTGGGTCATCAGTATTATTGGTGCCTTGCTGATTTGTACTTACGCGTGGCGCATGGAGTTATACCCAATCATACTGGGACACTTGTTCGGATTTGTGGTGTACGGCCGCAACATCATGCTGCATTATAAATACAAGAACAAAGTGAAAGAGTTGCACGCCAACGAAGACGCAGCTTCATGAATGGCTTTGTGCCTTAAACCAGTCAAAGAATTTTTTCAGGCCTTCGTCAATACTCGTTGCAGGATGGTAATCCAACAAAGCACCGGCACGCGAAATATCCGCATAAGTAATTTCCACATCACCTTGCTGCATGGGTAGCTGCTTTACATGCGGAGGCTTACCCGCGTGCAGATATATTTTCTCAATCAATGTTTTCAAATCCACCGGGTGGTGATTGCCAAGGTTGATGGTTTCAAATACGTTTTCGTTTTTGAGCAGATACTCAATTCCTTTTACCACGCCTGATACGGTGTCGTCAATGTAAGTGTAGTCGCGCGCGGTATCGCCATTGCCATACATTTCTATCGGTTCATCATTCGCAATCATGCGTGCAAACTTATGAATGGCCAGATCGGGCCGTTGGCGCGGGCCGTATACGGTAAAGAAGCGTGCGTTGATGATGTCGAAATGGTAAAGATGATGATAGGTGTGGTTGAGTAATTCGGCTGCGCGCTTGGTGAAGGCGTAGGGTGAAATGGGTTTGTCTTGCGGAGCATCTTCTTTGAAAGGCACTTCTTTTTGATTCCCATAAATTGAGGAGGAGGATGCAAAAAACAATTTGCAACATCCGGCAGCGCGCATCATTTCTAATATATTTTGTGTGCCGGTGATGTTTACGTCTGCATAACTTTTCGGGTCAGCGATAGAAGGCCTTACGCCTGCCCGCGCTGCGAGGTGCACTACAATATCGGGCTTGCTAGAAGCCAGCGAATTCATCAAGGGCACATTTAAAATATCTACCTCGTGAAACACAAAATTTTCGCTTTGCGAAAACCCATGCATGTTCGATTCTTTGATGTGGCGCGAATAGAAATCAGAAAAATTATCGATACCGGTTACGTGATGCCCGCCCGCAAGCAACCGCTCGCACACATGCGAACCAATAAAACCTGCACAACCGGTCACCAAAATATTAGCCATCTTCAAATGTACATTTTTCTACTCCTTCGCCCCACAGTATGAATATTTATACATTTGGCAACGATGAACACGCGCACACAAATTGGAATTTTGCTGGCACTGTGCCTGTGCACTTTTTTCGTCAACCTCGGTTTGTTCGAACCCGATTTGATGGAGTCGCGCAACTTTATCACCGCACGCGAAATGGTGACGGAAGGCCATTGGCTCAACACCACCATGAATGGCGAACCACGGCTGGAAAAACAGCCTTTGCCTACCTGGCTCACAGCCTGGGCAGCCATAGCAGGCGGGGATATGTATAATCTGGTGTTGATGCGATTGCCCTCGGCTATCATCGCCATGCTTATGGTGCTTTTCTTTTTTGGCTTGTGCCGCGAACTCAACAGAGACGAAAATTTTGCTTTGACCGGTGCACTTGTTTTGGGTTCCAGCTTGCTTGTGGTGCAAATGGCGCGTGTCAACTCGTGGGACATATACACGCATGCATTTATGGTGGGCGCGTTGTGGCTTGCTGTAAGGGCATGGAATCGGCCCGGTATGAATTGGGCATTGTTCATGGCTTCAGGAGTGATGATGGGGTTGTCGTTGTTTAGCAAAGGGCCTGTGGCATTGTATGCCATGTGGATTCCGTTTATGGTGGGCTGGTTGTGGTTTGGCGACAGAAGTGCGGTGAAGAAAAAATTGTGGCCCTTCATATTGTCAATAATCATAGCTGTGTGCGTGGGCTTTGCCTGGAATTTTTACATCTACATAGAAGCACATGGCGAACTCGCTCAGGTGGTAAACAAAGAGGCTACATCGTGGGCCAACAGACACGTGCGGCCGTTTTATTTTTATCTGCACTTCGCTTTGTATTCAGGTGTGTGGGTGCTGTTGTTGTTGGCTGCCATGGTTGTGCCTGCCGCGCACAGGCGCGTGCGCGAGTCGGGCAATTATGGTATGGTGCTGGCTTGGCTACTGGTTAGTATTTTTCTATTGTCAGTCATACCGGAGAAAAAAGAACGCTACTTATTGCCGACAGCTGTGCCCATGGCGCTGATGGTAGCCATGTTGGTACATGGTATTTTCAAAGCCTATGCGGAGGGGAAACATAAGCAGTCGGATGTGATGATAGCAGGCACGCACGGCCTGCTAATGTTGACAGCGTGGGTTGCATTGCCGCTGGCAGCATGGTGGCTTACAGGCGAAAAAGTTTTCGGTGCGCTGGGCATTATGGGCATATTGGTTTCTATTAAAGGAATACTATTTACTTTGCGCGCGGTGCTGAATTTACGTTCGGGGCGCGAAGAGCCGGTGCGAAAAGTTTTTTTATCGAGTGTGATGCTGGTGGCCACCGTCACGGTATTTTTTCTGCCTTCGTTGCGCGATGCAGTGTATCGCAATACGGAGTTTGAAGACCCTGCCGTGATACGGCAATACACACAACTTGATGAGATTCCATTTGTTTCTACTCAACCACTCAACATGAAACTGATATGGCAAGTGGGCAAGCCGGTGCGTGTGGTGGATCCAAAAACATTTTCGTTTGAAAATGCGGGAGAGGTAATTTATTTTTCGCACACACCTCCCACCGAAGCATTGCATTATGTGCCGATGGGGGACTTAAAAATATCGGAAATAGGAGTGTTTGACTACACGCAGGAAAAAAGAGGAGACTATAAATTATATGTGGCGCGCATCGGCAAATAAATTATTGTGTGCGCTGGCAACTTTGTGTCTGCTGAGCGCCTGCGTGAAGGTGGCGCCTCCGGCCGGGGCGCCCAAAGTGCTCAACATTGGGCATGGCGGCAGCGGATTTTTATCATTGATGTTTCCGTTCAATCCTTATGCCGCGAGCAGCATGAGTGGAATTATCAATGCGTTGGAAAATGGCGCGGCAGGTGTGGAGGTGGACCTGCAGATAACAGCCGATAGTGTGCTGATCCTGTTTCACGACATGGAGTTAGATAACCTCACAGCCCTATCGGGGTGTGTGGCTATGGCGCAATCGGCCGATGTGGTGGGAACACCTTACCGATGCGGATTTCCGTACGATCTTTTTCAAAAAGATTCAGTTGTAACATTTCAGCAGTGGCTGCAATATGCCGTTGCCCTCAATCCCATTCCGCATTTGCATATCGACATACATGCTTACACCACTTGCGCGACCGATCCCTATCACAATGCCGATGCATTGGTCGAGAAAATGGTAGAGCAACTTGCTCAAGTAAATTACCCTACCGGGAAAATAATTGTAACCTGCAGCAACCCCGATTTGCTTTTGCACACTGCGCGGCTCAATCCATTGCTCATCCTCTCGCACGAAGAAACAGAATCCTTTGATCGCGGCCTTGACATCGTCACTCAGCACAACTTCCCATATCTGACCATCAAAGCTTCTTTACTTACCAGCGAACATGTGGTGCAGGCCAACGCGCAGGGAATCAAGGTCATCACCTTTGGCCGCAAGTCGCGCAATGGCATCGCGCGCGTGGTCAACATGGGTCCCCATGTGTATCAATCCGACAATGTGAAAATGCTCACCCGGCTCACGCGATAAGACATTACGACTCTTCTTCGTGGTACCATTTTATCTTCAGCGACAGATACATAATCACTGCCAGTATTATGAACAAACCAATGCTGCCCATCAGCAGTGTATAGTCTTGCAGTTGGAGTATGGAGTAAATGAATCCGTACAACACTACAAGTATCAATCCTGTAACACCGGTTACGAATTTATCGCGCAGGATCGCATTTGTATACAACACCACCATGGAAATTACTGCGAGGGCTGAGGTGATGTATGCGTAGTTGAACCCAATGTGTTCTGAGAGTGAAAGCAGTAGCGAATAAAAAATAATGAGCGCGAGGCCGATCAATATGTACTGGAAGGGATGAATATTTTTCTTGTTCAGTACTTCCACAAAAAAGTAAATCATAAACGTAAGTGCGATCAGCAAAATGGCGTATTTGGCCGAACGCATATTCTTCTGGTATTCGTCTACATGGATGAGTAGTTCCATTCCAAACGAAGATTCGGTCACGTGGTTAGAGCCACCAGTCCATTGTTGCGGGTAGTTGCGGTTGAGGTGCAGCACGTGCCATTTGGCATCAAAACCTTCTGGCACAATATTTCTTTCATCAGGTAGAAATGCCCCGTTGAAACTGGGGTTGTTCCAAGGCGAAGTGATGGTGACATCGGTCTCCTTACCCAGCGGCACAAACTGAAGTTGGCGGCTGCCATTTAAGTTGAGTGCCAAATCAAATTTTATTTTATCACTGCTTGCAGAGTCATTCAACGCCAAGTCCACCCGGGTGCTAATGCCCGACTCTACCACATCATTAGACTCTACTCCGGGATTGAACATGCGTTTTTGGTTGCCAAAAGCAAGCGAAACATTTTCTTTGATGCCCCTCATATCTGTAATGCCTAATGACACTGAGGCATCTTGCATTCTGATGTCTTTGGCCGCAATGCCAAATTCTTTGAAGTCGGGAACGGGAAATTCTCCAGTCATCTTCAACTGAGTGTTGTACACCACTACTTTATAAATGCCTCTGTAACGCACTTCAGGTGTTATTACTCCAGTTATGTTCAACTTATCGGGAAGGAAATGCGCATAGCGGGTGGTTTCGACAAGTTCGTTTTTGTTGTTGGTGAGGTATGATGTGTATGGCACACTGATGATGGGGCCGGTTACTTCCTGCGCGTTGCCCCACTTGCCGCTTACTTCATCAATAGCGGCTTCCTGGGTGTATTGCCGCTCGCGTATCAGCGACTCTATCATGGAAGTTGGAATAAGCAGGATGAGAATCAGGAATGCGATCGAAACCAGTTTTACCGTGATAGAGTTTTTGATCCAATTGTTGAGGCGCTCAAAAATATTTTGGGGTTGGGCAACAGACATAAAGGTGGTTTTTAGGGTTGGTGATTCTATAACTCAAAGCAAGAAACAAAATTTTATCAGCGATTAAATATTTGTCTGGTTGCACATTTTCTGATTTTGTGTGGGCGCGATTTAGCATCTTTGCACCTGCAAATAAAAATTCCAATTGCCATGGTTAAAAAAACCCTTTCCTACTTCTTTCAGGGGCTGCTTTTCACAACTCCTGTATTCATCACGTTTTACATTCTTTTCAAAACCATTGCCTGGATAGACGGGCTCATCCCTTTTGATATACCGGGGCTGGGGATACTTGTAATATTTTGCATCATCACCTTGTTGGGCATCATTGGCAAGTATGTATTTGCCAATTCGTTGTTTGAAGCCATGGAGGGGTTGATAGACCGCGCACCATTGGTCAAGGTCATTTATTCATCTACCAAAGATCTTATCAAGGCATTTGTGGGCGAGAAAAATCGTTTCAGCCAGCCGGTGTTGGTGACCATGAACCGTGAGTCGGGGATTTGTAAAATTGGTTTCATCACCCGTGATGATTTGACGCATATTGGTATTCCCGATAAAGTAGCGGTATACCTTCCGCACTCGTACAATTTTTCGGGCAACCTGTTTATTGTGCCCCGCGAAAACATTCAGTTGCTCAATACTTCGGGCACCGATACCATGAAGTTTGTGGTGTCAGCCGGGGTGACGGAGATACAATAAAAATGCCGGGCAATTGCCCGGCTTTTCATCAATTAAATCAAACCTATTTAATTAAACTGATTCTTCGAGTGGCCATTCCTTGTGGGGCGGTTACTTGGAGGATGTAAATTCCGCCTGCAATATTTTCAGAATTCCACGTGTAAATATTTTTGCCGGCTTGTGTGCTGCCGCTATGTATCATGCTGATTTCTCTGCCCTCCAAATCCAGCACACGCAGTGTAATCTCAGTGGGCTCTGCGCTCACAAACGAGATGGTGGTGTGGTCGCTAAATGGATTCGGATAGTTGGTAAATTCGGCAAACGCATTGCCTTCGCTATTTAGAATGTTGGTCTGTAATCGCAATGCATACACACTATCGCAGAATGTGTAAGCAAGCCCATTGGCGTAAGTGGCCGTTACACACACATAATACCAGCCTGTAACACCATATTGATGTATGGGGTTCTGCAATGTCGAGCCTGAAGAGCCATCGCCAAAACTCCATGTATACGTTGTTGTGCCGCAAGATGAAGTGACTACAAAATTAGTCACACCATTGCCCACCGCACTAGAGTCGGGGTAGGTGTAGAATACAGGCACGCAAGGGTTGTTGCCGGGTACAGTGATGGTAACACAATATGTGTCGCTGCACAAAGTGGGCTGACCATATATAGACAAGCACACATTGTAGGTGCCGGGTGTGTTGTACTGATGCGCCACCGGATTGATAGAACTGGAAGGAGTTCCATCTCCAAAATTCCAAATTGCGGTGGAGAACGAACCGGTAGATGTGTTGTTGAATGTAAACAAGTACCCTGTAGTATCAACTGTGAAAGTAAAGTTAGCCACGCAGGGTGGAGTAGTGCCGGTGGTTACTGTGGTGCAGGTTGTTGAACTGCAGTTAGTAGCACTATCAGTTACGGTAAGGCATACGGTATATGTACCTGTAGAATTGTATGAGTGCGTGGGGCTCAGTTGCGATGACCCTGTGCCATCACCAAACGACCATTGTGAGGCTGTGAAAGTTCCTGTGGATTGATTCTGGAAAGTGAATCCGAAACCAGATGAATCAGGAATGGCTGTAAATGCTGCCTGGCATGTTCCTGTTCCGCCACCTGAAACCACGATGGTTTGGCACATTGTATCCGAGCATCCATTGGAATTGTTCACTACCAGACATGCGGTGTAAGTACCGGGAGTATAAACGTGCGAGGGGTTAGCAAGGGTGGATGTTCCGCCATCACCAAAACTCCAGAAGAAGGTGGCAGGAGGAGAAATGGTAGAATTGTTGGCAAAAGTGACCAATGACTGAACGACTGTATAGGTGAATTGCGCTGAGCAATTCGTAGAATTTCCTACTGTCACCGGCTGACACCACATGGCCGTGCAGCCCAGCAAACCATTGGATACACTCAGGCACACGTTGTAAGTGCCGGGAGCAGCATAAGTGTAAGTAGGAAATTGTGCGGTGGAGGTATTGCCATCGCCAAAATCCCATAGCCAGCTGGTGATGCCACCCGAAGACTGATCGGTAAAAGAAACAGAGAGGGATGAGCCTGCGCCTGTGTAGGTAAATGCCGACATGCAATTGGTACTGTTATTCACTACTATGCTATCGCAATAAGTAACTGTGCACTGCGGGTTGGTGGCAGTGGCGGTAAGACACACCACATAAACACCCGAACTATTATAGGTGTGTGTGGGGTGTTGTTGGTTCGAGGCTGTGCCATCACCAAAACTCCAAGACCAGCTTGTGGCAAAACCATTGGCAAAAAAGGAGCTGTCGAAAAACTGAATGGAGTTGCTTGCCGGATTGGGGCTATACTGGAACAGCGCTAAGCCGCATTGTGCGGATGCATGTTGCGTTGTCATCAGAAAGGTTGCGGCAACCAAAATCAAAGTGTATAATTTTTTCATTTATAAAGGATTTACGAAGTGTTATTTTAAATCAACAAACCAAAAGTACAAGGCCTCTTCTATGTGGCAAACATCAAATTGCATTTTTCTTACCCGCTTAATCACACTATTTTAATTTATCATTCATCCAATTGTTGTAATTTATGATTTCATCATCTCCCTCACCTTCTCTCTTTTTGATGGTAATGAATTGCTTTATTTTCTTTACTGTAGATGGTTTGGTCGCATTATCTGGGTGATTATTGAGCAATATGAGTATTTCTATCAATGTTTTTTCTCGTTTCCAGGTTGCAGCCCGAAGTTCTTTTTTAAAGATATTTCTTACCTGTTCAATTTTTAAATCAAGCACATCATTATCGCCCAATTCATGCCTTATCAGTAATTCTGCAATGGCAATTTTCAATTTCAGCGAATTGTCATTCAATTTAAAATTCTCCAATAAGTATATTTTGTTGATATGGCGTATGGACTCTTTGTAGCGTTGTTTGTCGAACAACAACACTGCTAGATTCAAATGAACAAACAGTTGATAGTATTCCGAAGACTTAATTTTCTTGTTGTCTTTGAGGTCGTTTAGAATTTCAATCGCTTTATCCGGATCTGTTTTCGAATAGTTGATCACTAACGAATTGTAATAGAAGAACAGATATTTGTCGGCCAGCAATTGATTATGCTCTTCCATTCCTGTCTTTAATTTCTCGGCATATCGAAGCGACTCTTCCGATTTGTTGTTTTTGAAAAGTGTGTTTATCAAAAACACAAGCATTTGCAATTTGGTATCGTGGTTCGATTTATTGAACAGCCGCTCGCTATTGAAACTATTATAGGTGTTTAACAGAAATTCCTCCAGCGCTTTGTATTCTCTGCGCTGCAGCAGGATTTGGCTTACCGCCTGGTAAATGCGGAATCGCAACTTGTGGCTGACTTGTGCCTTTTTGCCACCGCCTGCATCGCGCACTGCTTTTTCGAGTACCGCCAGCACACGATTATTTCCTGCCGAAAAATTTTGTGTCACTTTCAGCCTGTAGCTCACCACCGCCAGTATGTCGTCAATGGCACGCAGACTGCCAATCTTTTCCTGGTTTAGTTTCCGTTTAGCAATGTATTCCTCAGGGTTGAGGGTGAGATTTTCGTACGACAGCTTGATGAAATCAGAGTAAATAATATCCAACAAATCGTAGGCCTCTAGCTTCAGCGCCTTGGCCTCCGCTTTGCGCAACAGATAGCCCGCAGTGACCAATTCCGAGCGGCTTAAAAAATGCCGTACCAGTGCCAGCATGTGCAACACGTGCATGGCATCATCATCTTCAAAATGCTGAATGGTAAGGCTTTTGAATACATCTTGCATCAGGCGGTTACGCAAACGGTAGAATGCATTTTTTTCTTCAGTTGCGTATAGCTTTGAATGCACTTTATCTATGTCCCCATGCTTGCGGATATGGTCAAAGAGCGTAATGTCTTTTCGGCCCTCAGCCGATGCCGCGCGCATGGCAAACAACTTAAAGTACCTTACTTGTTCCTTGTTCATGCCAACGATGATATCCTCAAGTATATTCATTTCATCAATTTTAAGCGGGTAAGAAAAGTAAGAATATTAATTCAAACTACCACATGTGTTGCTTACATTTGTTTTGGATTACAGAATAAACAGATGAAAAAACTCATAACCATCATTTTAATATCGCTGAGCACATGCTTCATGTGTCCTCAATTAGCGATAGGTCAGGGTTCAGTAGCCACACTTAGTGTTACGCAGCTGTATAATTTCCCCTCGTTGCCCGATACTATTTATGAAGGTGTCTCCTACGACAGCATACGTGTGGTGGTGACCAATACCGGTTCTGTTCCCTACCAGGGTAGTGTTTCCATAGGCATGCAAGCCGATAGCGTGGTTACTGCGGCATACATCAACTTTAGCCCTGCCGGTGTTTTCATGTTGCCTGGCGACAGCATTGTTTTCAATATCAATAATTATGTATTTGACCCCAACGCGCTGCGTCAGGGAGGAAACATAGTGGTGGTATGGCCTGTAGCCAATGCCAATACGGGTAGCACCATCGTGCGCAATGTATATTTTGTAAAGCTAAGCACCACCGGTATAGCCGAGCCCGAAAACAATATAAGGTTCTATCCCAACCCCACATCCGGCCCGCTGGTGGTAATTACTGATCTGAGAGATCCCGTTGAGCGCGTAAGAATTTGGAACGCACAAGGACAGCAGGTCATCACTGTCAATATCACTCCACCACAAATTGACCTGTCAGGATTGAAGCCAGGCATCTACTTTATTGAACTTCATTATAACAATGAAGCGGTGCGCAGGGGCAGGGTAGTGGTGTATTAACCTACTGTACCTAAGTTGGCATTTTTCTACCTTTGTACTTCATTGTACAACATCCACCATGACGCTTAAATCTGCTTTGCATCCTTTTGACTACTGCAACAACTTGCTTCACTATTCGCGATTTCAAACCCGCGAAGTAATGGTAGGCGATGTGGGCATAGGGGGCAACAATCCTATTAGGGTGCAATCCATGACCACCACCGACACCATGGATACAAAAGCCACGGTGGCACAGTCCATCCGAATGATTGAAGCCGGATGTGAACTGGTGCGTATCACAGCACCCAGTTTGAATGATGCGCGCAACCTGGAGCAAATAAAAAAAGAGCTAAGAGAGCAGGGCTACCACACACCGCTGGTGGCCGATATTCATTTTACCCCAAACGCAGCCGAACATGCCGCGCGCGTGGTAGAGAAAGTGCGGGTGAATCCGGGCAACTATGCCGACAAGAAAAAATTTGAACACATTGATTATACTGAAGCCGGCTATGAGGCAGAACTGGCACGCATTCGCGATCGTTTTGTGCCGCTTGTAAAAATCTGCAAGGAGCATGGCACAGCCATGCGCATCGGTACCAATCATGGTTCGCTATCCGATCGCATCATGAGCAGGTATGGCGACACCGCCCTCGGAATGGTAGAGTCGGCACTCGAGTTTTTGCGCATTTGCGAAGAGTTCAATTACCACCAGATTGTGTTGTCGATGAAATCGAGCAACACACAAGTAATGGTGCAGGCGTATAGATTGCTTGTGCACAAGATGATGGAGCTGGGAATGAATTATCCGCTGCACCTTGGTGTGACGGAGGCGGGCGAAGGCGAAGACGGCAGGATAAAATCGGCCGTGGGCATAGGCACATTACTTGAAGACGGACTGGGTGATACGATCCGGGTTTCGCTTACCGAAGATCCTGAATTTGAATTACCAGTGGCGCGCAAGCTGGTGGAGCGATATGCTAAGCGTAAAGTAGAAACAACTGAAATTGCCCAAACGGAATTCTTGCAGTTGCCTTACAATCCCTTCGAACACAACAAGCGGCCAACTGTCGAAGTCATTAATTTTGGCGGTGCAAATGTTCCTAGGGTGGTGATGGATATTTCTGACATCAAAGAAATAAAACATCCATCTCTTTTTCCATTAGGTTACAGATATTCTGTGCCGCTTGATAAGTGGAATATAAGTGATGTGGCATGCGATTATATATTTGCCGGCTACAACTTTGTTGGATTTGAAATACCCGGCACATTGGGAATCATTTATGATTATCATACGTGGGTGAGCCATCGGCAAGTGCGCAGTTATCCATTATTGAATGTCACTGAATTTGAAGAGGGCAAAATTCCGGATGCCGATATGTTTTTTGTTGCGACAGATTCTCACACGCTTACCGATGCATTGATTCGAAAATTGGGCAAGTGCGCGAAAGCAGTGCTGGTGTTGTCAAGTGCTTCATCATCAGGCATAGCCGCGCAGCGCTTTGCCATAGCGCGCATGATGCAAGCCGGTGTGCAAACGCCTGTGATCATGCGCAGGAGTTATTTGAATTCCGATACCGATACTTTGCAATTGCACGCAGCCACAGATTTTGGCGCGCTGCTGGTTGACGGCCTTGGCGATGGCGTGTGGGTTGATGCCGGCCACGGACTCAATCCCACAGTTGTCAACAATACCTGTTTTGGCATACTCCAAGCCTCTCGCACACGTACTTCCAAAACAGAATATATTTCGTGCCCCTCATGCGGGCGCACACTTTTCGACTTGCAACAAACCACCGCGCGCATACGCACACGCACCGATCATCTCAAAGGATTGAAAATTGGCATTATGGGATGTATTGTAAATGGCCCGGGCGAAATGGCCGATGCCGATTACGGATACGTAGGCACAGGACCAGGAAAAATTACTTTGTACAAAGGAAAAGAAGTGGTGAAACGTAATGTGCCATCAAACGAAGCGGTTGATGAACTCATTGAACTCATCCGCGCGCATGGCGATTGGGTGGAGAAAACTGAATAGAATTAAGTTTTTTGATTTCAGTTTTGGATATTAAACACATTCACATCTACCCAGCCTTTGCCCCAGTTTTCTTTTTCCTCTTCAGTCCATAGCAGTGGATAGAAAATTCGCTTTTTAAAACGAGGAGGTAAATATTTTTGCAAGTTGGTACACCCTGTTGCTTTTATGTCTTCGGGGTCTTTTTGCAAATAGCGCGCGGCAGATTTGTAATGCACCAGTGGCCAGTTAATGTTCACGTTCACATCCAAGTGCTTCAATGAGTTTACAACGGCTTCATCTTTACGCAGATTCTCAGGCATTTTCATGTACACTTGCCACAAATTACTTTGCTTTAGTTTATCGGCTAGAGCCGTAAATGTCGGTACATATTTTTGCTCAAATTGTTTAAGCGTAAGTGTTTTTTTTCCTGAAGCCAATTCTGTGGCCCCCCGGCCCCAGTAAATATTTTCCATCATTTCGGCACTGGTCAGATTTTTTTTCTTCTCCAATTCCGGGCGCACATCTTTAGCAACCAGATTTATGAGATCGGTAGCGCCAATTTCGATCATTCGGTATTGCCCCGATTGAAAACCACTGGCAGGAAGTAGCGCCATTCTGAATTTCAAGAACTGCTCCCGCTCCATGCCGTCAATCATTATTTCAAACGAATGAGTGAGGTTGGTAAAATAACTGTTGATTCTTCGAATCCGCTCTACAAAAAAATCTTTGTCTATAGACGCATGCTCTGAAATTTGCCGCATCTCATTCAGGCAAAGTTTGAAATACAATTCGGTGATCTGATGATAGATGATAAAAATCTCTTCATCAGGAAAACTCGTGCGCGGGGTTTGCAGACTGAGTAATGTATCTATATGTATGTAGTCCCAGTAGGTAAGGTAGTCTGAATGCAGCAATCCCTCCAGATAGGAGTTCAAATCCTGGCCCATGGCCTGGTATTTCTTACGCAGCAATTCTATCTGGTTGTCGAGTTCGGGTGTTGATGGCATGGTATAAAAAATTATGGCTGCAAGATAATTAAATCAGCAGCCATAAAAATATGACGGTTGTCAGCTAAATATAAATACGGTTTACTTCTTAGCGTAATTGATAGGGTTACGTAAATTTTCAGCGGACACAAGGTCCATCTTCACCGAACCCACTACCACAGCTGTTTCCAGTCTGATCGGAATTTTATTCAAGTCATCAGAAATCCAAATGGTCATCTCTTCTTTTTCTTTAAACACTCGCCCCGATTGAAGCAGTGGCTTAAACTTCACACAATTGAAAGTGCCCATTCTGTTTTTAACCACTTCGCGTCCTACAAATTTTATATTAAGCGGAACTACCTCATTGTCAATAAATGCTTCGATGGGCGTAATATCACCTATTTTCAAGTTCGTAATGTCAAGCGTGCGTGAATAATAAAATGCCGAAACCATATCCTGAATATGCGCAGGCACTTCGTAAGTGCCTTTTTCGGTAGGCTTTTTATTACGCGTACTTTCGCTGCTGGCTGTATTCTTATACGGATTGAAGCTTACATTCTCATTGATGATGTATCCACCCTCGTCCACTCTTCTTACAAAGTACCATGGCACCATCGCTTCTCTATCTATAAAACTTTCGTATCGGTCGCGCACTTTAAAGAACCAGTCGAACGCGCCAAGTGATCGGCCGGTGCCTACTATGTGGTAGCATTCGCGCCCACCAAATGTTTTTAGCTCAGGCTTTACTTCTAAAATAGCTTCACCGGCATCTACAAACCCGTAGTGCACACGGTACTTTAGTTTTTCGCCAGGATTAAATGATACGTTTTCGACTTTACGCAGGGTGTTGGTTTTCGGTTGTGAAAAACCATCAGCCATTACGATGTGCATCATTGCAATGCAGGTCAAAATAAAAATTGTCTTTTTCATACGCTTGGGTTCTTTATCTGTTGCAACAGAGCCAAAAAGCATACCACATTTTTTATTTACCCCTAAAGCCCTCATTCAGTGGGTTCTCCTATTTCGTTTTGTTCTACTTGAATATCTTTTAGCTGCGGCAAATCCTTTACCGAACCGATTCCAAAAAAGTCCATGAAGTTTTTGCTGGTGCCATACAACACAGGTTTGCCGGGTGCATCGCTCTTGCCTTCAATCTCCACCAACTCTTTTTCCAATAGTTTTTGAATAGAGTAATCGCAATTCACGCCACGGATATATTCAATTTCCGATTTGGTAACCGGTTGCTTGTAAGCAATTATTGAAAGAGTTTCGAGTGCTGAATTACTTAACTTTTTCTTCGCTTTTTGTTGAATCATTTGCTGCACTGAAAGATGATAATCGCTCTTGGAGAGAAACTGATAACCATCGGCTATTTCGCACAATTCAAATGCATAATCGGCAGATGCGTAGCGTGCTTTCAGGGATTCTATTTCTTCCTGAATCTTTGCGTCCTCTAACTCGATTGTGTAGGCCAATTCGATACTCGATTTGATCTCCTTGGTGGTGATACTTTGTTCGGCAGTAAAGATGAGCGCTTCTATGTGTCTTTGTAAATTTTCCATGATGTTGCCATTACAGGCAGATGTTGAATTCTAAATTACAATATTAACTATACGTCCGTGGACGACTATTATTTTCTTAGGTGAATTTCCGTTGGTGTGTTTTTGTATTTCTTCCGAGTTCATCACCGCTTTTTCGATTTCTGCTTTACCCATTTTTGCATCCAGTTTAATTTTAAATCGCGTTTTACCATTTACCGAAACGGGATATTCAATAGTATCATCAACAAGATATTTTTCGCTGGCCACCGGAAACGGAGCCGTATTGATGGATGTGTCATGGCCCATTTCCTGCCACAACTCTTCCGCAGCATGCGGTGCAAAGGGCGAAAGCAAAATGGCTAATGGCTCTATGATAGCGCGCTTGTTACACTTTAGGTCGGTGAGTTCGTTCACGCAAATCATAAATGTGCTGATGCAGGTATTGAACGAAAAACGCTCAATGTCTTCCTGTATTTTTTGAATGGTTTTGTGCAGTGTTTTTAATTCTTCATTGGAAGGCTCATCGTTTGTCAAATTGATGATAGATACGTCATCATGATTATTGTGCACCAGTCGCCAAAGCTTGCGCAAAAATTTATGAACGCCCTCAATGCCTTGTGTACTCCAGGGTTTGGAGAGTTCAAGCGGTCCGAGAAACATCTCGTACATACGCAATGTATCTGTCCCGTATTGATCAATAATATCATCAGGACTCACCACATTGTATTTCGACTTCGACATTTTCTCCACCTCGCGCACGCACAAAAAAATTCCATTTTCTGTTACAAATTCAAAGGTTGCCGCTTCGGGTTTCCATTTTTTGAATTTTTCAACATCAAGTACATCATCTTTGACCAAGGCCACATCGGCATGTATAAGCGTGGTATCATAATCCTTCGCAAGGCCTGCGCTCACATATTTTTTTTCGGCATTCACTCTGTGAGCCAATGCCGACACACCTTGTATCATCCCCTGGTTAATGAGTTTTTTTGCAGGCTCATCAATAGAAATATGTCCCAGGTCATTTAAAAACTTGGTCCAGAAACGTACATACAAAAGGTGGCCCGTAGCATGTTCCGCACCGCCCAGATACAGATCCACTTCTTGCCAGTAGTCGGCTGCTTCTTTGCTCACAAACGTGTTGTCATTCTGTGCATCCATGTACCGTAGATAGTACCACGATGATCCGGCCCAGCCCGGCATGGTGCTCGTTTCGAGTGGCTGATTTTCTTTTGTATGCCAGTTGGCAGCGCGGGCCAGTGGCGGCTCGCCCGACTCGGTGGGCAAATATGCATCTACCTGCGGCAGGCGCAAAGGCAATTCGCCCTCGGGCAACAAATAGGGTAAGCCATCTTTGTAATACACAGGAAATGGTTCGCCCCAATACCGCTGACGGCTGAAAATAGCATCGCGCAGGCGATAGTTTGTTTTGCCTACGCCCAGGCCAGCCTTCTCTATTTCATTAATGCAAGCTTCTATCGCAGGCAGCACTTCCATGCCGTCCATAAATCCGCTGTTCACCATGGTGCCGGTTTTTTCCTCATGCGCGGCCACGCTCAGATCGCCTCCTTTCACCACTTCGGTAATGGGAAGTTTAAAGTGTGTGGCAAATGCATAATCGCGTGAGTCGTGCCCCGGCACGGCCATTACCGCGCCAGTACCATACCCTGCCAACACATAGTCGCCCACCCACACGGGTATCTCGGCTTTACTAAATGGGTTTATCACATAAGCACCGGTGAATTGTCCGCTGATGGTTTTTACATCGGCAATTCGCTCGCGCTCCGATCGGTTGCCCGCCTTGGTTACATAAGCTTCTACAGCAGCGCGATATTCAGGTGTGGTAATTTCATTTACCAACTCGTGCTCGGGTGCCAGTGTCATAAACGTGACACCAAAAATAGTGTCAGGACGCGTGGTAAATACTTCAATATATTTATCGTAATCTTTTAATTTGAATCGCAGCGATGCGCCTTTGGATCTTCCAATCCAGTTGCGCTGCATTTCTTTGAGCGGCTCGGGCCAGTCAATAGTTTCGAGGCCTTGCAACAACCGCTCGGCATACGCTGTGATACGCAACGACCATTGTTTCATAAGCTTGCGCTCAACCGGAAATCCGCCACGCTCACTGAATCCATCCTTCACCTCTTCGTTGGCCAACACTGTGCCCAGGCCGGCACACCAGTTCACCCATGATTCGGAGATATACGCCATGCGGTATTGTAATAATATTTCCTGTTGCTTTTTCTCTCCAAATGATTTCCACGCATCAGCTGCAAATGTTTCCACTTCGTTGCATAACGCTTGCACACCAATGTTGCCATCGGCTTCAAATATTTTTATCAGCCCTTCAATCTTTTCTGCTTTGTTGGCACCGGTGTTGTACCACGCATTGAACAACTGCATAAAAATCCATTGCGTCCATTTAAAAAAGGAAGGGTCGCTGGTGCGCAACTCGCGGCTCCAGTCAAATGAAAATCCCAGCCTGTCTAATTGTTCGCGGTAACGCGAAATGTTTTTTTCAGTGGTATCGTTGGGGTGCTGGCCGGTTTGTATGGCGTATTGCTCTGCGGGCAGGCCAAAGGCATCGAACCCCATAGGGTGCAACACATTAAAGCCTTTGTGTTTTTTGTACCGCGAAAATATGTCGGATGCAATGTAGCCCAGCGGATGGCCCACGTGTAGGCCTGCGCCCGAGGGATAAGGGAACATATCCAGCACATAATACTTCGGCTTGGAACGGTCTATCTCTGTTTTGTAGGTATTGTTTTTCGCCCAGAACTGCTGCCACTTTGCTTCTATTTCTCTGAAATTATAATCCATCTTTTTGTTTGCTGGGGCCTAGCCTCTAATGAAGATGCGAAATTATGAATTTATATCCGGCCTTGCACCCCTTTATGCATGATATTACAAGATTTTAGCCGTAGTTGTAAAATGGTTAATTTAGCCGCTTCATAAATCAAACTATGGCATCACAAGAAAAAAAACTCACATCTCGAAAGCTCAGGTCATCCTATCTTTCTACCATTGTGAGCATTGCTTTGGTGCTTTTTATGCTGGGGTTGTTGGGGATTATATTGCTCAATGCAAAACAACTGTCTGATTATGTAAAGGAGAACATAGAACTGTCCATCATTCTTAATGACGATTCTAAAGAAGCCGACATCAATCAGTTTCAAAAATCGCTCGATGCCAAAGCCTACACCAAATCGACTCAGTATATAACCAAAGAGGAAGCAGCCGAAATGCTGCAAAAAGATCTGGGCGAAGACTTTATAGACTTTTTGGGTTACAATCCTTTGCTTTCATCTATCGATCTTAGATTGAATGCAGATTATGCCAATAGCGACAGCCTGACGGGAATTGAAAAGAAAATTTCCGAAAGCAAACTTGTGAAAGAAGTTTATTATCAGAAGTCGCTGGTTGATATGATAAACGAGAACCTACGCATCATCAGTCTCATTATACTGGGATTTAGTCTGTTGCTATTCATTATCTCTATCGCCCTCATCAACAACACAATTCGGTTGTCTTTATATTCAAAGAGGTTTTTGATTAAGAGCATGCAATTGGTAGGCGCCACACGCACTTTTATTCGCTGGCCTTTTATATGGAAAGGCATATTGAACGGATTTTATGGGGCGGTAATAGCCGTGCTATTGCTTGTGAGTATACTGTATTTGGCGCAGAAGCAATTGCCCGAGTTGTACGAGATTCAGAAACTTGAATTGGTAGTCATCGTGTTTGCAGGTATCTTTGCCATGGGCATTGTGATTTCATGGATATCTACCGCTATGGCGGTAAATAAGTACCTTCGCCTCAAAATAGACGACCTGTATTAACCACACCTATCAGTAATAATTAAGATGGCAACAAAGAAACAAGATAACTCACGCGAATTTTCATTTGGTAAGGAGAACTACATTCTGATGCTGACTGCAATCGGAATGATAATTTTGGGATTTGCACTCATGACAGGTGGCGGATCCAAAGACCCAAACGTATTCACCGGAGAACAACTATTTAGTTTTCGTAGAATTACCTTGGCTCCCATCATAGTCATACTGGGCTATGTGGTAGGCGTAGTTTCCATCGTTTACAAATCAAAAGAATAGCGTGGCCTGATGAATATTTTGCAGGCAATCATTCTTGGAATCATTGAAGGGCTCACAGAATTTTTACCGGTTTCTTCCACAGGTCATTTGATTTTGGCATCGGCCTTTATGAATTTACATGAGGACGAGTTTGTGAAAACTTTCGAGATAGCCATTCAATTGGGTGCCATCCTGTCTGTGCTTACACTATATATAAAGCGGTTTTTCGTCAGCCTCGACATCTATTTTAAACTTGCGGTGGCTTTTATCCCCACAGGCGTTATCGGTTTTCTGGCTTACAAAACCATCAAAACATTTCTGTTCAATCCTATCACAGTGAGTGTGGCCTTGATAGTAGGAGGCATCCTATTAATATTGCTGGATAAATGGACTGAAGACAGAGAAAGCGCCTATACAGGTATTGAAGATATCAGTTATGGTGGCGCGGTGAAGATTGGCTTTTTTCAGTGTGTGTCGATGATACCGGGTGTATCGCGTGCCGCGGCCACTATTTTTGGGGGCATTTCTGCCGGATTCGATAGACGACAGGCGGCCGAATTTTCTTTTTTGTTAGCCATCCCTACTATGTTTGCGGCTACCGGTTACGATTTACTGAAAGCAGATATAATATTTAATGCAGAGCAATGGAAGATGTTATTAGTAGGAGGAGGCGTGGCTTTTGTTACCGGGATAATTGCGGTTAAAGCATTTATCGCATTTCTGAACCGTTATGGCTTCAAGCATTTTGGATGGTACCGGATATTTATTGGTGTATTGTTTTTACTTTATTTCTACAAAACCGGTTTTTCATTTTAATCCATGCAGCCAATTGATATTGAAGAGCTGAAGCGCGGAGGTGTACTCTTGATTGATAAGCCATTGAAAATCACATCGTTTGGCGTAGTAAACAAGGTACGTTATGCCATCAGCAAAGCGGCAGGTGTGAAAAGGCTCAAAGTCGGGCATGCAGGCACGCTCGATCCGCTGGCCACCGGGCTTTTGATTTTGTGCACCGGAGGTTATACCAAGCGGATTCATGAATTTCAAAACCTTGAGAAAGAATACACAGGCACCATCACACTGGGCGCAGTAACTGAGTCGTATGATCTTGAGAAGGAGCCTGTTGCATTTGGGGAATACACGCACATTCATGAAGAGCAAATCAAAGAAACAGCCAAAATATTTTTGGGTGCGCAACAGCAAATGCCACCTATACATTCAGCCAAGAAAATAGATGGAGAAAGGGCTTACGCAGTGGCTCGTAGGGGAGAAGTAAAAGAAATGAAAGCCAATACAGTGGAAATCAGTGCGTTTGAAATCGTCAGTATTGCTTTGCCCGTGGTCCAATTTAGGGTTGTGTGTTCCAAAGGCACCTACATAAGATCGCTGGCTCACGATTTTGGCCAAATTTTGGGCTGTGGAGGGCATTTATCATCACTTTGCCGTACACGCATAGGAGCTTCGCTCAATGCCAATGCCTGGAATCTGGAAGAACTCCTGGATGGCCTACACGCTATCTCCTGCCAGGGACAGGACTAATATTTTCATTTTTTACGTCTTGACTATGGACTTTGGCTGCGGTATTTGTTATATTTGCGCCCCTTTGAATTTGTTCCCGTAAGAAACAATCAGGTATATGAAACTATCTCAATTTAAATTCACCCTCCCCGAAGGCCGTCTGGCCACCCACCCTGCAACCAATCGTGATGAATCGCGTCTGATGGTGGTAAACCGCGCAACCGGTAAAATAGAACACAAAGTTTTTAAAGACATCCTCGGATATTTTGATGATGGCGATGTGTTTGTACTCAACAACACCAAAGTATTTCCTGCTCGCCTTTATGGCAACAAAGAAAAAACAGGAGCCAAGATTGAAGTGTTTTTGTTGCGCGAATTGAGCCGCGAAAGCCGCCTGTGGGATGTTCTTGTAGACCCTGCGCGCAAGATTCGTATTGGCAACAAACTTTATTTCGGTGATGACGACTTGTTGGTAGCCGAGGTGATTGATAACACTACTTCGCGTGGTCGCACACTGCGTTTTTTGTTTGATGGTACCTACGAAGAATTCAAAGCCATCATTGAAACCCTTGGACACACACCGCTGCCCAAATATATAAAGCGAAAAGCTGAAGAAGCCGACAAAGAGCGATACCAAACAGTATATGCCAAAAACGAAGGTGCGGTAGCCGCGCCCACGGCCGGCCTGCATTTCAGCAAACAGCTGATGAAGCGCCTGGAACTGAAAGGAATTAATTTTGCTGAGGTTACGCTACACGTGGGACTTGGCACATTCCGCCCGGTAGAGGTTGAAGACCTTACCAAGCACAAAATGGATTCAGAACAGATACAGATTACTGCCGGAGCCTGCGACATCATCAACAATGGAAAAGCCCAGAAAAAGAAAGTGTGTGTAGTGGGCACCACGTCCATGCGCGCCATAGAATCTTCGGTATCTACCAAAGGTGAAGTAAAGCCTTTTGAGGGCTGGACCAACAAGTTTATATTCCCACCCTACGATTTTAGCGTGGCCAATGCGATGGTTACAAACTTCCACATGCCCGAGTCAACCTTGCTTATGATGGTGTCAGCATTTGGTGGTTACGAACTTATCAAAGAAGCCTATCAGGCAGCCATCAAAGAAAAGTATCGCTTCTATTCTTATGGCGATGCAATGTTGATCATATAATTTCCTGACTTTGAAAAGTCATGTGATCATTGTTGCCGGTGGCAGTGGCACACGGTATGGAGGCGAATTGCCCAAGCAATTTGTTGAAGTAAACGGCTTGCCTATTCTTGCCCACACAATAAATGCTTTCGCACATTCTTCCATCAAGTTCAACATCATTGTCGTGTTGCCTGCCAGTCATATGGACACGTGGGCGGCCTTGTGCAAGCAACTCCACATTGCGCATGGGCATAGCGTGACGGCAGGTGGCGACACCCGATTTCAATCAGTAATTAGTGGTTTAAATATGATTGATGAAGGGGTGGTATTGGTGCATGATGGCGCGCGCCCTTGTGTTTCTCAAGCGTTGATTGAACGTGTATACGCAGAAGCTGCTGCGGGCAAATGCGTGGTGCCAACGGTACCGGTGCATGAGTCGATAAGGCAACTGCAGGGTAAAGCCAGTCATGTGGTTGATCGCGCAAAGTTTGTGATGGTGCAAACTCCCCAGGGCTTTCCGGCAGAAGTTTTGAAGCGTGCGTATCACCAATCCTTTTCACCCGTGTTTACAGATTGTGCTTCGGTGGCCGAAGCGGCAGGCGAAAAAATTTTACTTGTTGAAGGTGAACAGGAAAATGTAAAAATTACTGTTTCCGGAGATTTAATTCTTGCTGAAAATTGGTTGAAGAAGGCTAAAGTTTAATTGCCAAACAATAGCTGGTCGACTGACCACAGGTCCCAATTGGGCGGCAGCGCAAGCACAATCAATAATAAGATCAGTCGTGGGAAAGCATGTTTAAGTTCCCACATAGGCGACAATATGCTCAACCCCACAGCCGCCAGCAGCAAATCGAATCCTAACAGGTACAAAGCAGCATACTTAAACAAACCAAGTATGAGCATCAGCCCACCCACAAGTTCAAGGTAAGAAGTGACATATGCACCCGCCCATAAAAAGGATTTGGGTAGGCCCGTTTTGTTGTATGAAGAATCGAAAGTGCCCACTACCCCGGATATTTTCACATTAAACACTTTGTCATATCCTTGAAAAAAGAACAACATTCCAAGAAAAACCCTTGCTATCAGAGCAATTACGGTGTGACTATATTCTTCCATAATATCTTTATTACTTTCTATTGTAATATTAGCATTTTGAAGCGAATAAGGCAATTTCGGAGCATTAAACCTTCAATCAATCAGGCTTCAAAACCGCGTTGGCCGCTCATATTATTGTGAAATGTGATTAAATGATGATTAAAAATGCAACTTTTTTGCTCAGTCACGTTAAATGATGTCTACATTACTGTAAACCTACATGAAGGCGGAAAGCAGTTTATTTAAATCGAATAGGAAATAAGTAAAACAGTTTTTTAATGGACATCAGACAAGAGAATTTGAGAAAGTATTTTATCATCATTGCATGCATCACATTGCTTTGCCTACCCGGCCACATAGTGGTGAGTAAAACCAGCGACATGATGCCAGGCGCTGGACTGGACGACACCAAGGTGCCTGTTCCCTCGATAAAAATTGAACCGATAGACGGGCTTATCACTAACGAATACATACCACGTGCCGGATTGTTGTACGATGTGACACGTAAGCAAATAGTGTGGCACAAGAATTTGAACGGAGCATTCCCCATTGCATCACTTACCAAAATGATGACTGCGCTAATAGCCGTTGAAGATATCAAAGCCGGCAAGCACACTTGGGCTACCGAAGTTAAAGTAACACGCGAGGCTGCTGCCATGGGTGGATCAAAAGTTTACATCAAAGCGGGAGATACATTTACACTCGAAGAGTTAATCAAGTCAACGATGATTTCTTCTGGTAACGATGCGGCATATCTGGTCGCACAGTTTATTGGCGGAGGCGATGTAAACGTATTTGTACAACGCATGAACCAAAGGGCACAGGAATTGGGCATGGTCGAATCATTTTTCGGCAACCCTACCGGACTTCCAGCCGCTAATCCAATAAATGACAATCGTTCTACTCCGATGGAATTGCTGAAGCTGGCAATTGAAATATTGAATCACGATGACCTTGTAGCCATATCGGGTATGTCTGACGCGGTGATACAGCAAGGCTCACGCACACAGCCTTTGCGCAATCACAACAGGCTGGCAGTTGACTACTCCGAAATAGATGGCTTGAAAACCGGCTACACACGCAATGCCAAATTTTGTCTGGTGGCTACTTCCAATCGTTGTTCCAACAGACTGATAGCAGTAGCATTAGGTTGCGAAAGCTCTTATGTGCGCAATGATTTTGTGGCAGGCTTGCTCAGTAGTTATTATACAAACCGCGATTTGGGCCGCATTGGCGAAGCCGAAGACGCACAGCCAATATATGCTGCCAACAAACCTCTCAAACTGAATGTAGAAAAAACGGTGCCTGCTGTTTTCGTAAGTACCCAACCCACCGCACCCTCCAAGTACACCACCACCACGGTCAATAAGGTATACACCGTTAGGAGTGGTGATAACCTTACCTTGATTGCTAACAAATACAATTGTTCGGTGTCTGACATTCGCAAGTGGAATAAACTGTCATCAACCAAGGTGATGAAAGGACAGAAATTAAAAATAGTAACTACTGAAAAACGGCCTGTGATTTATGCATCCACACCTGCTCCAACACAATCGGAACACACGCCTACCACTGTAAAAACTGTTAACACAGCCAACATACCGGACCCCCAACGCTACACGTATTATGTAGTGCAGTCGGGTGATACGCTATGGAACATAGCCCAGCGATACAACGGCATGACAGTGAAAGAACTGATGGAGCTGAATAAAATCGGTGACACCCGAAGTTTGAAGCCCGGTACTAAAATCAAGGTACTGGCTGCCAGCTAACAAAAAATTTAATCATTAACTTTCGGATGAGCAATGGTATGATAATTGCTTATCCGATTGTGTATTTTAAATCCATTACCCTCATGAAAAAATTAATTCAAAGTGCGTGCGTATTGATATTATCAGCGTTCGTATTTCCTGTGCAGGCACAAGAGTTTGCAGCTCCGGTAATGCCCGTCAACGAATTGACCAAGCTCATCACATACACAAGTGTTGTAACCGTGCCTGGTGTGAAGAAAGATGAGTTGTACAAACGTGCGTTGGCATGGGCAAGCGAATATTATAAAAACCCAACAGAGGTAATACGGGAAAATGATGCCGCTACTCAAAAGCTTGTGTTGAAGCCACGCTACAGGCTCTACACACCCGAAGACAAAAAAGGAATGAAAGCAGATGCAGGCTTAGGTCAATACACATTGACGATAGAAAGTCGCGATGGACGTTATAAATCTGAGATCACAGAAGTAAACTGGAAGCGCCCATCTTATTATCCGATAGAAAGGTGGATGGATAAAAACGCACCCATGTACGATGCCAACTACGAGTATTATTTATATCAAACCGACCTCACGATGCGCGAAGTGCAGATGCTTCTCGAGAAAGCAATGACTGCCGCGCCTGTAATAGATAAAAGCAACGAGTGGTAGGTTAAATGATGCGCTGGATCTTTGATCCAACTGCCATTGGGGAATTTATATCAGCCGGGTTTTGAATCAGATTCAAGCCCGGTTTTTTGTTGGGCTCCAAACTGCCAATCATATCCTCCAATCCCAAAAACCGAGCACCATTGAGGGTGGCCCATTGCAGCAGTGTGTCAAAAGGAATTTCGAAATGTTGTTGTATGGATTTCATCTCTTCCCAAATAGAAAGCACATCGTTGCTGGCCAGGCTATCGGTACCAAGGCAAATCTGCGAGGCATTGCTGCGGATAAACATGGCGATGTCCGGTAATCTGTTTTCGATATAAAGGTTTGCTAGAGGGCAAAAACACCACCAGGCATGAGGGTAATTTTGTAACACAAATTCAACTTCATGCTGTGTGGTAACAGTATTGTGTACCAACAAGAATTTTGTGTCGTGTGGAATGTGGCGAAGCGTTGCCTGTAGAGAAGTGGTGCGGGGATGTTGCCAATCAGCAGTATCCATGCCAAAGTGTTTGAGACGTTCTATCAGCGGCCCCGATTTGTGCTCAAACAACAAGTTCTCATCTTCGTTTTCCTGATTATGAATGGTAAGTGGCGCGTGGCTTTTGCGTGCATGGTACACAATGAGTTTCAACAGTTTTTCGGATACCGAGTAGGGCGCGTGGGGCACGATGGACGTGCGCGACAGCCCTCCGCTGTGCATTTGCGCTTCCAGCGCGCAGGCGTGTGCGAATGCCTCATCAGCTTTAGCCGGGTCAAAGCCGAACACTTCAATGAAGGTGTGGTAAACCAAGGTACTTGCCTTTTTTATTTGTAGCGCGGAAGCTCCGTTGGCTATGTCGCCCACCGCCACTATGCCCTGTGCGCGCATGTCGGCATTTGCGCGTTGGGCAGAGGTGAAGACATCGTTTGGTCTTGATGATTTCAATTTTTCAACTTCACGGATGAAATTATTGAGGCCCGTGTGTTTGGGGATGGCACCATGCATGTAGGATAGCTCCAGGTGGCAGTGCGCGTTGACAAATCCCGGCACCAGGACCCCTCGTAATTTCGATGCATCAGCAGGTATTTCGGTTATGGCCGGATCTAATACTTTGAAGATGGTGCCATCATCTGCTACTACCACCGCGCCCTTCAAAATGGGTGCTGAGGAAACGGGATGTACACTATCGGCTTGTAGAACTCTCATAGGGCTTGCATTTCAGCGTTTTAGGCGCGCAGGCCACAAAAATAAAGATTAACTTTGCAACCCTGATGAAATCAGAAAAAACGAATATACGATCACTTTCGCTCGAACAGCTCACGACATTTTTTGTGGAGAATGGCGATAAGCCTTTTCGCGCGAGGCAAGTTTACGAATGGCTATGGGAAAAATCGGCTCACAGTTTTGAGGTGATGACCAATCTCTCGAAGCCTACGCGCAGCTGGCTCGAAGAGAATTTTACCTTTCACAACTTCACCCTTCACAATAGTCAGGTAAGTACGGATGGCACCATCAAAAATGCACTTGCTCTGTACGACAAAAATATTGTGGAAGCAGTGCTGATACCCAGTCGCGATCGAATGACGGCTTGTGTGTCGTCACAAGTTGGGTGTAGCCTCAGCTGCAAGTTTTGTGCAACCGGCAAGTTAGAAAGGGTACGCAATCTCGATGCCGATGAAATATACGATCAGGTATATTTAATTGACAAGCAGGCGAAGGCGAGATACAACATGCCGCTGTCTAACATAGTTTACATGGGCATGGGAGAGCCTTTACTCAACTACGCCAATGTGTTAAAAAGTATAGATCGGATTACTTCACCAGATGGGCTCAACATGTCGCCCAAAAGAATAACAGTGTCTACCGCGGGCATATCAAAGATGATAATGAAGTTGGGCGATGATAAGGTGCGTTTTAACCTTGCATTGTCGCTGCACGCGGCCAACGATGCCAAGCGTGACAAAATAATGCCCATCAATGAGCACAACAATCTGGAAGTGCTGGCCGATGCGTTAAAATATTTTTATGAAAGAACAGGCACGCGTGTTACCTATGAGTATATTGTATTCAAAGGATTTAATGATACGATAGAAGACGCTCGAGAGTTGGCTGCATTTTGCAAGCACGTGCCCTGCAAGGTGAATATTATTGAGTACAACTCAATTGATGGAGCTGAATTTGAAAACGCAAAAAAGGACATGATTGCTTCTTTTAGTCAGTACCTTGAGAGCCGCAACATCATTGTGAATATAAGGCGCAGCCGTGGCAAAGACATTGATGCAGCCTGCGGGCAATTGGCCAACAAGTCTGCTTAAGCTTACTTAAACGAGAGGCCGATTTTTACACCCATCCCGAATACTGGAACAAATTTATTTTCCTTTCGAGTTACAATTTCTTCAAAGCCTGTCAAGTCATTTAGCGTGCATTCAAAACCATTTATATCGCGGCTTCGCATACCAAAACTCACGTAGTAGTCAAGCACCACATCTTCGCTAAATCCATCCAATTCCTGGTATCCTATGGAAAGTTTGTAGTCGGTGTATTTTCTCACCTCATTGTATGCGGTGGCCGAAGGCAAACTGGTGTTACACTGAAAGGTGATGTCGGAATTATAAGTTCTGTTTCTGATTTCGGGAGCCAGGTAGAAACCCTGAATGGCTTCTTCTGAACTGGATGGAAAATATCTGAACCCTGCTTGAAATGATAATCCGGGGCTGAACTCACGGGCGTCTATGCTTTCAGAAAAAATTTCGTCTTCAAACAAATCCAACATATAGTCTCTGGTGGTAAAACCGATGGCCAACTCCACACTAGTTGATTTTGTTATTCTGCGTTCAATAAAAAGAGGTAAATCACCATTCAACATGAGGATAGGATTTACCTTGATAGCCCAGTTTTGTTCTGTATTGCGCGATTCTTTCCCAAAATAATTATTCGCAGAAAACACCTCCACTTTTGCCATGTCCTTGGTTTTGGAGGTATCAGTTTGCACAGGAAATTGTGCAAAAGCATTACTAAATGCTAATAAAAGCAAAGCTATGAAGAGGGTTATTGATCTGAATGACATTTGAACAGATTAAAATTAAGTTAAATGTGAGCGATAAATTTTTATACCATTTTAATTGGCATAATTTCGTGGCTCAAATATAAACTGATACACATACAAAACATGAAAAAATTAAAATTCTTTTTTCAATTAGCATTTTTGCTATTGATCTTTTCTGCAAAAGTTTCGGCTCAGCAAATAACTGTAACCTGGGGGGCGGAAGAAAAAGTGGTTAAAAACTCAGGTGTCAACGGAATAATAGGCGAAGATGAAACCGGATTTTTTGTGATTCGCACAGTGAGCCAGCGATTTAAATCCCCCAAATTGTTTCTTGAGCGATACAATCAGAAAGATCTGAAAATGGCCTTTTCTAAGGAAATACAAATGCCGAGTACCAATGGGAAAGACGTAAGTTTTGAAAACCTATTCTATGTAAATGGAAAGTTGATGTTGTTCACTTCTTACCTGAACAAAGACCAAATGAAAAACTTTGCTTTTGTAAACACGGTAACGCTTGATGGCAAGGTGAACAACGACATGAAGGAACTCGACTTTATAAAAGTGGAGAAAAAGAAAAATGCAGGTTCATTTGATTTTGTGCTTTCAAACGACAGCACCAAAATATTGGTGTATCACAATGAGCCTTATGACAAGTATGCCAATGAGAAATTTTCATACAAAGTGATTGACAATTCGTTGAACACCGTATGGGAAAAAGGAGTTCAACTGCCATACAAAGACAAGTATTTCTCCATCTCCAATTACACGGTTGATAATGACGGTAACGTATTCATGCTTGCACGTTTGACAGATGAGGACATGAAGAAGAGTAAGAAGGACAAGCCAAACTATACTTATAGCGTATTAGGCTACTTTCATAAAACTGGTGACTTAAAAGAATACAGTCTGAGCCTTGGCAACAAATTTATTGATGAGGTTACTTTCAGAATTGACCCTATGGGCAACCTTGTGACAGCAGGATTCTACGCCAACGTCCGCAACTCTGGCATGTCGGGTGTGTTCTACACACGTATAGATCGCAACACCAAAGAAGTAATTACCAAAGGTGTGAATGAATTTTCAAAAGATTTTCTGGCTGAGTTTATGAAAGCCAAAAAAGTAGCCAAAGGAGAAAAAGGTCTTGATTATTCATTTTCACTGGATGACTTGGTTACGCGCACAGATGGAGGAGCCATCTTAATTGCGGAATACTTTAATGTGCAACGCGTTTGCACCACAGATCCCAAAACAGGAATGACTACATGCAACTACTATTACTATTACAACGACATAATCGCTGTGAGTATAAAGCCTGACGGAACCATAGATTGGACGCAACGCATTCCTAAAAAACAAGTTTCAAGAAATGACGGTGGTACCTACTCGTCATACCTCAAAGCGGTGGTGGGCGATAAGATTTATTTTGTATTCAACGACAACCCTAAAAACATCAATCCGAAAAAACCGGGAGATGTGGTATACATGAACAGCGTGAAAAAAGCAATGACTTGTTTGGTGATAGTAGATGGTACTACTAAAAACATTAAGCGTACGCCTTTGTTTGAGGCTAAAGAGGCCAAAGCCATCATGATGCCCAAAATCAACATGCAGGTGAATGCGAGTGAAGTGATTATTTATGCACGCAAGGGGGCAGTTTCAAAATTTGGCAAGATCAGAATCAGCTAATTAGCGTTTCGAATAATCTAAGATAAAGCCCCTCGTGTACACGAGGGGCTTTATGTTGATTTAACTACTTTTGAGCCTTTAGAGCGCAGCCCATGTTGGACCTAAAACAAATCAAGAAACCTATAGCCGTTGAGATGGACACCTTCGAACAGAAGTTCAGGGAGTCGATGAAGAGCACGGTGCCTTTACTTGACCGCATCACGCATTACATTGTGAAGCGCAAAGGCAAGCAGATGCGGCCTATGTTTGTGTTTTTTAGCGCGGGTATGTGTGGGGGCATCAGTGAATCAACCTACCGCGGGGCTTCACTCATAGAGCTATTGCACACGGCCACCCTGGTGCACGATGATGTAGTAGATGACAGTAGCCTTCGCAGAGGTTTTTTCTCTATCAATGCATTGTGGAAAAACAAAATTGCTGTACTGGTGGGCGATTATTTGTTATCGCGCGGGCTCCTGCTGGCGGTACGAAACAAAGAGTTTGAATTGTTGCGCATAGTCTCCGAAGCAGTGGAACAAATGAGCGAAGGCGAACTCCTGCAAATAGAAAAAGCACGCAAGCTCGACATTGAGGAATCCATTTATTTCGACATCATTCGTCAGAAAACGGCCTCGCTCATAGCCTCTTGCTGTGCTTGTGGCGCGTCATCAGCCGGTGCTGATGCAGAAAAGGTTGAGATTATGGGTAAGTTTGGCGAACACATTGGCATTGCATTTCAGATCAAAGACGATTTGTTTGACTTTGGTCCGGGCGATAAAATTGGCAAGCCCACCGGCATCGACATTAAGGAAAGCAAGCTCACGCTGCCACTCATACACGTGCTCGCCAAAGCCACGCGCAGCGAGAAAAGATGGATTGTGAACATTATCAAAAATAACAACACCAATAAGAAAAAAGTGGATGAGCTCATCCAATATGTGATACAAAACAAAGGAATCGATTATGCTAAAAGTCAAATGCAATTACATCAACAAAAAGCATTTGATTTGTTGGATCAGTTTCCTCAAAACGAGTACAGTCGCGGGCTTCGTGAGCTGGTAAAATTCACCACCGAAAGGGAACAATAACTAGGCTCAGACGCTTGTTATTTCTGCAGTCTTCATTTCATGAATCTCAAAAGCATTTTCAATTTTTTTATTCTGTTCTCTAGCGCACTCGTGTTGCTTGTTTTTTGGAGTGCCACACAGCAGATAGATGAGTTGATACGTCCTTCGCGTGTGGACTCCAACCTGGTGAAACGGCAGTGGGAAGATATGATGGGCATCAACGGCTTCGAACTGCCACTTACGCTTACACTGCTCGACAAACCGGAAGCACTGGGTATCGGCTATCGCGAGTTTGACATAGAGAGTGAAGCGGGCAAGCCTATTCAGTGCTGGTATTTCAATAATGTGAGCAACCCCAATGCCATCACTGTTCTTATCCTTCACGATGTGGGTGAAGGCAAACTCAATTATTTGGATCACGTACGCAGTTTTCACGACCGTGGCTTTCGTGTGGTATTGGCCGACTTGCGCGCACACGGCTATAGCGGTGGCGATGTTTTTGAGCCGGGTAGGCAAAGCGTTATGGACGTGCGCCTTTTGCTCGATAGCATTTACAGCTGGCCCGAAACTGTAAACTGTTCGGTGCTTGGCGTGGGCGTAGGTGCGCTGGTGGCCGCAGAAGTGGCGCTGGCCGATGACAGGCCCCACGCGCTAATATTACAAAGTCCTGTGGCCACCCTTGATACGCTGGTGGAATACGAATTTGAAAACAAATGGGGTAAAGGCTATCGCTGGCTGTTGCCTGTGGTAAAACGGAACACTTTGCGCAGAATGGGCGTGGGAGAAGACGCGTTCAGCATTGGCAGCGCGCTGGCCACGCTCGATATACCCATAATGTTTGTGACCGGAACAGCCGATATGCTTGCTCCTGCCACCAAAGTGCTAGAACTTTACAACCTGGCCATATCACCGCGTAAAGAGCTGTGGTTCATATCGGGAGCCGGCCACAACGATGCCGATGAAGTAGGTGGGGATGCATATTACAACAGATTATCTATCTTCATGGTGAAGTCCTTTCCCTTGCGCACCAACAAGTCCAGATTCAAAAAATTAGTGTAGTGATTCCTAAAGAAGCAGTTGACGAGATTATTAATACCGCCCGCATTGACGAGGTGGTGGGTGATTTTATCACGCTTAAAAAGCGAGGTGTCAACATGTTGGGTCTATGCCCTTTTCATAACGAACGTACGCCATCATTTACAGTGTCACCTGTCAAAGGGATTTACAAATGTTTTGGTTGCGGCAAAGCGGGCAACTCGGTGAATTTTATCATGGAGCATGAGCATGCTACCTACCCCGAAGCATTGAAATACCTTGCCGGCAAGTATCACATTGCGATTGAAGAAAAAGAAATCACGCCTGAAGATATAGCCGCGCAAAACGAGAAAGAAAGTCTGTTCATCGTCACTGCTTTTGCCGCTAAATTTTTTCAGGACCAGCTTTGGGAAACTGAAAAGGGCCAGGCAATTGGACTTACGTACTTTGAAGAACGTGGCTTTGAAGAAGCCACCATCCGCAAGTTTGAGCTTGGCTATGCGCCCGACAGCTGGGACAGTCTTACATCTGCTGCACTGGAGGCCGGGTATAACATTGAGTATCTCGACAAAGCGGGTTTTACCATTCGCAATGAAACCAAGCAGTACGATCGGTTTCGTGGGCGGGTAATGTTTCCTATTCACAATCTCACCGGCAAGGTGATTGCTTTTGGCGGCCGCATTTTACAGTCGGATCCCAAGTCGCCCAAGTATATTAACTCACCCGAGTCGGAGATATATCACAAAAGCAAAGTGCTGTATGGCATCAGCCAGGCGCGAAAGGCTATCCAACAGCATGACACTTGTAACCTCGTAGAAGGCTACACTGATGTGGTGTCGCTGCATCAATCAGGGGTAGAAAATGTGGTAGCCTCGTCAGGTACTTCGCTTACTGTAGAGCAGATAAGACTGATAGGCCGTTATACCAAAAATGTAACCGTGCTGTACGATGGGGATACAGCAGGCATCAAAGCTTCGTTGCGAGGTATCGATCTTATTCTCGAAGAAGGACTCAATGTAAAGTGTGTGCTGTTTCCCGAAGGCGAAGATCCCGACTCGATGGCGCGCAGGCTAAGCGCGTACGAATTACAAAAGTTTATCACAGATAGTGCGGTAGATTTTATACTCTTCAAAACAGGATTGCTGCTTGAAGACACAGCAAACGACCCGGTAAAGAAAGGTGCGTTGATACGCGACATCATCGAAAGCATTGCACGCATACCCGATACCATCATTGCCACCGCATATGTGCAGCAGTGTGCACGCAAGCTCGAAATTAATGAGCAAATTTTGTTTGCCGAGTTGCAGCGTATCAAGCGCAAATCCATCAAGCAACGCTATGGCGAGGAGCCTATGGCGCCACCGCCCACTCCCGACATGCAGGATGATGTGCTGGAGTTAGTGGAAGAAAACCCGCTGGACTATATAGAGAAAGACCTGATAAGATTGATGTTGAACTATGGAAATCACGAAGTGATTTTTCATGACGATACCAATCCGCGCGAGCCAAAGGAGACTAAATACAAAGTTTCGAAACTGGTGATAGAAGCGATACAACGCGATGGATTGGAATTTAAAAATGCGGTTTACGAAAAGGTGTTCACGTATTTCAGTGATAATGAAAGTGAAACAGATACCGATGTAAGTGCATTGGTAAATGAAGCTGATGAAGAGGTGCAACAATTATGTATTGAACTGATGTCCACCCGCCATGAGTTGAGTGAAAACTGGGAAGCCATGCACAAAATTGCTGTGCCCGAAGAGTCAGCGCTTTTAAAAAGATCAGTGATATCGGTAATCAATAAACTGCGGCTGCAGCGCGTACGCGCCATGATACGCGAAGTACAACTGATAATAAAAGATACGGCAGATGAGGATCAGCTTTATGTGCTGCTTGAAAAACAAAAGAAACTCAACGACCTGAAGAGTTCACTCTCCAATGAAGAAGGCATCACCGTAATGTCGAAACACTAAGCCGATTTCTTTTTTCCTGTTTGCATGCGCAGCATGTTTACTTCCATTTCGGTAAGAAAACGCCATCGCCCGCGCGGCAGATCTTTTTTGGTGAGTCCGGCAAAATATACCCGATCGAGTTTTTGTACTTCATAACCCAGGTGTTCGAATAGCCTGCGCACAATGCGGTTGCGCCCCGAGTGCAGTTCCACACCCACCACTTTTTTATTATCGCCCAGCCCAACATAATCAATCACGTCTACTTTTATATCGCCATCTTCCAGCTCCACGCCTTCGCGTATTTTCTTCATATCACCCAGTTTAACCGATTTGTCAAGTTCTACGTGATAGATCTTTTTTATCTGATGGCTGGGGTGGGTCAGTTTTTTGGTGATGTCGCCATCGTTGGTGAGCAGCAGCAGGCCGGTGGTAGCCCTGTCGAGCCTGCCAACTGGATAAATCCGCTCACGGCCTGCGTTACGCACTAGTGCCATTACAGTTCTGCGGTTCATCGGATCGTCAGTGGTAGTGATGTAGTCTTTGGGTTTGTTGAGTAACACATACACATTGCGGCCTGTGCGCACGGGTGTGCCGCCATACTGCACCACATCGTCAGGAGATATTTTATATCCCAACTCACTTACCACTTCGCCATTTACAGTCACCGCACCGGCTTCTATTAGTTTGTCGGCTTCTCTTCTCGAGCATATGCCACTGTTAGATATGTATTTATTGAGACGTGTGAGACCTGAGAGTTCAGGCTTTTCGCGTGAGTAATTGAGCGGTTTATCTTCATCAGCCACCCGCTTGTCGTTGCGGCCTCGGAATTTATCGTCATTTTCAAACTTGCTTTTTTTGAAAGCAGGTTTCACGGGTGCTTCAAACTTTTTACCCCGTGCTCTGCGTGGCGGTGGCTGGCCCGAAGGTCCCGATTTGGTCAATGGCCGTTTGCCGCGCGCAGGCTTTGCGGTGCTGGCAGGCTTGTCTTCGGTGGTGCCCTTGCGGTGGGAGCGTTTAGAAGGTCCGGTTGTTTTGCCCTTGCGGGCAGCCTTTTCAGGGCGGTTTTTGTCGATATTGGCTTTTCTGCGCATGTGCTTACTATAAGGCGCAAAGGTAGTTACATTATCCAAGCGGTGGGTAAAAAGCTTCGCGTATATGGTTTATTTCAGCGCCTCGTCCTGTAAACATCACTGTTATGATGTCGAATCGTGACTCAAAGGCATGGGCCTTTTCTTCATAGTATCCGGCCGCGGCCCTTATCAGAAGGCCTTGTTTACGGATATTTACTGCCAATTCGCCCTCCTGCAGCGCATCGGGCCTACGCGTTTTAACCTCCACAAACACCAGTTTGTCCCCTTCGGTAGCAATAATGTCGATTTCGGCCTTTTTAAAGCGCCAATTCACCTCCAAGATGTTAAAACCATTCTTTTTGAGGTAAGCGATGGCCTCTGCCTCGCCTTTTTTACCCAGTTCATTGTGTTCGGCCATAAAGCAATATAGATCAATATCAGACTTTCACCCCCCAAATGTATCCGGTTACCCAAAGAAACCACCAAATTCACCAAATAAACGAGCCAATGGGCGCTGCATGGTATACTTTTGTAATCGTGTTAGGGAAATAACCTCACCATGAAGACCAACAACACTGAGGATAAATCTTAAACACTAAAATAATGTTACACAACGAATTTTCACAAAACAGCTTTGTTCCGCAAGACGAAAAACAAAAGATGTTGTTAGACAGTATCAAATTGGTAAGATCTATAGAAGGACTTCCACACAGATACAGGATATTACGATCACTGGCCCGCACACGTAAGTACACGCGTACTGTGATGCCCGCACCGATTGCAGCGTAGCGCCCAACCAGCGTAGCTGAAAAAAGTAGGGACCAAAAACTGCTTGCCAAAATCGTCACTCTGTGAGTGGCGATTTTGGCTTTTTAGCATTCGGTACAATTCTTGCCTATGTGTAGGGAACCATAAATTCTTCAAATACACCTAATCATGAACAAGTACCTTATTATATTACTGACAGCCACCGCCATGTTGGCCGGCAGCTGCGAAAAAACCAACCCGGATGACAACAGCTTTAACCTTTTTTCGGTTGAAGATGACATCAAACTGGGTCAGCAGGTAAGTGCCGAAATTGCAGCCAACCCGCAAGACTACCCAGTGCTCGACAGCGCACAATACCCACAGGCCTATGCTTATGTGTATGACATGCGCAACAAAATTTTGAACAGCGGATACGTCTATTACAAAGACCGCTTTCCTTGGACAGTTAAAATTATTCAGAATGATGCAGAGCTGAATGCCTTTGCCACACCCGGTGGCTATATTTATGTCTACACCGGCTTAATCAAATACCTGAATGCCGAACATCAATTGGCAGGAGTGCTGGGGCACGAAATGGCACACTCCGACCGCAGGCACACTACAGATCAGCTCACAAAAATTTACGGTTTATCCATTATCGCTGATTACTTATTGGGCAACAACCAGGGCCTCATTACTGATATAGCCGCCACATTGGTGTCGCTCAAGTTTAGCCGAGGCAACGAAACCGATGCCGATGATTATTCGGTGATATATTTGTGCCCTACCGAATGGAAGGCCGATGGCGCAGCTGCTTTTTTTGAAAAACTGCTGGAAGCGGGCACCGCCAGCCCACCCGAATTTCTGAGTACGCACCCCAATCCAGGCAACCGAGTTCAAAATATCAAGGACAAGAAGACCGCATTGGGATGCACCGGCACCGGGACTTTCGATCAGCGTTATCAGAATTTTAAAAACACGCTGCCGTAGTTTAAAACTGCATCACTACCTTTTCGTCTACGCTCAGCTGAACTTGGCGGCCCATTATCAGCGGCATGTTTTGGTTGATGTGGCCGGCAGGGAATCCAAAGCACACCGGATAATCATAAGCCGCAGTGTATTCTTTGATTATAGTCTCGGCATTTTTTCCGAACGGAATTTGATTGTCGCGCATGTCGCTCATGCCACCCACCACCAGCCCAGCCAGCCCGCTTAGTTTGCCTGCGCGGTGAAATGCCTGCATCATGCGGTCGATGTGGTAGTAGTATTCGTCAAGGTCTTCAATGAAAAGTATTTTGCCTTGCGTGTCTACGTCTGATGGCGATGCCAGCAAACTGTAAAGCACCGATAAGTTGCCACCTGTGAGTTGCCCTTGTGCGCTGCCAGTGCGATTGAGTACGTGTGCAATGGCTTCGAGGGTCGCCCCCGTGCCTTTCCAAATGTCAAGCAACATCTCTTGCGACTGGCTTGTGACGCTAGCCAGATTGATCATCATGGGAGCATGAATTGTTTCCACACCTACTAAATGGTTCACATGACTATGCAACACCGTAAGGTCACTAAACCCTATCAGCCATTTAGGTTGTTTTTTAAAATTTGAAAAATCTATTTGATCGATGATCCGCACGGTGCCGTATCCTCCGCGAGCAAACATCACTGCTTTGATGTCAGGGTTGTCGAGAGCCTGCTGCAAGTCGGCCGCGCGCTGGCTGTCGTTGCCGGCGTACTGGTTGTCTTCTGCATACAGATGGCGGCATTCGGAAACCACATAGCCTTTCGACTGCAACAGTTTAATGGCGGGCAACATTTCTTCGCGCGAAACCTTGCGCGCAGTAGCCGCTATGGCGATGGTATCGCCCCGCTGCAAGGCAGGTGGAGTAATCAGCGTCATGTATTTCTGTTATCTTTGCCGCAAGTTATAAACTATTAGAATTCATACTTTTTAAATCGCTCCGTTGGCCGCAAAAAGATATACCGTAACAGCTGCATTGCCTTACGCAAATGGCCCCCTGCACATAGGTCACATAGCGGGTGCATACCTACCGGCAGATATCTACGTGCGTTACCTGCGCGCGGTGGGCAGCGATGTGGCATTCATTTGTGGCAGCGATGAACACGGAGCTGCCATCACCATGCAGGCGCGCAAAGAAGAGACCACACCACAAGCCATCGTTGACAAATATCATGCGATGAATCGCGATGCCTTTGCTCAATTTGGTATCGACTTCAGCATCTACCACCGTACGTCATCTGAGTTGCACCATCAAACGGCTTCTGATTTCTTTTTGAAACTGTATGAGAAAGGCAAGTTTGAAAAAATAAATTCCGAACAATATTTCGATCCCGAAGCAAAACAGTTTTTGGCTGACCGCTATATTATCGGCACCTGCCCCAAGTGCGGGTACGACAGCGCCTATGGCGATCAGTGCGAAAAGTGCGGCTCCACTCTCAGCCCTCAGGACCTTATCAACCCGCGCTCAACACTCAGTGGCGCCACGCCTGCACTCAAGCCTACCAGCCACTGGTTTTTACCGCTCAATGAGTATGAAACTTGGCTACGCGAGTGGATCATAGACCGCCACAAAAGCGATTGGAAACCCAACGTGTATGGGCAATGTAAATCGTGGATAGAAGGCGGCCTGCAGCCGCGTGCCATGACCCGCGACCTCAACTGGGGCGTGAAAGTGCCGCTGCCCGATGCCGAAGGCAAAGTGTTGTACGTGTGGCTCGATGCACCCATCGGTTATATCTCTGCCACCAAGCAGTGGGCGCAAGACAACAATAAAGATTGGAAAAATTACTGGTGCGATGCCGACACGCAACTCATTCATTTCATTGGCAAAGACAATATTGTTTTTCACTGCATTATATTCCCTATCATATTGCATGCGCATGGTGGATTCGTGCTGCCCACCAACGTGCCGGCCAATGAGTTTCTGAATCTCGAAGGACGAAAAATTTCTACCTCGCGCAACTGGGCCGTATGGCTGCACGAGTACCTGCGCGACTTTGCCGACAAGCAAGATGAGTTGCGATATGTGCTTTGCTCCATCGCACCCGAAGCCAAAGACAGCGAGTTTACCTGGAAAGATTATCAGGCGCGTGTCAACAATGAGTTGGTGGCCGTGTTTGGAAACTTCGTAAATCGTGCGCTGGTGCTCACACAAAAATATTTTGACAATAAAGTACCGGCTTGCCACGAGCTTACGGATGATGACCGTGAGGTGCTCAAACAAGTGGCTGCCTTCCCACAAGCCATAGCGCGGAGCATCGAAGAGTTTCGTTTTCGCGAAGCGCTGGCCGAGCTCATGAACCTGGCGCGTGTGGGCAACAAGTACCTGGCTGACAACGAGCCGTGGAAAGTGATTAAAGAAGACCCCGACCGTGTGGCAACTGTGCTGTATATTTCATTGCAGATAGTCGCCAACCTCGCGATATTGTGCGAACCTTTTTTGCCGTTCACAGCGCGCAAGTTGGAGGGCATGCTCAACCTTGAGCCAAGCCTGTGGGCAGCGGCAGGTAGTGTAAAATTGCTCACTGCAGGCAGCGCATTGGGCGAAGCGAAATTGCTTTACCAAAAAACAGAAGACGACATTATACAAACACAAGTGGAAAAATTAAACGCAACCAACACCGCTGACAGTGCGGCTGCAAGCGCAGCCACGCTGCCTGTGGCTGCCGACAAGGCGACCATCACATTTGACGAGTTTAGCAAAATGGACATACGCACAGGTACCATTACCGCAGCGGAAAAAGTGCCTGATACCGACAAATTGCTGAAGCTCACCGTGGACCTTGGCAGCGAGCAGCGCACCGTGGTTTCAGGCATTGCAGCATACCACAGTGCTGAACAAGTGATAGGACAGAAAGTAAGTTTATTGGTAAATTTGGCACCCCGCAAAATCAAAGGCATCGAGTCAAAAGGCATGATATTGATGGCGGAAAATGCCGATGGTGTGTTGAACTTTGTGAGCCCCGGCAACGGATCCGAAAACGGCAGCACCATAAGATAACACACACCGGCCTCGTAGTTCAATGGATAGAATAGGAGTTTCCTAAACTCTAGATGCAAGTTCGATTCTTGCCGAGGCCACTACACTGATTGCTATACTGCTGATATCGAGAAAGATACAGCGGAATTGTTTTTTGAGGGGACGGTTGGGTGGGCACTTTTTGACGATTTACACTTCTGGTGTCAAGTATGTTTCTGAATTCATAATACTGATTTTATTTTTTGACAATTGCGATTTTCTTACTGGCTCTCGTCTTCATACTTGTTATTACGCAATTATATAGTCCATCACTGATATAAGTGGGCAAATTGATATTTTGTAAAGTCGTCCATTTTGGTAAAGTAAATTGGTAAACTAACCTACCAGTCATATCAAAAATTTCTAATTTTCCATCCTTGTTTTGTGGTAGCAAATAAGTTATATTAAAACTACCTGAAGATGGATTGGGTGAAATATTGAAATTGAATTCATGTGAATTTTCTAAAACATTTGTTGTAATTAAACATGGACATCCCAAAGTTATATCGCAACCTAAATAATAGTTGGTATGACTAGGAACAGCTCGTAACTGGATATAACCTAAGTAAATTGAGTGGTGTTGAACATCAGTATCCCGATGGGCTTTTTCATACTGCCATAAATTCAGAGAAAGGAATTGCCCTGAATAGTGATCATTTATTGGCTACAATGGCCTCCTGCCGGAAATAATATTATACAGAATAGAAATAATGGCGATTACCAATAAAATATGCAAAAGCTTGCCTGTCGGCATTCCGGCAACCATTCCAAAAAACCCAAGCATCCAAATAATGATGCAAATCACAGCAACGAACCATAGTAAATTGCGCATAGTTTCCAGTTTAGTACCAAATGTATAAAATAAATCAGATATATCCGGACAACCTCGCTTGTGAATAAATGACTTGAAGGGTGCTTGAAGATTGGCAGGACGATTTATCTGCCACGAATAAATAATCCCACTATCTAACCTCCAATTATGCGATTATAACCGAATGGAACAAGGGCCTGATCCGGTAATTGCTATGAGAGATGGATATAGCTGCCAATCTTCTTTTTACAGGATTTTTATCACCACCCTTCAAAAAAAATTGTGGGAATCGTCCTTTCTGTTTCAAATGGTTTTATGGCAAAAGAGGTAATACATTTGAAGAAATGTGAATAATGTAACTTTTATCATTAATTGTGTAACGCTTGCTCACTGAATTAGACGCATCTTGTCTCTTGCTTTTATGTGAAAAATAAGCAATGAAAATGGGTAGAATAAAATGATGGCGCGTATTTCAGAAGTTACATTTTATTTTGCTTTCAAATCAGTTATTTTTTTACAATAAAGCGGAAAAGCTGAATTCAACTTTCGATTAATGGCAACATATGTTGCGCTGGATATACAATCTGATTCAAGCAGTAAATTAAACTAAGAAGTAGCCCTCAGTTTTAGAGTTTGAGCACTATTAAGATTAAACATAACCGAAGATGTATAAATGCCCGCAGAAATTATTTGCCGTTCTATTTAACGCAAACCCAAAATCCTTCACTCAGAGCTAATAATTAATTTTAGAAAAGCCAATATTTCGTTGGAGTTTAGAATACCGTGCTGTTTTCGGATTGCTTCAATCAGGTGAAGGCCTTCTATCCGTTGCATTGAATTCATACAAAATGCCTGACTTGATACACTTAAAAATGGATGCTATGATTTCTGTTCTCGTAATACGGCAAAGCGGAGCGTTTTGTGGCGTCACCGGTATGTTTTTGTCTAGTCCGTTAACTACCAATCTCAAAATCATATTTGACCATTTTGAATCGCTGAAACCAGGGGGATTCGTACCGGGAAATATACTTCCTGCACCTTCAATAATAAAATTTGATTTAATTAATAAGGAAAAGCATAAGCAAATGGTCAGCAATTTAAAATCAAACGTATTGAAATGAAAAAAGTCATTCCTATAGGTAGAGCGGCAGAATTTGCAACCAGACATTCACTAAGGCTATCCGAGAAAATAATTTCAAAAACTGAAAACGCAGGTAACTTTTTTACTGAAGTGGCGGATGTTTATTTATTCATTTCAGGCACTTTAAAAGAAATGTTTTCCCGTGATTTTGAGTTTAGGGAATTTTTACGACAGTGTTTTCAAATAGGAAATAAAACGTTACCACTTATTTCGGTTACAGGTGTAATAATGGGTTTGGTACTGACCATTCAGTCGCGTCCGGTGCTTGTTGATTTCGGGGCAGTAACTATGCTTCCGGGAATGGTAGCGGTCTCCATTATCAGAGAAATGGGTCCGGTAATAACAGCATTGATCTGTGCAGGAAAAATCGGTTCTGGTATGGGAGCAGAATTAGGTTCAATGAAAGTGAGCGAACAGATAGATGCCATGGAGGTGTCATCAATTAGTCCGATTAAATATTTAGTAGTCACAAGAGTTTTAGCCGCCACGCTGATGATACCTTTGCTGATATTATATGCGGACGCTCTTGGAATTCTCGGTAGTTGGGCAGGAGCAAATATCAAAGGAGATGTGACATTTACATTATTTTTCTCACAGGCATTCAGTCAAGTCGACTTTATTGATTTTATTCCGGCCTTCATTAAATCATTTTTTTTCGGAGCCGTGATTGGTTTTGTGGGATGTTATAAAGGATACAATGCAGGACGTGGTACCGAGAGTGTTGGTATTGCTGCGAATTCAGCAGTAGTGATTTCTTCACTGGTTGTGATAATTGTTGATCTGATTGCTGTTCAAATCACAGATATGATAACATCATGAACGATTCACAGAAAGAGAGCACAAACGATAAGGTGAAGATAATTTCAGCCGATGAACGGGTCATTGAGATAATTAACCTGAGGAAAGGATTTGGGAATCAGGAGGTATTGAAAAACATATCGCTGAATCTTTTTAATGGCGAAAATCTTGTTGTGCTTGGCAAATCCGGTTCAGGTAAATCCGTTCTGATAAAGTGTATTGTTCGTTTATTATTTACTGATAGCGGAAAAATTGATGTCCTGGGTAAGAATGTAAGTGTGTTAACTACAAATGAATTGGGTGAGTTAAGAAAACAGATTGGGTTCCTTTTTCAAAGTGGCGCCCTCTATGATTCAATGACGGTAAAGCAGAACCTTGAATTCCCTTTACGGAGGATAAGAAAAAATTTGTCACAAAAAGAAATGGATGAAAAGATTACGACTGTTCTGGAAAATGTTGGCTTAACTGATACACTGAATAAAATGCCATCTCAGCTTTCGGGCGGCATGCGAAAGCGGGTTAGTTTGGCCCGTACCATTGTTGTTGATCCACTCATTATGTTATATGACGAACCTACAACAGGGCTTGACCCGGTGACATCAGGAGAAATTAGTCTACTCATTAATGATGTTCAAAAAAAATACAAAACATCTTCTATCATCATCACACACGACATAGAATGTGCACGTACCACCGCAAACCGAATAATAATGCTTGCTGATGGTGAAGTCTATCATGAAGGAAAATTAGAAGAGTTTGAAAAATCATCTGACCCGTTGATAAAATCATTTTTTAAATAAATAGAAGTTCACAATTCAAAGCATAATACTATACTTTACAAACATTTATCATGGAACAGCACACACAAAAATTCAAGGTACGATTAGGGCTTTTTATAACAGGGGGACTGATATTATTTGTACTTGCCATCTTTATAATTGGAAAGCAGAAAAATTTGTTCAACCCGGTATTTAAACTAACTACTACTTTTTATAACATAAGCGGTTTGCAGGTAGGCAATAACATCCGATTTTCAGGTGTCAATGTAGGGACTGTTGATAATATCAAAATAATTAACGATTCAACAGTTCGTGTTGATATGTTGATTAGAAAAGAAGTTCAACAATTTATTAAAACAGACTGTGAAGTCGTAATCGGTTCAGAAGGTCTTATTGGAGATCGTCTTTTAATTATTACCCAAGGGAGCTCCGGTGAGCAAATGGTAAAATCAGGACAAGAACTATATTCAACAGAACCAGTTGAAACCGATGCTATATTGGCTAGTTTGCAAGTGACTGCGGGTAATGCTGAAATCATTTCGGGGCAGCTGGCTGAAATCATGATTAATGTGAACAGCGGAAACGGAACACTTGGCAGGCTAATACGAGACTCAACAATTGCTGCAAATTTTGATCAAACGATGCTGAACCTCAAAAAAAGCTCCAAAGGCTTGGATGAAAATATGGAAGCAGCGAAACATAATATACTTTTAAGAGGCTATTTCAACAAGAAGGCAAAAACGGCAGCGCAGAAAAAAAAGGAAGCCATTGAGGAAAAAGAAGAGCAGAAAAAGTAAATAAGGAAACAAAGCGAAGTAAAAATATTAATATTGAAAATCAGGAAAAGCAGCCATAGGTTGGTGTATTGGAAATCTTTAATCGTTCAATTGATAGAATTAAAGTTTCCTAAACGCTAGATGCAAATTTGATTCTTGACAAGGCTACAAAGATAAGAGGAATCAATTTGGGTTCTCCATTGTTAGTGCGGTAAACTTTTGCGCACCAGCCCATACACAAAAGTGCCGGTCATGGCAGCCAGGAGGTACACCACAAATATGGTGTAACCACTACCCAGTAGAATAAACATAGGCGCAGGGCAGGCGCCCGCTAACGCCCAACCCAAACCGAAAATAATGCCACCTATCAAATAGCGGCCGATGCTTTTATTCTTGTCTTTTATCTCCAATTCCCTTCCCTCAATATTTTTGAGGTGCTGAGATTTTATCAACCTAATGGATAGCATGCCACCCACTACAGCCGAACCTATGATGCCGTACATATGAAAACTTTGAAAATGGAACATCTCGAAAATGCGAAACCACGATACGGCTTCGCTTTTGAACAATACAAATCCGAGCAAGATTCCTGTGAGTATGAAGCGCGACATTTTCATAATGCTGATTATTATAAAGTGATGGGAAACAGAAATGGAAAAATAAAGTGAGTCATGATGAGCCCGCCAATAAAGAAACCTACCACCGCAATGAGTGATGGAAGTTGCAAGGCAGACAATCCGCTAATGGCGTGGCCTGATGTGCATCCCCCCGCATAGCGCGCGCCAAATCCCACCAAAAACCCACCGCCAGCCACAATCAGAAATCCTTGCCAGGTTAATATGTATTGCCAACTGATAAAATCAGGAACCAATGGTACCGCGCCATCGCCACTCAATACCCCCAATTGTTTCAAAGTGTCCACAGTGGCTTCAGAAATGTGTGCCACATTTTCAGGGTCGCCTGCAAAATAATGTGCAGCCATGTATCCTCCGAACATGGCACCCAGCGCCACCATAAGATTCCACCCACCGGCTGCCCAATCGAATTTAAAGAAGTCATTCAGGTTGTCGGCACCATCGGCCGCGCACATGATTCTGAAATTTTCGGATATGCCAAACTCACGCCCGAAATACAACAAGGTGAGCATAATAAGTGCTAGCAGCGGGCCAGCCACATACCATGGCCAGGGCTGTGAAATTATTGACTGAAAAGTTTGAAATATATTGTTAATCATTGTGGTGGTGTTTAGTTGTGGCCGATTACATTTTTCCTTTCAACATCTTGTTCCAATATAGCCATGGTAGCACATATTTTTTTAGCAGCCACATACTCCATTGCGATTTGGTGGTATCTACAAATTTAGTTAGGAACGGATCGCTATCGCGCACGTTATCATATTTAAATTCGGCCAACAACATTTTTCCATAACCCGTTACAATGGGGCAAGATGAATATCCGTTGTATTTTTTTGATCCGATTACACCCGCATTTATCAGCTGAATAATATTGTCCACCACCACTGGTGCCTGCTTGCGAATGGCCGCGCCTGTTTTTGCGGTAGGCAGTGCCACGCTGTCGCCCACGCCAAAAACATTTTTGAATCGCGGGTGTTGCATGGTATGTTTGTCAACTTCCATCCATCCGGTGTTGGGGCCTTCACTGTATGCAAATGGCGATTGTTTGATAAAATTAGGAGCCGATTGTGGAGGTGCGATGTGCAGAAAATCATACGGCATGCTAATGAGGCCTTCATCGGTTTTTTTCTCTTTTAATTCTGCATTCAGCGGAATTTCAGCACCATTGGAAACTTGGAAGTAAATTAATTTATTTTGTGAATCGATTCGAACCGGAGTGTATTTGGGTTTGAAAATGATGTTGCGTGTAGTGATTATGTTTGTCAGTGTGTCGGCAAATTCTTTGACACCAAAAATCACAGAGCCCGGTGTGGCCATCACTACATTGGTGTGCTTTCTGAGGCCGTGTTTGCGAAAGTAATCTTCTGCCAGATACATTATTTTTTGTGGTGCACCACCACAACGAATGGGGGTGTTGGGCTGAGTGAAAACAGCATTGCCACCTTTGAATTTTTTCAGTAGCTGCCATGTTTTCTTTGGGTCGGTGTAGTTGGAACAGGCGCTGTCACTTTGCAGTGCTTCGCCTAAGCCAGGCAATGCATCAATGTCATATTGTATTCCAGCACTGATGATGAGATAGTCGTAAGTAAGTTCACCATTCGCTTCGGTATTTACAATATTCTTGTCCGGATCAAAAGTGGTGGCTTTATCTTTTATCCATTTTACACCTTTAGGAATTACTGATGATTCATTTCTTCTTGTGCTATTAAAATTAAAAGTGCCTCCACCCACCAACGTCCAGGCCGGCAGGTACCAGTGAAAATCGGAAGGTTCCACAATTGCGATGGTAAGTTGTGGCGCACGCCTTCTCAATTGGGCGGCTGTCATGATGCCGCCTGTGCCACCTCCTATAATGACGATGTTATATTTATTGCTCATTCAGTAATAATACTGCAAGAGCTGCACATATAACATGACAATTGTCATTTGGCAAAGTAAATGTGAATAAGGATCGGCCTCCCTGATTTGTTTTAGTCGGGCAATGACATGCCGGTGTTGCGCAGGGCAACACTCATGCTTGTGTATTTCTGCGCCATTACCTTGTTGCCAGACATTTTATACGCTCTGCTCATTTGGTCGATGGTGCCGAGCGAGTTGGGGTAGGCGCTCAGGTTCATTTGCAGCAGACTCAACGCGTTTTCAGACCTCCGTTTGGCCAGCATGTGGTTGCTGATTTGCAGCATGCGCTTTTCGTTGAACGGGTAGCGTGTGTCCTGGTAGGCAAAGGTTTGTTTGGCCCGGTCGGCATTCCAATTCAGCTCTTTCTGCACCATGCCTGCGCGCGCAATAAATTCTTCAAACGTGATGGTGCCATCCATCAAATCGTTTTCGTAAGCGGTGATACAATTTTTGAGTAACGCTACGCTTTGCTCCGGCTGTTTCTCGTTTCGTGAGTAGCCGGCCCACAGGCGGTTGCCCGTTACCAGGTGCACCGAGTCACTTGCTTGGTTAATGATCTGGTCGAAACTTACGATGGCGGCCAGCGCTATCTGGCTATAGTTTTGAGATTGGTTTTTGAAAGTACCGTACTCGGTTTGCCAAATGCTTCTGATTAATTCCATGCCACCTGTGTTGATACCTGTAGCGGCTACCACACCGGCCAGGTTGCCTGCACCTGCGTGATAGGCGTGCAACACCAGCAGTCGAAACCACAAATCGGTTTCGCTGTATTCTGTAAAATTATTCTGCTCTAAAATTCTTTTTACTCCGGGAATGCAGGCCGAAGAAATAAATCGTGCAGCCGCACCTGCCGCACGAGGCAGGTTCTCGCGTTCATCGGAGTATTTGTTTACGGTGAGTCCGTATTTCAACGCCACTGCTCTCATCAGCTGAAAAGGTCCGTTGGCACCTACGCTGGATTTTGCGTTCATCTTGCCCGGACTTTCTATCAAAATGATGGCTTGCGCATACCAAGGGTCTGTGTTGTTGGCTTCGAACACTTCGATGGCGCGTGCTATGTTGGGAATACTTTTTTTAAGTTCGTAAAATGCACTTTTGCCTGAGGTCACAAATATGCTCGTGTTTTCTTCAAGCGCATTGTACGCGCATACATTATTTTTGTAACACAGTTTTTCGTCTTCCGATTGCGCGTGCCAATCGTTGGTACCCACCGTGTGCAACATGGCACGCGTGGCAGCTACATTCACAAGACACGAGTCGGGTGACAAGCGCATAATTTGTTTCCAGAAACGTGCCTGCGCCAGCGTATCCCAGCCCTCGCTGTACAACACACCCGAATGCACAAAGCGCAACCGCATGGTATCTTTTGAAGTAATCACCACTTTTTCCACCAGCATGTTGCCGGCCGGCCCGCTGCCTGCCACAGCAGCAATGTGTGTGGAAGTGAGCAGTATAATAAAAATGATGAGTCCTGAAAAAATTCGCTTCATTGGAGCCGTGTGGTAATCTTAATGTAACCTAATTACGAAGCATTGCAATTTTTGTTGCCTGCAATTTGCTTTTACGTAGTTAATTTAATGATATTTTAATTGCAAAAAAAGCGAAACATGCTATGGCGCTGAGTTGTACTTGATATCTTTTACCATCATTTGCAATGTAGTGCGCCCGTTAAAAGTATTTTCTTCGATGTGGTAACAAATGTCAAATGGCTTGCCTGACGACACATACGGCAGATGATGTCCCATCTGAAAAGCGATGGCGTCTATTTTTGTTTTATTGAGCGAAGGGTGTGTAATGCCCATTTTTAGATGGTCGCTGCCCACAATGCGTACCGCACCAGAGTCGCACACGCCTTTGCTCACAAAGATGGGCGACAGGTTACCTGGGCCAAATGGTGCAAATTGTTTCAACACGTTGAATGTGCTTTGGTTGATGATAACGGGATCGAGTTCCTGATCTATTTCAAATTCTTGCGTGAGCATATTCTCTTCTATACTGCCCGACACCACTTCTTCAAATCGTTGTACAAAAGCAGGTACATTTTCTACCTTGAGTGTGAGCCCGGCAGCATACATGTGTCCGCCAAATTGTTCGAGCAGGTCGCTGCAATTTTCAATGGCATTGTATACGTTAAAATTTTTTACTGAGCGGGCCGAGCCTGTGGCCACGCCATTGGAGCACGTGAGCACAATAGTGGGTCGATAAAATTTTTCGGTGAGGCGCGAAGCCACAATACCCAGCACTCCTTTGTGCCAGTCCTCGTGATACAACACAGTGGATTTGCGCGTATGCATGTCGGTATTGTCGCGCATCATCTCCAGCGCCTGCTCGGTGATGGTGAGGTCGAGTGTTTTTCGTTCCAGGTTGTGATCGTTGATTACGCGGCTGTTGTTGTTGGCAGTATCCATGTTGTCGGCCAGTAGCAGCGCAACGGCTTTTTTGCCCGAGCTTATGCGGCCTGCAGCGTTGATGCGCGGTGCGATGATAAACACCAGGTCGTTGACGGTAATTTCTTTTTTGACATTGGCCAGTGCGAAGATGGCTGCGATGCCCGGGCGCGGGGCGTTGTTTATAATGCGCAATCCGTGATAGGTGAGTACGCGGTTTTCGTCAATGATGGGTACGATATCGGCCGCAATGCTGATGGCTACCAGGTCGAGGTATTGAAACAAAGCATCGTACGACAGGTTGTGAAATTGCGTGTATGCTTCCATCAGTTTAAATCCGAGCCCGCATCCCGACAGCTCTTTGAACGGGTATTGACAATCTGATTGTTTGGGGTCGAGAATGGCCACCGCATCTGGCACTTGCGCACCTGGAGTATGGTGATCACATATGATAAAGTCGATATTTTTTTCAGCGGCATACGCCACCTTGCTCACCGCTTTGATGCCGCAGTCAAGGGCGATGATGAGTGTGCAGTTGTGCGCGTGGGCATGGTCGATGCCGGCCAGCGACACGCCATAACCTTCGGTGTAGCGGTCGGGAATATAATATTCGATGTGCTCAGTGTGTTGACTGATAAATGAAAATGCCAGCGCCACCGCGGTAGTTCCATCTACATCGTAGTCGCCATAGATTAGAATTTTTTCTTTTTCAATAATGGCCTTGGTGAGTCTTAGCACCGCCTTTTCCATGTCCTTCATCAGAAACGGATCATGCAGATCGGAGAGCTCGGGGCGAAAGAATTTTTTCGCCTCATCAAAAGTTTTGATGTCGCGTTGCGCCAGCAACTCAGCCAACAGCATGTTGATGTTGAGGTCTTGCGACAGCTGTTCCACCACCCGTGGGTCACCGGGTTCTTTCATTACCCACCGTTTCTCCATAAATTTAAAGTTGAGTTTGTACCCAAAACAAGATGTTATGAGCACAATGCAATTTACACAAATTAAGGAGACGAGCCTCTATGTAAAAGACCTTGAGGCCACCGAAAAATTTTACCGCGAGGTGATGCAGTTGCCTGTCATTACAAGGATGGCGGGGCGCCATGTTTTTTTGCGTGCGGGCAGCAGCGTGTTGCTTTGTTTTTTGCGCGATGTGAAAATTGAGAGTGCGGAATTGCCCGTGCATTATGGCAGTGGGCAAATGCACATTGCTTTTGAGGCGGATGCTGTGCACTATGCACGTTGGAAAGAACGTTTGCAACAATACAACATTGAAATTGAACACACCGCTCGCTGGCCTTCAGGCAAGGAGTCGTTTTACTTTCGCGATCCTGATGGCCACTTACTGGAGATAGCCGAAACGCTAATGTGGGGATTTTAGAGAGCGTTAGTTAAACGCATTTTCACCGGTGATGTCCATGCCGGTGATTAGCAGGTGTATGTCGTGAGTGCCTTCATAGGTGATCACTGATTCAAGATTCATCATGTGTCGCATAATCGGGTATTCACCAGTGATACCCATGGCGCCATGAATCTGGCGTGCTTCGCGGGCTATTTCAAGGGCCATGTTCACATTGTTTCTTTTGGCAAGCGATATTTGTTGGGGGGTGGCACGGCCTTCGTTTTTCAATACTCCCAGTCGCCAAACAAGCAATTGCGCCTTGGTGATTTCGGTCAGCATTTCGGCCAGTTTTTTCTGTTGCAACTGAAATGCACCAATAGGTTTGCCAAACTGCACACGTTCTTTAGCGTAGCGCACTGACGAATCGTAGCAGTCCATGGCCGCGCCCAATGCGCCCCATGCAATGCCGTAGCGCGCAGAGTTGAGGCAACTCAACGGGCCTTTGAGGCCTTTCACGTTGGGGAAAATATTTTCTTTGGGCACTTTCACATTGTCAAACACCAGCTCACCGGTGGCCGATGCGCGCAGCGACCATTTGCCATGGGTTTCGGGCGTAGTGAAGCCTTCCATTCCGCGTTCTACCACCATGCCATGAATCACGTCTTTTTCGTCTTTGGCCCACACTACTGCGATGTCGGCAAAGGGCGCGTTAGATATCCACATCTTAGAGCCATTCAATATTACATGGTCTCCGGCATCTTTGAAATTGGTGCGCAAGCCTGTGGGGTTGGAGCCAAAGTCGGGCTCGGTAAGCCCAAAGCAGCCCATCATCTCACCAGAGGCGAGCTTGGGCAGGTATTTCATTTTTTGTTCCTCGCTGCCAAACTCGTGTATGGGGTACATCACCAATGATGATTGCACCGAAGCGGTAGAGCGCACGCCAGAGTCGCCACGCTCTAACTCCTGCATCAGCAGTCCGTAGGATATTTGATCTAATCCGCCACCACCATATTTTGTGGGGATGTATGGCCCAAAAGCGCCCACCTCAGCCAGGCCTTTGATAATGCTTTTGGGGAATTCGGCTTTCTGACACGCTTCTTCTATAATGGGTGATATATCGCGTTTCACCCATTCGCGGGCTGAGTCTCTTATCAGTTTGTGTTCTTCAGTAAGTAGCTCGTCAATGCCGTAGTAGTCAGGAGCTTGAAATTTGTCAGTAGCCATAGTAGCGTGCGTGGTTTTTATATGGCGCAAAATTAATCAAAATAATTGCGGCAGCTTTTGCGCGATATTTTTTGCAACTATATATAGGCATCAACGTTTGGAGAAATAATCTGATGAAAACCAAAGGGAAAAATTAATTTTGTGCGATAGGCAGCATGCAGGATACCACACATATAAATTTACCCACACCCGCGCAAGTGGTGCAACCACTGAGCGTACCTGCTACTGTGCACCCGGATACAGTCGTGCGGCCGCGCACCGATACTGTACGTAGTGCGCCTGTCCGCGCACAGGCCACGCAACCCGCACCTGTGAAGCAGGATACAGGCAGCGTAAGGACGGATACCAGCACAACTTTAGCTCATGGTGACATCGATCTGGAAGTAGACTCGCTGTTTAAGTTTATGGACATTCTCAGCGCGCCCAAGCTGCTCACCGATTCGCAGGCGCCTGCTGTAATGTATCCTCTGTTTGGCACACACCAGTTGCAGCCCGGAAATATGGTGCCACGTTCTATGAGCAAACTTTATCCCGACTGGGTTTTCTTTATCATTCTGCTGCTGCTCGTGCTGTTTACGTGGATCAAAGTTTTTTATCAAAAGAATATCGTGCAGATAGGACAGGCTTTTGTAAGCATGACCGTAACCAACCAAATAGTGCGTGACGAAAACATACTGGTACAGCGCGCCTCCATACTGCTTACCATATTGTTCAATATTTCGGCCGCCCTGTTTTTATTTCAACTAAGCACTTATTTCGATTGGAATTTTCTGTTCATTGCCGAAGGTTTGTTGCGGTTCATGGTCTTTGCATTGCTCATATCAGTGGTGTATACCATCAAGTTTTTAATTCTAAAAGTGGTGGGCTTTCTCTTCGACTCCGATCGCCCCATTGCCAATTATATCTTCAATATATTCCTCATAAACAACATGTTGGGCATTGGCTTATCGGTTATGGTGACGCTTATGTTTTTGTTGCCTCGTCAATGGTTCCCATATTTGGTGCTGTTTTCCATTTTACTCATCTCGTTTTCTTATATCTATCGCCTAATGAGGGGTTTGACTATCGGACTTAACTCATTTTCTATGTCAAAGTTCTATTTGTTTTTGTATCTTTGCGCGCTTGAATTGGCCCCCTTGTTGGTGTTCATAAAACTCGTAAGAGGATGATGATGCGATAAGAAAAGCAGAAAAGTATTTACTAATCTCACACCTGAACCCATAGTTGAAAGTTAAAAGCATACTGGTAACTCAGCCCAAGCCAGAGACGGAAAAAAATCCCTACGCGGATCTCGCCAAGAAACATGATCTGAAAATAGATTTCAGGGAATTCATTCACGTGGAAGGCATTTCGCTCAATGATTTTCGTAAAGAGAAAATTTCATTGCCCGATTATAGCGCAGTAATACTGACAAGCCGCAGCGCAGCCGATCATTTTTTTAGAATGTGTGCCGAGGTGCGATACAATGTGCCCGAAACCCTCAAGTATTTTTGCATTTCCGAATCTACTGCTTTGTACCTGCAGAAATTTGTAGTGTACCGCAAGCGCAGAATATTTTTTGGGCGCAAGACCATCACCGATCTCACCGATGTGATAAAGAAACACAAGAAGGAAAAGTATTTACTTCCGTGCTCTGACATTCACAAGCAGGAAATCACTGACATACTCGATAAGAACAGCATTGACTACAGTAAAGTTGTGTTGTACAAAACTGTGTGCAGCGACCTTTCTGATTTGGATGAAGTGACTTATGACGTGATTGTGTTTTTTAGTCCTGCGGGCATTACTTCCTTATACAAGAATTTCCCTAAGTTCAAGCAGAATAAAACACGGCTGGCCGCATTTGGCGAAACCACTTCGCAAAGTGTCCTCGATGCAGGCCTCAAACTCGACATCAAAGCCCCCGCGCCAGGCAGTCCGTCCATGACGATGGCGCTTGAACAATACATTAAGAAAGCAAATAAATAGCCACGCATGCGCACTTCATTGTGTGCTTGTATGAGGTTAAACAGATCAAGATGCCGGGTATTGTAAAAGAGGTAAGGCTCAAAAGCCGCACCATTATTTCACAATTATTTAGCGAAGGAAAATCCTTGCAGGCCAATCCTGTGCGGATAGTATACACCGGCAACACGCCTACCAGCCCGCCCGTGCAGCTGGCCTTTGCAGTGCCATCGCGCAATATCCGACAGGCAGTAAGCCGAAACAAAATAAAACGCATGATGCGTGAAGCAGTTGCCACACAGCTGCCCGAACTGCAGGCCTACGCCATCAGGAATCATCAGCGCATCGCCCTCATGTTTATTTTTACCGCGCGTGCCATTCCCGATTTTAAGGACCTTCAGTCTAAAATAATTTTACTTTTACAGCGTTTCCAAAAAGAAAATGAGCCACTTACTGAGTAGATTTCTCATTGGCATGATTGGTTGTTACCGCAATGCCATTTCGCCCCTGCTCATGCCCGCATGCCGCTACACACCCACGTGCTCGGAATACGGCATACAAGCGATCAGTAAATACGGCCCGCTAAAAGGAAGTTATCTGACAATCAAAAGATTCATATCATGCAACCCCTGGGGCGGACATGGACACGACCCGGTACCCTAATACACATACACTACATGGAACACATCAAACATTATTTCAAAAAATTTAAAGCTGCCATTATCATTGTGATCATTGGCAGTATGTCGTTTGCTTCTTACAGCTTTGTCGACAACTATTTCGAAGTTTCCAAGAATCTCGATATCTACGCCACACTTTTTCGGGAACTCAACTTGTACTATGTAGATGAAACCGATCCCGGCAAGTTGATTACAGAAAGTATCAACTCCATGCTCGAGTCTTTGGATCCTTATACCAACTATATTCCTGAGTCGGATATCGAAGATTATCGTTTTATGACCACTGGACAGTATGGCGGCATTGGCGCGCTCATCAGCCAACGCGATGATTATGTGGTGATAGCCGATCCATATGAAGGATTTCCTGCACAAAAAGCCGGGCTAATTGCCGGTGACGTATTGTTGGAAATAGACGGCCGTTCGGCCAAAGGCAAACGCACCGATGAGGTGAGTAAAATTTTAAAGGGACAGCCAGGTACGGCCATCAAGTTGCTGATAAAAAGAGAGAACGAAGCCAAGCCGTTGGAGAAAATAATCAACCGCGAAGAAATAAAAATTAACAGCGTGCCCTACTTCGGAATGGTGGACGATAACATCGGATACATTCGCCTCTCGAGCTTTACCGAGAGCGCGAGCCGCGAAGTAAAGGAGGCACTTGTTGCACTCAAAGCCAAAAATAATTTAATGGGAATTGTAATTGACCTGCGCGGCAACCCGGGCGGCCTGCTCACCGAGGCAGTGAACATAAGCAACCTGTTTGTAGAAAAAGGGCAGGAAATAGTAAGCACACGCGGCAAAGTAAAAGAGTGGGACAAATCTTACAAAGCGCTGAACACACCGATTGATTCTGAGATACCTGTGGTGGTACTGGTAAATAGCGGGTCGGCATCGGCCTCTGAAATTGTTTCGGGATCGTTGCAAGACCTTGACAGAGGAGTGGTAGTTGGCCAGCGTACATTTGGCAAAGGTTTAGTGCAAACCACACGACCACTTAGTTACAATGCACAATTGAAACTTACAACTGCCAAGTACTACACACCAAGCGGACGTTGCATACAGGCATTGGATTATTCTCACCGAAATGATGATGGCAGTGTGGGCAACATTCCCGACTCTCTGATACGCGAATTCAAAACCAAAGCAGCGCGCAAAGTGTATGATGGTGGAGGTATTATTCCTGATTACAAAGTGGAGAACAAAAAATACAGCAACATATTGGCGAGCTTGCTCACCAAGTATTTGATTTTTGATTTTGCTACCCAGTATCGTGTGAAGAACGCAACCATTGCTCCGGCAAAAGATTTTAAACTTTCGGAACGAGACTATAACGACTTTGTCGCATTTATTGCCAACAAAGAATATGATTATCAAACCAAGAGCGAGAAAGCGCTGGACGATTTGAAAACATTCGCCACCAACGAAAAGTATTTTGAAGATATAGGCTCGGAGTACGAAGCATTGAAAGCGAAAATGATGCACGACAAGGGCAAAGACCTTCAAAAATTCAAAGATGAAATCAAGCAGCAGCTGCAAGAGGAAATTGTATCGCGATACTATTATCAGAAGGGGCGCATTGAAGCATCGTTTACCGATGACCGCGACTTAACTGCAGCCAAACAACTAATCAAGGACAAGAAAACATTTACTTCTATTCTGGCAGGCACCTACATACAACCGGAATCTAAATAATCAACACATATAAAGTCGGAGCAGTTTATTGAAAAATAAACTGCTCTGCTTCTTTTAAAGCTAGCCAATGCAAAGCGGAATTTCAAGAAGTGCGATAACGGAAAAAATAATACTTGCCGGACTTGTACTGCTGGTAGTGGGGTTGCCGTTGTCGCGCTTTCTCATGAGCGTGTCGCAGTTTGTGCTAATAGCGGGTTGGCTTCTTGCGCCTGGTCTGGGCGCGCGTTTGCGTGCGGCAGCTAAGTTTGTTCCGTTACTTTTGTTGGGCGGTTTATTTCTATTGCACCTTGCAGGCATGCTGTATTCCAGTGACATTGCATATGGTCTCAAGGATATGCGCATCAAGTTGCCGCTATTGATTTTTCCTTTGGTGCTGGCTACTATACCACCATTGAGCGCCAGTCGCGGGAAAGGAATATTGTGGGTGTTTGCAGCAGCTACTTTCATTTCAACATTAGTGAGTTATGCCGTGCTGTGGGGGTTCACATCCATACAAGTAGAAAATATTCGTGATATCTCTCCGCTTATTTCGCACATACGGCTTTCGTTACTGGTGTGCTGCAGTATTTATGCCCTTGCGTGGGCCATTATGCATTCGCGATATTGGCTGCCGCGCGTGGTCATGGCGCTAGCCGTGGGTTGGTTTGTTGTTTTTCTCTTCACACTAGAGTCGTTAACTGGCCTCATCATCCTTACAGCAGTTACGCTGATTTGTGTGGCGTACACTACGTTTCGCAAGGCAGGGATGATTTGGGGATCCTTTGTGGTGATGTTTATGGTATTTGCGATGGGCTCGGTGGCTAAAATATTTCAGGCGCAATACAACGAAAGTTTTAAAGTAAACGTGGAGGAGCTGGCTCACCTTGCCGACACCACAGCACGTGGCGGAGTTTACACGCACGACTTAAACAGAATGGATGTGGAAAATGGCAACCTTGTGTTTATCCATATGAATTGGCTAGAGATGGAGCAGGCGTGGGGCGAACGCAGCACGATGGCATTTGATGGCAAAGACAAGCGTGGGCAAGAAGTGCGTTTTACTTTGCTTCGTTTTCTATCAGCCAAAGGTGCACGTAAAGATTATCAAGCGGTAATGCAGATGACACCAGATGAAATAATGGAGGTGGAGATGGGCCATACAAGTCCGGGGCATGGGCGCGTGAGTGACATGGGCGCGCGCATCCGCGAAGTAATGTGGGAGATACATAATTACCGCATGCACGGCACACATGGCGGCCACTCGGTAATGCAGCGCTGGATGTTCTGGCAAACATCGTTGGAAATTATTAAGTCGCACCCATGGACAGGTGTGGGCACAGGCGATGTGATGCAGGCCTACGAGCATCAATATGCCACCGCACCCACCACGCTCGAAAAAAGATGGCAGTTGCGCTCGCACAACCAATACCTGGCTTTTGCGGTGGCATTTGGCATACCCGGATTGTTGTTTTTTCTGATTACACTCATCGCCCCTATGTTCCTCTTGAGTAAGCAACATAGTTTTATGTACGTCACATTTCTGATTACCGCCATGCTGTCAATGATAGCCGAAGACACTTTGGAAACGCAAGCAGGAGTTACGTTTTACGCTTTTTTCAACGCGTTTTATTTGTTTGTGATAAGGGAAGAAACTGAAGTGTCAGCGCCCTTCGCTGAGTAATAGTTCGCGCACTTTTCGTTTGCGCAGGTAAGCACCCCACGCAGAAATTTTACAAATTGTAAATCCTGTGTGTCCGTCAAGAAATCCGAGTTTGAAAAAATAGAGCTCGACAAACTTGCTGATGGCCGCAAAGTACTCTGCTGCGGGCAGTAGCGCGCGATATTTTTTGGCGTCTTCCTGCGCGGCCAGCGCGCTGTATTTCTCTACTTGTTGCCGGTGCGCATCCTGTGTGTAAAATGAATAATGCAGCAAGTCTCCTTCCAGTTTTACTTTTTCCACTTTGCTATCTGCTTCCAGCGTTTCATGTATCGTACCCTGCCAGCGAGCGTGCTGCCTGTCAAACAATCTCAGCTTCACATCGGGGTACCATCCACAATGCCGCACCCACGTGCCGCAGTAGTTGGTTAGCCTGTTGAATTTAGCCCACACCGGTTTAGCACTTTGTTTCCAAAGAATGATCGATTGCTTTAATGTTTCCGAAAGTGCTTCGTCAGCATCTATAGATAGTATCCATTGGTGGTGGGCCAGCGCGTTGGCTTCATTTTTCGTTGCGGCATATCCTTTCCATTCGCTTTGCACAAAATTTACACCATATTGTTTGCAAATCTCCGCTGTGCTGTCGGTTGAGAAACTATCTACCACTACTATCTCGTCAGCCACCTCTTGCAACGAGACAATACATCTTTCGATGTTGCGCGCTTCATTAAGGGTGATGATGACTGCAGAAATAGGTATCATGTAGTTTTGAGTGTGGTTGCAAATGTATCACATATTGAAACAATGAAGTGTGTATCTGGCTCGACTGTCGCTTTTTAAATTCTCTATATTTGTTTGCTCATGCTTAGCACTGACGATATACTCAAACGCCTTGCCGGTGGCGATTTTCAAGCCCTGGCGCGCGCCATCACCATGGTGGAAAACGACCTTGCTCAAAGCCGTGAGTTGCTCAAGCGCATTACACCCACTGCCACCGCGCAGCTGATAGGGATTACCGGGCCTCCGGGCGCGGGCAAAAGCACGCTCACCAATCAACTGATTTCCTATTACACTGCGCAAGGCTTGCGCGTTGGGGTGATTGCCGTTGATCCCACATCGCCATTTAATTTTGGCTCCTTACTGGGCGACCGCCTGCGCATGAGCGAGCATTTCACTTCCGACAAGGTGTTTATCCGATCGCTGGCCACGCGCGGCTCGCTGGGTGGGCTGTCGTCACGTACCATCGAAATTACTGATGTGATGCGGGCAGCGGGCTTCGATAAAATAATAATTGAGACCGTGGGCGTAGGCCAGTCAGAGGTGGAGGTGGCGGGCCTTGCAGATACATGTGTGCTTGTGCTGGTGCCTGAGTCGGGCGATGACATACAAACCATCAAGTCGGGTATTATGGAAGTGGCGGATATTTTTGTGGTAAACAAATCCGACCGCGATGGAGCCGATCAGTTGGCCAACACAATTAGTAAGATGGTAGTGGAGCAACATCCCCAAGAATGGCAGCGCCCTGTGCTCAAAGTGGTGGCTTCGCAGGGCAGCGGCATTGCTGAATTGGCAAGCAGTATAGGTGCGCATGCCGATGCGCATATCAGCAACAAAAAGAAAAATTTTCTGCTTGCAGAGAAAGCGTATCACCTCATCAAAGACCGAAGGATGGGAGACGTAGACCGAAAAAAAATCGTTGAAGATATTACAGCGGCCGGTGAAGGATTCAACGTATATCAGTACATAGAAAAATACACGTAGCGCCCCGCTATTTGTATGACTGCTTCAGCACACAGCGCTTTATTGACTTTTCGTACATCTCAATGTCCTTGTCGTTGAGTGCATACACAATAGCTTTTTTGAAGTATCCCATTGCCTCATCGTATTTACCCTGCAGTTCGTGCATGATGCCAAATTCATTGTACACCTTACCCTTATCCACACCGGGTACTTCCATAGCTTTGTTGAGTATGGCCATCAGTTCCGGAAATCGCTCCTGCGAAGAAAGTATCACCGCATAATTGAGATAGGTGGGAGGATAATCAGGCACATAAGTGAGCGCTGATTTATAATATTTTTCAGCAGAAGCCACATCCTTGTATTTGGTTTCGTATACAAATCCCAAATGATTGTATGCACGTCCATATTCAGGAAATTTGTTGATCAGCGTCAACAGCATATCCGTAGCTTCTGCCACATTGCCATTAGCAATGAGCTGGTCTGCGGAGAAAAAAAGCTTGTCAGCTTCAACATTCGGTTGAGCCATAATGGGAATGGGATTGGCAATGTGTTCGACACAAAAATAGAAGTATTCGGGGCACTTTGAACTTTTATTACGTGAACGTGGCTACTTTTTAGGCGAAATGACAGATAAATCATGCGGAATGTTGGATAATGGAAAAATCCATTAAAAATGTAACTAAATGGCGCGCCAATCGAATAACACAAGTCTAGAACCAGTGGACCAAACAACTTTTTGAACCCGAATACCCCATGTCAAATTCTTTTCTAAGCCAATTAAGAGAAAAAATCCACATTAAAGATTTGAATATCAAGATTTTGCTAATAGAAGACGATGTGACGGATGCAAAGTTGATTAGCAAGCTTTTAAGCGATGCAGGCCGTTCAAGAATTGACATCATCAATGCGGGCACGCTGACAGGAGGCATGGTTTATTTGCGAAAAGAACCCTTCGATCTTGTACTACTCGACCTTAAACTGCCTGATAATGAGGGAGTTGAGGGAGTAGAAAAAATAAAAAACGAGTTTTCTATGATGCCTATTGTGGTCTTGACCGGACAACATTATGAAGAGTTGGCAACCGAAGCCATCCGAATGGGTGCGCAGGATTATTTGCGCAAAGATGACATCAGCGCTCAGGTAATCAACCGCACATTGCTTTACGCAATTGAGCGACAAAAAAACGAAAACACATACAAACTGCAGCAGGCACATATGCACTCGGTGATCGAAAATACCGATGACGCCATTTGGGCATTAGACCGCAATCTCAATATCACATTGCTCAATCATGCCTTTGCCAGGTTTTATAAAAAACTTTACGGAAATGATATTTCTTATGGTGCCGGCTTTATGAGTGCCGTGCCCCGCACCCAGGTAATGACATGGCAAAATTCATTTAAGCAATGTTTATTAGGGCAGAGTTTTATAAATGAACTGGAGTTCGAAACCCCCTCTGGCCGTCTAATTTACCGCTTCGCTTTCAAGCCTATCATGGTTAAGGATGAGATTAGCGGTATTTCAGTTTACGGCCATGATCTCACATTTCAAAAAAATGCAGAGTCGATAGTGAAAGAAAGCGAAGATCGTTTTCTGGCATTCATGAAATACAGTCCGGCCATTACGTGGATCAAAGATGAGATGAGCCGCTATGTGTATATGAATCGGATTGTATCACCATTTGACAAAGGCGTTAGCAGCGTGGTGGGCAAAACCGATTTTGAATTATTACCTAAAGAAATTGCATCAAGGTTTTTTGAAGCAGATCGAAAAGTCATTAATAGCAACGAGCGGCACGAAAGTATTTATGAAACCAACAATGAGGATGGAACAAGTTCATATTGGCTGGTGAATAAATTTCCATTGCAAGGGCAAGGCCAGCACAAATTTGTAGGGGGCATAGCGGTAGATGTAACCGCTCAGCACCAGGCCGAGCAAAATTTGTTGAAGAGCGAGAAAAAGTATCGCACCCTAATCGAGACCATGAACGAGGGTTTGATATACATGGACCGCAACAACAAACTTAAATTTTCAAATCCGCGCTTTGCTGAGATATTGGGCTATTCTCATAATGAGATAGAAGCGATGAATGGGTTGATAGACTTGGTTCATGAGCAGGATCGGTCGTTGTTCAATTCGAATCTCTCAGTGAATTCGTGCGAGAAACGCACACAGTTTGAAATAAGATTGAAGGCACAGGACGATACGTGGAAATGGTTGATGTTTAATTGTGCTGCTATTTTCGACAACCGCAACGAAGGTGTGATGGGATTTTTGTGCACCGTAGTAGAGATTTCCAAGATCAAACATACCGAGAAAAAACTGCGCGACTCCAACCAGGAGTTGAACACTTTTATCTACAAGCTTTCGCACGACCTCAAAGGTCCTATGGCATCGATATTAGGAATCACCAACGTAGCCAAACTCGAACTAACCGACACCAATGCCCTGCGTTACATGGATTACATACAATTAGGCGCTTCTCGTCTCGATTCTATTCTGCGCGATTTGGTTGATACTGTTCGCATAAAAGAAGGCACGCTTAATGCGACTATCATCAGTTTTCAGAATGTGATAAACCACGTTATGAGAAAACTTGACAACACCGATGGGTACGATGACATAAAATGGGAAATACTTATTGACGAGGCATGCCAGTTTCAATCGGATGCAGAGATGATCCAAACTGCGATGTTTAATTTATTGGACAACGCCATTCGTTACCGGGCCCAACACGATAGTGCCGAAGTTTCGGTGCGCGTAAAAGTAAATACCACAGGAGCAATTTTATGCATAGAAGACAATGGTGTGGGAATAGCGGAGGCAGTGCAGCAGAAAGTCTTTGACATGTTTTATCGTGGCAACACCGAATCAAAAGGAACCGGCTTGGGATTGTACATTGCTAAAAATGCAGTGGAGAAACTCAACGGCCATATTGAACTTACAAGTACTGAGGGCAAAGGCACCAGAGTGGATATTGTGCTGCCTTATATAGAGCAAACGCAGCGCCCTGGCGCTTGATCTTACTCGTGGTAATACACCCGTTTCACACGTTGTGAAACATTGGTAAGAAGCTCATAAGGAATAGTGCCCAACTCCTTGGCTATATCTGTGATTGGATAGTCGCCTCCAAACACAATCACTTCGTCTCCTTCCTTCGCAATACAATCGGTGATATCTATCATGGTCATATCCATGCAAATATTGCCGATAATAGGCGCGAGTTTTCCGTTCACCAACATTTTGCCAACGCCATTGCTGAGCCTGCGGCTTAATCCATCGGCATAGCCTATTGTTACCGTGGCAATCACCGAGTCGCGCTTCACAATTCCTTTGCGGCTGTAGCCTATGGTTTCAAGTGCAGGCACATTTTTTATCTGACTGATAGTGGTTTTGAGTGTGCCCACATTTTGCAATTGTTTTTGGTCAGCCACAGTGGCTGAAATACCGTACAGTCCGATGCCTATGCGCGCCATGTCCATGGCCGCTGACGGAAATCGCAAGATGCCTGATGAATTGAGAATGTGCTTGAGAATGGGGTTTTCGAAGTGTGGACAAAACGCCTCGCACATTTTTTCAAACTGTTGAATCTGCATCCTGGTAAAGTCATCATGTACCGGCTCATCACTTGCAGCAAGGTGTGTAAACACAGACTTTACTTTTAAGATTTTGTTATTCTTGATTCGCACTACCAATTCGTTCAACTGGTCGGGGTCGAAGCCGGTGCGGTGCATGCCTGTGTCAAATTCTATGTGTACCGGGTAGGGCTCTTTGCTCGCGCCATGGAGCCTGCGCTGAAGTGCTTCAGTAAACTGATTCATGGTGCGGAAACTGTAAATCTCCGGTTCCAGCTTGTGATTGATGATACTTTCGTAGCTCTGTTCTTCGGGGTTCATCACCATGATAGGCAGTGTAATGCCACCCTGACGCAATTCTACACCTTCATCGGCATAAGCTACCGACAAGTAATCTACGTTGTGAAACTGCAACGTGTTGGCTATCTCGAAACTACCGCTGCCATAAGCAAATGCTTTAACCATGCACATGATCTTGGTGCCCGGCTTCACTTTTGAGCGGTAGTAATTGAGGTTGTGCACCACCGCATTGAGATTTATCTCCAGCACTGTTTCGTGCGTCTTCTGTTGAATCATTTGGCTGATGCGCTCAAACCCAAATGGCCGCGCGCCCTTCAGCAGGATGGTTTCATCGCGGAACATGCCTTGCGAAAAATTATTGATGAACTCATCGGTGGTGTTAAAGAAACTTTTTTCGAGTTGGAAGAGTTCTGTTTGCCTCGCAATGGCATTTCCTATACCTATGAGTCTGTCCACCTTTTTGCGGGAAATCAAGTCGGCTACTTCGCTATACAGGTTGTCTTCAAAACGGCCACTCTGCAATATGTCCGATAGGATGAGTGTCTTCTTTGCATGCTGATTTTGTTGGTTGAGAAAATCGAGTGCGATGGTGAGAGAGCCGAGATCGGAATTGTAACTGTCGTTAATGATGGAGCAGTTGTTGATTCCCTCTTTAAGCTCCAAACGCATGGCTACAGGGCTAAGCAACAGCATACGTTCGGCAATGGTTTCGTTGCTATAGCCCCAGTATAACATAAACGCCCAGCATTGGATGGCGTTTTCTGTAGAAGCATCGTCAGTAAAGGGAATGGTTATTTGAATAAATCCATTTTTGAAAATGCCTTGTATTTCGGTTTCGTACTCGCGCTGTTCTACACGTGCTATCTGCAAATCCGCTTTCGATTTGCGTGACCAGGCAAACACTGTTGGCCCTGCGGTGGCATATTCGCGCGCTATGGCATCGCTGATAGCCTGGTAATCTTTGCAGTAGATAAGCACTTTGGCACTGCTGAACAGTTGCAGTTTTTCATGCACTTTCTGGTCGGTGTTTTCGAAATTTTCAGCGTGTGCTTGCCCTATGTTTGTAAAGATTCCAATTTGTGGATGGATCACATTCTGCAGCTTCGTCATTTCTCCGGGCAGCGAGATGCCTGCTTCAAAAATGGCAAGTTCATTATCAACTTTCATTTGCCATACCGAAAGCGGCACTCCTATTTGAGAGTTGTAGCTTTTGGGGCTGCGCACAATGTGTTGATCAGGACTTAGCAACTGGTACAACCATTCTTTAACCACAGTTTTTCCGTTGCTGCCGGTGATAGCTACTACTGGGATGGCAAACTGTCTGCGGTGGTAGGCAGTAAGTTGTTGAAGCGCTTCGAGCGAATCTTTTACCACCACGAAATTTGCGCGGAGGTTTTTGAGATGTTCAGGAAACTCTGAAACCACAAAGTTGGACACTCCGCGTTTATACAAATCCATGATAAAAGCGTGTCCATCATTTCGTTCGCCACCGATTGCAAAAAACACGGTAGATTCAGGTGTGACTACTTTGCGGCTGTCGGTAGAAAGATGTAGCGTAAGCGTTTTGTTGGAGTCTTTGAGAATAATTTTCCCTTCAACTATTCGTGCGATCCGTTCTATGTTGTACTCCAGTGTGTTCATTTCGTTGCCGGCAATTTAAAAAGCGGCCGTGTGTAAATTTATGTGGTTTTTATTTGTTCTCTATTATTGAAGCAACTTCGACACAGCGGCATGTAGCTTTCCTGCTCTCCCAGCACCACCAGCGATTCGTTGTCGTTGGTGCGGTAGGAGTTCAATGCCAGGTCTCCACAGTCGATACATATGGCATGCACCTTGGTAATATACTCAGCCGTGGCCAACAGAGCGGGCATGGGCCCAAAAGGGTTGCCGCGAAAGTCCATATCGAGCCCGGCTATAATCACACGCACACCACTATCGGCAAGTTTGCTGCACACAATTGGTAGTTCATTATCAAAAAACTGCGCTTCGTCAATACCTACCACATCTACATTTTGTGCCAACAACAAAATATGACTCGATAATGGAACCGGAGTAGACTGAATGCGATTGGCATCGTGCGACACCACTTCCTTCTCATCATACCGAACGTCTACCTGTGGTTTAAAAATCTCCACCTGTTGTTTGGCGATGCGCGCGCGCTTGAGCCTGCGCAACAATTCCTCCGTCTTGCCCGAAAACATCGACCCGCATATGACTTCTATCCAGCCTTTTTTGCGGTGCTGATTTTTATTGATTTCAAGAAACATGTGGTCGCGCTGCGGAAATTTTAATTAGTAACTTTGACTGACTTTTGGCGTTATCAACTCGCCCAATCGGCCGCACAAAATTATAATAATTGATCCAATAATAGGTTTAAGAAATAAAAAGCAAAGCATGAGCGCAAACAACCTCCATCAGCAAATCACAAACTTGCTTGAAACCATTGCCGAACAGCACAAGCATATTGCTTCCCGTACAGGTCGCATTCCGCAGATAGAATTAGACCTTGTGTTATCCAATATCCGAAAACTCTATGAGCACCTCACGGTGCTTAATGAAGCCAACCGTGGCCAGCAGCACATGGCAGCGCCTGCACCTCAGCCCGCGGCCACCGTGGCTCCCGCACCGTTTGAAGAAGAGGCTCCTGCCAAACCCGCGGCCGTTGCGCCACCTGTAGTTGAAGAAAAAGAAATTCCTTCACAGCCCGCTACCATCGAAGCTTCCGCTCCCAAGTTTACTCCGGTAGCGGCAGAAGCACCTGCAGTTCAGCCGCCCACTCCTCAGCCAGTCGCACCTCAGCCCGCTCCGACTCAACCCGCACCCGCGCGGCAGGCTCCTGTTACTTTGTTTGACGATTCGCCCATTGTGGCCCAATCTTTCAAAGACAAGCCCTCTTTTCAACAGCAAATGGCCGGCAACAACATCAGCGATTCGGCAGTGGTGGACAAACTCAAAAAACAAAAAGTAGCCGACCTCAAAAGTGTGATCGGCATCAACGAGAAATTTCAGTTCATCAACGAATTGTTTGATGGCAACCTGCAGGAATACAACGAGAAAATTTCTACCATCAACGAGATGTCCTCGCGCGAAGAAGCCATGAGTTTTATACAATCCAATTTGCATGGCAAGTACAAATGGGAAAAGGCGCCACAAACGGTGGACGTGTTTAACGAACTGCTGAGCCGCAGGTTTGGCGATTGATTTTTCGAAATTGCTTTACATCGTACCCACGCCCATAGGCAACTTGCAGGATATCACCCTGCGCGCACTCGAAGTGTTGAAAAGCGTAGACCTTATTCTGGCTGAAGACACGCGCAAAAGCAAGGTGCTGCTCAATCACTTTGCTATTGAAAAACCAATGACATCGCATCATCAACACAACGAACACCACGCTGTAAAATCGCTGGTGGCAAGGCTTGTGCGCGGTGAGTCGATGGCGTTGATTACCGATGCTGGTACACCAGGGATTTCTGATCCGGGGTTTTTGCTGGTGCGCGAATGTATAGCCTCTGGTGTGGAAGTGCAATGTTTACCCGGTGCTACTGCGCTCATTCCCGCATTGGTTTGTTCGGGCCTGGCGGCCGACCGTTTTGTGTTCGAAGGATTTTTGCCTTTGAAGAAAGGCCGTGCCACAAGGTTGCAGGAGCTCGCTACCGAAAGTCGCACGCTCATTTTGTATGAGTCTCCACACAAATTGCTAAAAACATTGCAACAGCTGAGTGACGCCATGGGCGAGCAAAGGCAGGTAGCGGTGTGCCGCGAGTTGTCAAAAATGTATGAAGAGACAGTACGCGGTACGTTAGAAGAAGTGCTGGCGCATTTCACACAGCAGGCTCCTCGTGGTGAATTTGTGATTGTGCTGGAAGGCGTTACGCGTAAGGCATCACATAGGGATGGCGGCAAAGCTGAACCCCAGTCGTGACAGGTGTTCGAGCGTGCGCGGCAGCAGGTAGCGAAGATTTTCGGCCGCTTTGTCGCTGTCGTGAAACACAATGATACTGCCAGCTGTAGCGCGGTTGACAATATTTCGCAAACTTTTTTTCTTGTCGATGTTGGTATCAAAATCGGCACTTAACAAATTCCACATCACCACTTTGTAGTGCGGTAAAATTTGGCTCACCTGTTTGCGCGTAATGCGACCGTAGGGTGGGCGAAAGAGAGTGGATTCCACTTTGTCGCGGCACATTGCAATGTCATTTAGGTATTGTGTTGTAGAAGTTTTCCAACCGTTTAGATGGTTGTAGGTGTGGTTGCCTACCGTGTGGCCGCGCTCGGTGAGTTCGTGCGTAAGAGTAGGGTGCGCTTCCACGTTTTTGCCCAGACAAAAAAAAGTGGCTTTCGCGTGGTGCTTGTCCAACATATCGAGCACCCAGGGTGTTTGCTCGGCATGTGGGCCGTCATCAAACGTGAGATATATACGGTTGCCGGCCTTGGGCATCTTCCATATCAATGAACCATAAAACTTACGAAGTAAATAGGGTGTGTATGAAAGGTACATGATATTCGCTATTTTTTACCGCCCGTGTACATTATTTGTAGCTGTGCGAAATTGCTTTGCAACTGCTTGGTGAGTTCGGTTTGCTGCGCGTTTTGCGAAATGCGTATCAGCTCCTGCATGATGGCCATGGCTTGATTCATATCGCGCTCCACATACTTGGCAAACGGTGTGCCTTTGAGTGAGAAGTAATAATGCAGATCGTCCTGATAAATCTCTGATAATCGTTTTACAATTTCATTAGCTTTTTGGGTGGCGCCAGCCTTTCGCGTTTGCCCGCTTGCCGTCAACTCCTGCCCCGCATTGAGCAATGGCGAGTCACACAAATAGTAGAGCTCAGCCAAACGAATCACAAACACATTGTACGGCACAGTGGCGTCAGGCATTTCTTCCATGCATTTGTCCAGAGTTTTTTCTGCTGAGTCGCGCTTGCCTGCCGACAACAACGATTCAGCCAGGCGGCCAAAGTTGTTGCGGAAATTACTCGTCATGTTTACGTTGTTCTGATCGAGATATACGCGTGGGTCTTTCATATTCCCCCATTCAAACTTGTTCATCATGTTGTCATACATCACATCTTCTTCTACACGGCCGGGCTGGCTTGATGAGGTGGAAGGTGTTTTGATGGGAACAAAACGGTAGCCTAATCCTTCCAATTGGAAATAGTCATCGAGCCCCAAAAAGTTTTCGCTATTTACTGTTACCGCGAAATAGATCGGGCGCTTCCAGGCAAAGTGGGCGAGCAAATCCAGAATCATGATGTCGGCTTTCATCAGGTAGTTTTTGTCTATCGACCATTCGATTACATCTACCATTTTGTCAGCATCTTCGGGTTTTACCACCCCATTTTTCAGCACCGCGGCTTTATCAACCGTGAGCTTGAATTTCTTTGTAGGGTAGTAGTTGAGTTTAACGCCCGACTGCGCAGTTACCTTTGCCTCGGTGCGTTCGCTCGAAATAAAATCTACCAGTTCTTTTATCTCTACCGAGTCGTCAAAACGCTTGTAGTAAGGAATGTAATCGCGGGTGCCTTGCACATACTGGCTGTGCTCCAAGCTGAAAGGCACAGCATCTGAAATGTAAGCCTTGCGTTTCATTTGGTCTATATACCAATCAGTGTTGAGCAGACTCAGGTTTACCACGCGCACATCTGTCCGCACACCTTCTACTTCTTGAGCATACCAAAGTGGGAAAGTATCGTTGTCACCGTTGGTGAATATGATGGCGTTGGGTGCGCATGAGTTCAAGTAGTTGGTGGCAAAATCGCGCGATGTAAAACGGTGCGCACGACTGTGGTCATCCCAGCCTTCTTTGGCCATAATGCCGGGTACAAATAGCAGACAAGCTACCGTAGCGATGGGTGCAGCCAATTTTACATTCACATATTTTTTTAAAAAATTGATGATGGCCAGCGCGCCAATGCCTATCCAGAATGCGAATGCATAAAACGAACCGGCATATGCGTAATCACGCTCGCGTGGCTGATAAGGTGTACCGTTAAGGTAAATCACAATTGCGATACCGGTAAAGAAAAATATCAATGTCACAATCCACGCGTTGTGTTTGTCGTTTTTAAAATGGAATAACAACCCGATTAATCCCAGTATCATTGGCAGCATGTAAAACTTGTTGTAGGCTTTGTTGCTGCGCATGCTTTCCGATAGTTCCGATTGCTTGCCCAGGCGCATCTCGTCCAGGAAATTTATTCCGCTGAGCCAGTTTCCTTTGGTAATGCCGCCATGGCCTTGAATGTCGTTTTGCCGGCCCGCAAAGTTCCACATAAAGTAGCGCCAGTACATATGTCCCAGCTGGTATGAAACCAAAAACTTGATGTTGTTGGAGAACTCGGCTTTCTGATCGCCTTTGACTCCACTCCACTCCTTGTAAGCCGATATGTGGTTGGCTTGCGAACTGTACATACGGGGTAACACTGTAGAACGCTTGGGGTCGTAAGTCGCTTCTACTTTTTTGCCTGTGCTCACATATTTAGTTTCCCCTTTTATGTATGTGTCAGCGCCTTCTTCTTGCTTCACTACTTGCGCATCGTAGTATTGACCATAAGCCAGCGGGCGGTCACCGTATTGTTCGCGGTTGAGGTACGACAACAATGAAAATACATTTTCGGGATCGTTCTCATCCATGGGTGGGTTGGCAGATGAACGGATTACAATTTGCGCAAACGAAGTGTAGCCGATAATGATAAAAGTGAGGCAAAGGATGGCGGTGTTGTACGTAGGTTGATTTTTCTTTTTGGTATACAGCAGGCCCCACACAATGCCAACTACTATCAGGATAGAATAAATAATAATGCCGGTGCCAAAAGGTAAACCAAAGCCATTGATAAAAATCAATTCAAACTTAGTGGCCACAATAACTATACCCGGTATGATGCCATACTGCACAGCCACCAATATGCCCACGCCTGCCAGCGCAGTTTTGATGATGCCCATTCGTGTGATATCATATTTGCGGAAGTAATAAATAAAGGCAAGAGCTGGTATGGCCAGCAGGTTGAGTAAGTGAACACCGATAGACAGGCCCATCATATACGCGATGAGTATAAGCCACCGATTAGCATGTCGCTCGTCTGCTACCTTTTCCCACTTAAACATGGCCCACACCACAAAAGCAGTGAAAAACGATGACGTGGCATATACTTCGCCTTCGGCAGCAGAGAACCAAAATGAATCAGAAAATGTGTACGCCAAAGCACCTACAGATGCCGCGCCCAGTATGGTCATCATGGCTCCGGTGGTCATTTCTTCTTCCTCTTTTAGTACCATTTTTTTGATTATCATGGTGAGGGTCCAAAACATAAATAGGATGGTGAACGCGCTAGCCAGTGCCGACAGTATGTTTACCATAACCGGAACTTGCTCCAGGTTAGATCCTGCAAACAACGACATGATGCGGCTGAGCATAAGGAAGAGAGGCGCTCCGGGCGGGTGTCCTACCTGTAGTTTGAATGCTGTGGCAATAAACTCACCGCAGTCCCAGAAACTTGCTGTTGGCTCAATGGTCGATAAAAAAACAAAGGCCGCGATGCCAAAAATTATCCAACCTAAAATGTTGTTAATCAAACTGTATTGTTTCATGTGCGCGTGGTTTCCGAATAAAATTTCTTTAAGCGTGCGAAGTTATAAAATTATTGCACACAGCCTTGCGCACACGCGCCAATTTTACGGTTGCAAAATGCTGGATGGCAGTGCGTTGCAATAATAAATTCGGTCACTTCTGATTTTCCTATTTTTGTCGTCCATTACGCAGCATTATGAAGACCAAAAGCAGTCACGAACGAGCCGATGACCATATTTCTAACAATGTAACCTACCAGCGTTGTCTCTATGCATACGAATACGCATTGCCATTGGTGAAAGGCAAGGATGTGGTAGACGTAGGCTGTGGGCTGGCTTACGGCACGGCCCTCATGGCGCGCGAGGCCGCACACATCACCGGGCTCGATTACGACCCCGCCACCATCGAAGCCAACAAGCATCAGTACCGCAACGTCACCAACATGTCGTTCAAGGCATCGCAGGTGCCACCGCTCAATATGCCCGACAGCTCGGCCGATGTGATCACAGCTTTTCAATTTATCGAACACATAGAGAAGCGCAAGGAATTTGTGGCCGACTGTTTGCGCGTGCTGCGCCCCGGTGGCAAGCTGATTGTGACTACACCCAACGCAAAAAAATCGCTGGCGCGCAATCCGTTTCATGTGCACGAATACACCTTTGCCGAAATGCAGGAGGAGATGAGCGCGCTTACGCCCCACATCGCGCTGCAAGGACTGCAGGGCAACGAGGTGGTAAATAACTACTATGCCGAAAACGGCAAATGGGTGCGCAGCATCCTGAAGTGGGATGTGCTGAAACTGCATACCCTCATTCCGGCAAAACTGCTCACAGGCCCTTACAACTGGATTACCTCACTGATGAGGCGCAACCTGATGGAGAAAGTTGACACCACAACCGATATCACCACCAGCGATTTTAACCTGCAATCCAATGACCTTGACGAAACGTGGGATATCTACGCCATCATCGGGAAGCCATGATTTTTTAAAATAATTGCATAATCGTTACTTATTTTCATACTTTTGTGCTCCGAAAATTGTCCTATGGTGTAACTGGCAACACGTCTGATTTTGGTTCAGAAGAGTCTAGGTTCGAGCCCTAGTAGGACAACGAAATTCCCGCTTCTTTGAAGGAGCGGGAATTTTGTTTTTTCCGCCATTGTGACCACACAACCGATTATTTTGTAATTTGGTAACCATGAAGCGATTGAAGAAACTTATGCCATTTATAATGCTGACGCTGGCCGCGGGATTGCTGGCTGCGTGCATGCCGGGCAACCGCAAAAATGAAAAAGGCGGTGCCTCCGGTGACAGCACCTCCGATTCACAAAACCTGTCATCGCGGTGCCTGGGGCAAACGCAGCAAGGGGAGCGTTGCAAGCACATGACGGCCAATGAAAATGGCTTTTGTGACCAGCATGCCGAGCAGTATACTACCGATGCAGCCGCCCTGCGCGACTCGGTAGCCGATGGCAAGCGACTGATAGCCGTGCGCTGCGATGCCACGCTGGAGTCGGGGGCGCGCTGCAAGCGCATGACACGCAGCCCCAATAGCATGTGTTACCAGCACGGAGGTAATTAATGTTTTGCATGAAGCTTTTTATTAGGAAAAGGGGGGAAGATTTGTAGGTTTTTGCATCATTTTTATTATATTTGCAGCGGAAATAAAAGAAACGAGATAAGAGGGGACGATGTCCCCTCTTTATATTTCGGAAGTTTTTAATGAACGACATACAGGCACATATCGAACAATTGGTAAGCGAGCAGCTTGCAGGCACGGAGTGTTTTCCGGTGGCTGTAAAAGTGTCCCCCAACAGGGTATTTGTCACTATTGACAAGGCGCCAGCCATCACCATAGCTGAATGTGCAAAACTGCACCGGTATTTGTCGGAAGCGTTGGAAGAACAAGGCGTGTGGGAGCACCGGATACTGGAAGTATCATCGCCTGGTATGGACGAGCCGTTGGTTGTACATCAGCAATATACCAAGCGGCAGGGCAACAAAGTGAATGTAAAAACCAAAGACGGCATCGAACACCAGGGTGTAATGCAACTAGTAGCCGAAGATGGAATAGAATTATTGAAAACAAGAATTTATAAGGAAGGCAAAAAGAAAGTTAGCGAAGAGACAAAATCTTTTATCCCTTTCAGCGACATTACAGAAACCAAAGTATTATTTGACATTAATTTCAGAAAATAAACAATGAGCACAGCACCAAAAGCAATTGAACCCTCGGTACTTGTTGAGTCATTTGCAGAATTCAAAGAAAGCAAAAACATAGACCGTCCGACCATGATGAGTATTCTGGAGGATGTATTCCGCAGCATGATACGTAGGAAATATGGCACTGACGAAAATTTTGACGTAATCATCAACATTGACAAAGGTGATCTTGAGATATTTCGCAACCGCGAGATAGTGGAAGACGGACAATTAGAAGATGAGATCACACAGATAGCATATTCGGAAGCCATCAAAATAGAGCCCGATTTTGAAGTAGGAGAAGAAGTGTCGGAAGAACTGCCGTTGCTGGGCTTTGGCCGCAGAGCGGTATTAGCTGCCATGCAGAACCTTAAGTCGCGCATCATGGAGCTGGAGAAAGACAACATGTTCCGCAAATACAAAGACCGCGTAGGCGAAATAGTAACCGGTGAGATATACCAGGTGTGGAAGAAAGAAGCACTCATATTGGATGACGAGGGCAACGAATTGTTGCTGCCAAAAACAGAACAAATCCCTTCTGATTATTTCAAGAAAGGCGACACCGTGCGTTCGGTAGTATCTAAAGTAGAGATGATCAATGGCACGCCCAAAATTATATTGTCGCGCACTTCGCCATTGTTCCTGGAGCGATTGTTCGAGCAGGAAGTACCCGAAGTATTTGACGGACTCATTACCATCAAAAACATTGTTCGCGAACCAGGCGACCGCGCTAAAGTGGCGGTGGAGTCGTATGACGACCGCATTGATCCTGTAGGTGCATGCGTTGGTATGAAAGGATCGCGCATACACGGTATCGTGCGTGAGCTGCGCAACGAAAACATTGACGTAATCAACTACACCAACAACACCATATTGTACATTACCCGCGCGCTAAGCCCGGCCAAAATAACCAGCGTCACGCTGGATGATGAAAATAAAAAAGCTGCGGTGTTCCTGAAACCCGATCAGGTATCGTTGGCCATAGGCAAAGGCGGATTCAACATTAAATTAGCAGGCCGCCTTACCGGATACGAAATAGATGTGTACCGCGACTCGGAAGATGAAATGGAGGACGTGGATCTCGATCAATTTACTGACGAGATAGATGTGTGGATTATTGACGAGCTGAAAGCCATCGGTTGCGATACCGCCAAGAGTGTAATAGACATAGGCCTCGAAGATTTGGTAAAACGCACCGACCTCGAAGAAGAAACAATTAAGGAAGTGATACGCATTCTGAAATCGGAATTCGAATAATAACTTTGTAATATGCATTAACAACCACACCTGTAACAAGAATAAAAGGAAAAGAATATATGCCAACAAAAGAAGTAACATCTATCAGGCTCAGTAAAGTAGCGAGGGAACTCAACATAGCTCTACCGACTATCGTTGATTTTCTCACACTCAAGGGTTATGAGGTGGAGAGTAATCCCAATGCCAAGATAGATGGGGAGTTGTACGACTTGTTACAAAAAGAATTTCAGTCGGATAAATCGAAAAAGGAAGAAGCAGAGCAGCTGCGCAAAGAAACGCACGAGTTGCGCGAGAAAGAAGAAACCATCGTAGCACCTACTGCTGAGAAGCGCAAGAAAGCAGACCAGGAAGAAGTGTTGATTGTAACGCATGGTGCATCTGCAGAAATAGAGACCGAGAAACCGGTTAAAAAGACTACCAAGAAAGTGAAGGTAGAGCCTGCCAAGGAAGAGCCCGAAACGATAAAGGCTACTACTGCAAAAGGCAAAGGTGTAACAGTGGTAGATAAGATTGACCTCGAGCAATTTGATTCTAAAACGAAAAAGAAAAAGGCCGCTGAGGAAAAAGCCAAAAAAGAGGCTGAAGCCGCTGTGCCCGAAGTGAAGGCAGAAGAAATAACTCCGGAACCTGAAGTTGTAACACCGGCAGTGGAACTGCCACCGGAAATTCAATTGATAAAAGCTGAAGCCGAAAAACTGGCGGGAGTAAAACTCATAGGTAAAATAGTATTGCCCGAAAAAAGGAAACCAAAACCGGTAGCCTCGTCAAACGAATCGGAAGCCGACAAGCTAAGCAAAAGACGCAAGCGCAAACGCACCGAGCGTAAGCCGGGTGAAGCAGACACTGCTGCCAAACGTGACACCAGGCAGCAACGTCCGGCCGGTCGCAAAGAAGCACCAAAGTCGAAAGAAGAGCCTACGCAAAAAGAAATTCAGGATAAAATAAAAGATACGCTGGCAAGGCTTACACCCTCGCGCAAATCTAAAGGCTCTACCCGCAGAAGAGAACGCAGGGAGGACAAAGAGATGGCCGAAGCGGAAGCAAAAGAGAGGTTGCAGGACAAGGTTATTAAGGTGACCGAGTTTGTAACCGTGAGCGAGCTCAGCAAGCTGATGGACGTAAATGTAAATCAGATCATAGCCGCTTGTTTGGACTTAGGGCGCATGGTATCTATCAATCAAAGACTGGATGCGGAAATGCTAACTGTGGTAGCGGAAGAGTTCGGTTTTAAAGTAGAATTTGTGTCGGCCGATGTGCAGGACAGCATTATAGAAGAAGAAGATAAGCCGGAAGACTTGGTATCGCGCCCACCGATTGTTACGGTGATGGGTCACGTAGATCATGGTAAAACATCTTTGCTTGACTATGTGCGCAAAGCCAACGTAATAGCCGGTGAAGCAGGCGGTATCACACAGCACATTGGCGCTTACGAAGTGACCATGGAAAACGGCAAGCACATCACATTCCTCGATACTCCCGGTCACGAAGCCTTTACGGCCATGCGTGCGCGCGGAGCCAAAGTAACTGACGTGGCCATTATTGTGGTAGCAGCAGACGACAGCGTTATGCCGCAAACGGTGGAGGCCATCAACCACGCACAGGCCGCAGAGGTACCTATCGTGATTGCCATCAACAAGATGGATAAGCCCGATGCCAATTCGGAAAAAATAAAAGAACAACTGGCCAATATGAACATACTGGTAGAAGACTGGGGCGGCAAGTTCCAGTGCCAGGAAATTTCAGCCAAGCAAGGCCTTAATATTGACAAGCTGCTCGAGAAAGTTTTGCTTGAAGCAGAATTGTTAGAGCTGACTGCCAACCCAAACAAGAATGCGGTGGGCACCATCATAGAAGCTACCCTCGACAAAGGACGCGGATATGTGGCCACTATGCTCGTTTCTGCAGGCACTTTGCGTGGAGGCGACATCCTCATTGCCGGTTGTCACAGCGGACGTGTAAAAGCGATGTTCAACGAACGAGGCACCCGCATAGAAGAAGCAGGTCCATCGGCACCGGTAATGGTGCTGGGACTGAGCGGTGCGCCACAGGCCGGTGATAAGTTTAATGTGATGTCGGATGAGCGCGAGGCGCGCGACATTGCCAATAAACGACTGCAATTACAGCGTGAGCAGGGCATACGCACACACAAGCACATTACGCTCGAAGAGATAGGCAGAAGGATCGCGATCGGTAACTTTAAAGAACTCAACGTGATTGTGAAAGGTGACGTGGATGGATCTGTTGAAGCATTGGCCGATTCTATTTTGAAACTATCAAACGAAGAGATACAACTCAACGTGATACACAAGTCGGTAGGACAGATCACCGAATCGGACGTGTTGCTGGCCTCTGCGTCAGACGCACTTATCATTGGTTTCCAGGTACGTCCATCAATCAACGCCAGAAAACTGGCCGAAAACGAACAGATAGACGTGCGACTGTACTCCATCATTTACGATGCCATCAACGAGCTGAAAGATGCGATGCAAGGAATGCTGGCGCCAGAGTATGAAGAGAAAATAGTGTGCAACGTTGAAATACGTGATGTGTTCAAGATTCCAAAAGTGGGTACCATTGCAGGTTGTATGGTGCTCGATGGTAAAGTTACCCGCAACACCAAGATAAGAGTGGTACGCGATGGCATCGTGGTGTACACCGGGGAATTGGCTTCACTCAAGCGTTTCAAAGATGACGTGAAAGAAGTGGCCAATGGGTACGAGTGTGGATTGAACATTGCCAATTTCAACGACATCAAAGTAGGCGATATAGTAGAAGGATATACCAAAGTAGAGGTGAAACGTACGCTGAACGCGTAGGCCTCAACATCCAATAAGTAAAAAAAGCCCGCTTCGATACGAAGCGGGCTTTTTTATATTAGTAAGTCTTTATTTGGCGTCCTGATACCTCACATCATCGCGCACAATGAATGATGTGGCATATGACGATGTGATTTGCTCATGAAACTTCCAGGCTTGCAGACGGGTGCGGAAATCGCCCACACGCACCCTGAAATTGGGCTGATGGTACAACAGGTATGAAGGCACCAAAGGGTATTTATTATAGAACTCGTTTTTTAATTCAGTTGCTCGGGAGCGGTTGGCGCCAGAGTATATTTGAACACGGTAACCCGGCACCGTTTTTTTGAGGTCGTTGAGAAGCGTAAGCTGTTCAACATATTGGGTGAGTTTAGGGTCGCAATTTATTTCTACCTTGCCAGCATTCGGCTGCGCATGGGTAGCGTGATGCAGCAGTGAAAAAAAACCCAACGGCAGGATGAAAAGAAAAGTGCGGAAGGGTGATTGGCGGACATGTTTCATAAGGCGTCAAAATTATAAAATTATAACCACTTGGGGTGAGTGTGCTGGAGTTGTTATTTAGAATGATTTTAAATTAGTTTAATTGTGCTAATTATTTTCGGAAAAAAAAGAATATCATAAATTTGTGCGCGGTTAAAAGTGCTTTTTGTGACCAAAAGGCAAGAGATTTTTCAATCCGGTCATACGATGCATGGATTACCTGTAAAACTTAACATAATGACAATTAGCCATTTGAAGAAAAATTTCTACGCTTTTTTTGTCCTCACAATCGTTTTTTTGACATCAGTCAACACTGCAGTATCGCAGCCTGATGGGCAGGCATTATTCAAAAGCAATTGCGCGCAGTGCCATGCCACTAGCGATAAGCTGGTGGTAGGTCCAGGCCTCAAAGGGGTGGATACCCGCCACGACAAAGAGTGGTTGCACAACTGGATTCAGAATTCGCAGGCAATGGTGAAATCGGGTGACAAGACTGCAGTTGCTCTTTTCAACGAGTACAACAAAAGTGTGATGCCTGTTTTCAATCTTAAGATTGAAGAAATAGACGCCATACTCGCTTATGTGAAAGCCGAAGAAAGCAAAATACCTGCCGGCACAACAGCTGGCGCAGGCGCTCCAGCACCGGAAGCTGCTAAGTCCAATCCTACAAATACACTTTTGTTAGTTGCTGGTATCTTGTTCATCCTCATTCTGATTTTGGGTCGGATTAAATCGGCTCTCGCTGCCGTATCACGCGAGCGCAAAGGCTTGCCCACGCTGGAGCCTGTTCCTATGGGACAAGCCATTGGCAACTGGATGGGTGGGCACAAGAAAATTGTAGCCATCAGCATTTTGGTATTGATCGTGATGGGTGGCAAAGCAGGATGGGATGCCTTGGCCGGCATTGGCATTTCACAAGGCTACCAGCCTGACCAACCTATTGCCTTTTCGCACGAAATACATGCCGGGCAAAACGGAATCAATTGTCAGTATTGCCACTCAAGCGCTGCCAAAGACAAGACTGCCGGCATACCCTCAGCCAACGTATGTATGAATTGCCACAAATACATCAAAGAGGGTCCTACAACAGGCACCGAAGAAATTGCCAAGATATACACCGCCCTCGATTACGATCCGGCTACCAACACCTATGGCTCCAATCAGAAACCCATACAGTGGACCCGCGTACACAACCTGCCCGATCTGGCTTACTTTAACCACGCTCAGCACGTAACTGTAGGACAGATAGAATGTCAGACCTGCCATGGAGAAATGGAAAAACAAACTGTGGCCAACCAGCACGCGCCCCTCACCATGGGATGGTGTATTGACTGCCACCGCACTACAGAAGTAAAAATGGACGGCAACGCTTATTATGATGATTACCATTCTATTTACCCGCACAGCGATGGCAAAGAAAAAATGACAGTGGAAAAAATCGGTGGACTCGAATGTGCCCGCTGCCACTACTAATCACTACAATCCACCATATTATAATACAATAGGATAAATGGAAAAGAAATACTGGAAAGGTTTGGAAGAGCTCAGAAATGACGCTGAGTTTGTGAAGCACAAGAATAATGAGTTTTCTGAATTGCTTCCGCTCGATGAAATCTTTACTACCAAGGCCGAGAACAGTACCTCGACCAACCGCAGAGACTTTTTGAAATTTATGGGATTTGGTATCGCAGCCGCCACCCTGGCCGCTTGCGAAACACCTGTGAAAAAGGCAATCCCTTACGTTGTTCGCCCCGAAGAAGTAAATCCGGGCACTCCTAACTACTATGCATCTACCTATGCCGATGGTCACGACTTTTGCAGCATACTTGTAAAAACACGCGAAGGCCGCCCAATCAAAGTGGATGGCAACGACTTGTGTTCGCTCACCAAAGGCGGCACTAGCGCACGCGTTCAGGCATCTGTACTCAGCCTCTATGATTCGGGCCGACTCAAAACCCCTACCATCAATGGCGAAGAAGCCGCTTGGGCCAAAGTAGACCAACAGATCACAAAAGAACTGTCTGACATTGCAGTTGCCGGTGGCAAGGTGAGAATACTCTCTTCATCCATCATCAGCCCATCTACCAAAGCAGTGATAGCTGAATTTGTTGCAAAATATCCTACCACCAAGCACGTGACCTACGATGCGGTTTCGCACTCGGCCATGATTACTGCCAACGAAGAAAATTTTGGAAAAGCCGTGCTGCCCACTTATGCATTCAACAAAGCCGAATTGCTGGTGAGTGTAGGAGCCGATTTTTTGACCAACTGGATTTCGCCAATAGAGAATAGCTACCAATATGCACAAAAGCGTAAGCTGGATGAGAGCAAAACCATGTCGCGTCACATACAGATAGAAAGCATGCTTTCCCTTACCGGAAGTAATGCGGATACGCGCATCAGAATAGCACCCGGAGATGTGGGCGCTACTTTGCTCGCACTATATAATAAATTAGGAGGTAGCTCTTCAGCTCCTTCGTTTGACGCGCATGAAGAGGTAAATAAAGTAGCTGCAGAATTGGCTGCCGCCAAAGGCAAAGCCCTGTTGGTATGCGGTTCCAATGACCATGCACATCAGGTGCTTACAAATGTTATAAACGTGTTGCTTGAGAGTTACGGTAACACTATTGATCTCGATAATCCTTCATACATCCGCCAGGGTAGAGACGCGGAGATGACTCAATTGGTAAACGATATGCAAGGTGGAGAGGTGAAGGCCCTCATTATGTACAACACCAATCCTGCTTACACACTTCCAACTTCTATGAAGTTTGAAGATGCTATAAAGAAAGTTGGACTCACTGTTTCTTTTGCCGACCGCGCAGACGAAACAGCCTCCATGGCAAAATATATTTGTCCTGATCACCATTATCTGGAGTCGTGGAACGATGCCATGCCACGCGCAGGTATTCTTACACTCACTCAGCCGACCATTGCGCCTATTTTTAAAACACGTGCTGCACAAGAGAGCCTGTTGAAGTGGGCGGGTAACGACACTAACTACTACGATTACATGCGCAACCAATGGCGCACCAACACATACCCAACGCTGCAAGGCGCAGGTACATTCGAATCTTTCTGGAATCAGAGCTTACAAAACGGCATCATCGAAATGGATGCCAGGCCTGCCACCTTCTATACACTGCAAGGTGACCTTTCGCGCCACATCACATCTATAGTTGGAAACAAGAAAAGCGAAGGCATAGCGCTGGTGATATACGAAAAGACAGGATTGGGCAACGGCAACCAGGCCAACAACCCATGGCTACAAGAGCTTCCTGATCCGGTTACCAAAATAACATGGGACAACTACCTGTGCGTAAGCCCGGCCATGGCTAAAGAAAAAGGACTGCGCCAAGGCAACGTGGTGGAGGTGAAAGCCAATGGTCAAACTGTAAAAGCCCCCGTGGTAGTTCAACCAGGTTTGCATGTGAACACAGTGGCGCTGGCCGTAGGCTACGGCCGCACCATGGCAGGCAAAGTGGCCAACAACATTGGCGCCAATGCATACAGCATGGTGAGCCTTGTCAACGGCACTTTCCAAATGATGGCTGCTGCCGAAGTAAACAAAACTTTGGATGCTGATTACGCATTGGCATCAACTCAGACCCATCACACCATGATGGGCAGAGCGCTACTCAAAGAATCTACGCTTGCTGAATACAAGCAAGATGCGCGCGCAGGCAACCCACCAGTGCTCATTCCAGTGATGGAAGACCACAAGCAGGTGGGCAAAGCACCTAAAGATGTGACTTTGTGGGCCGAGCATGAATTTCCAAATCACCACTGGGGCATGTCCATCGACCTGAACTCATGCATTGGATGTGGATCGTGTGTGGTGGCTTGTTCAGCCGAAAACAATGTGCCCGTAGTAGGAAAAGACGAAGTGATGCGCAGCCGTGAAATGCATTGGATGCGCATAGACAGATATTACAGCAGCGATGCCGATGCCAACGACCTAAAAGGAATGGAGACGGCATCAGAAAACCCCAAAGTGGCTTTCCAGCCGGTGATGTGCCAGCACTGCAACCACGCTCCGTGCGAGACGGTTTGCCCGGTGGCCGCCACCACTCACAGTCATGATGGCATGAACCAAATGGCATACAACCGGTGCGTGGGCACACGCTATTGCGCGAATAACTGCCCATTCAAAGTACGAAGGTTCAACTGGTTTAAATATTCTGACAACGATCAGTTTGATTACAATATGAATGACGACCTGGGCAAAATGGTCCTCAATCCTGATGTAGTGGTGAGATCGCGCGGAGTGATGGAGAAATGTTCATTGTGTGTTCAACGCATACAGTACAGCAAACTCACCGCCAAGAAAGAGAAGCGCAAGATTCGCGATGGCGAGATCAACACAGCCTGCGCGCAGTCATGCCCAACCAAGGCAATTACCTTTGGCGACTACAACGACAAAAACAGCAAACTTGCAGCCAGCACTGTTGACGAGCGCTCATACCAACTGCTCGAAGAGTTGGATGTGCGCCCCAACGTACTGTACAAAACGAAAATCAGAAATATCAATCCGAACCAAGCCTAATACATTAATAAAAGGCACACAGCCGGTATCAATATGCAACACGAAGCTTCTATAAGAGAACCATTAATACTCGGGAACAAGAGTTATCATCAGGCCACTGAAGATATCTGCAGACCCGTAGAAGGCAAAGCCAACAAGTACTGGTGGGCAGCTTTTATTATATCAGTGTGCACTATGCTGTGGGGTATGGGTGCCATTGCTTATACCATTGGGACCGGTATCGGAACTTGGGGACTTAACAAAACTGTGGGCTGGGCGTGGGACATCACCAACTTTGTATGGTGGATCGGTATCGGCCACGCGGGTACTTTGATTTCTGCCATCTTGTTGTTATTCCGTCAAAAGTGGCGTCTCTCTATCAACCGTTCGGCAGAAGCCATGACGATATTTGCGGTAATGTGCGCGGGCCTTTTTCCAATTATACACATGGGTCGTCCATGGCTTGGTTACTGGGTGTTGCCTTTACCAAATCAGTTTGGAAGCCTTTGGGTAAACTTTAACTCGCCACTGTTGTGGGACGTGTTTGCCATCTCTACTTACTTCTCGGTTTCACTTGTTTTCTGGTACCTAGGTCTAATCCCTGATTTGGCCACCATCCGCGACCGCGCCAATGGCCTACGCAAAAAGATTTACAGCATACTAAGTTTCGGTTGGAAAGGTTCAGCCAAAGACTGGTCACGATACGAAGAAGTATCGTTGATTCTTGCTGGTTTGTCAACACCGCTTGTACTTTCGGTTCACACAATCGTAAGTATGGACTTTGCCACTTCGCTGGTTCCCGGTTGGCACACTACCATCTTCCCTCCGTATTTTGTTGCTGGTGCAATCTTCTCGGGCTTTGCCATGGTGCTCACGCTCATGCTTATCGCTCGTAAGGTGTTGAATCTTGAAGATTACATCACCGTACAGCACGTGGAGTTGATGAACAAGATTATCATCCTCACTGGATCTATTGTAGGTATAGCGTATATCACCGAATTCTTTATGGCGTGGTACTCCCAAGTAAAATACGAGCAATACGCATTTATCAATCGGGCATTTGGCCCCTACTTCTGGGCATATTGGGCTATGATGACGTGCAACGTGATAACCCCTCAGTTGTTTTGGTTTAAGAAAATCCGCACAAGCCTCACCGCCACATTCATTATTTCAATATTTGTAAATATCGGGATGTGGTTTGAGCGTTTCGTAATCATTGTTACTTCACTTCACCGCGACTACCTACCTTCAAGTTGGACAATGTATTCACCAACATGGGTGGAGATAGGTATATATCTGGGCACCATAGGGTTGTTCTTTACTTTGTTCCTGTTGTTTGCACGCGTGTTCCCTGTGATCGCGCTGAGTGAGTTGAAAACTATTTTGAAGCCTACATCTGCGCCAAAGAAAGAGCATCATGGATAAAAAAGTTATAAAAGGAGTTTTTGCCGATGGCGATATGCTGAAAGAAGCCGTTCAGGAACTGAACGAAAAAGGCATTACCATACGCAACGTATACAGCCCGTTTCCGATACATGGTATCGATAAACTGCTGGGCATAAAACCTACGCGCCTTTCCATTGCCGCATTTATTTATGGAGCCACAGGTACAAGCATGGCGCTGTTGATGATGTGGTTTATGATGGTGAGCGACTGGCCAATGAACATAGGTGGTAAACCTAACTTCACATTGCTTCAGAATCTTCCGGCATTTATTCCAATCACATTCGAGATCACGGTACTATTTGCTGCACATGGTATGGTGATCACGTTCCTGCTAGTGAGTAAAATATTACCTGGCGCTACTGCTTATGTGTCGCACCCACGTGTAACTGACGACAAATTGGTAATAGAAGTTGAAATGAACCAATCCGATTCGCACGAGCAGGCAGCGCAAATTATGAAGCTTCACGGAGCTGAAGAAGTTTTAGCGTAAAGCATAAAAAAGAACTTGATGACACGCATAAAAAATAATCAAATGAAAAACCTGATGAAGGGGAAATTGCCGGTGAGCTTGCTGGTTGCGGCCATCATTATGGTGTTGCATTCCTGTTCGCATGACAAGAAAGATCCGGGCTACGAATTTATGCCCGACATGTATCGCTCACCTTCATACGAAACCTATTCTGCCAACCCCAATTTTGAAGATGGCATGACAGCCAGGCAACCTGTAAAAGGAACCATTCCTCGCGGATTTATGCCCTTTGGATACCCAAACACAAATGAAGGATACGAAGCGGCAGGAACAGAGTTGAAGAGTCCTTTGGCACGCACGGAGGAAAATTTGATAGAAGGTGAAAGGCTGTATGGAGTATTCTGTATGCAATGCCATGGCAAAGAAGGTAAGGGCGATGGCACAATCATTAAGAACGAAAAATTTCCGCCACCGCCATCTTATTCAGGCCAGCTGAAGGATTTGGTTGAGGGTAAAATGTATTGGACCATCACCTATGGGAAAAACCTGATGGGCTCGCATGCATCACAACTCAATTCGGCCGAAAGGTGGAAAGTAATTCTGTATGTTCAGAAATTACAATTAATAGATCAGTTGAATAATCAGGCAGCGCCAACAGCAGCGGCCGAGTAATAAAAACAGTCCGGAGATAAAAGGCAAAACGATGAATTACGTATTTACCAAGAACAACAAAACACTGGCCATCGCATTGATGGTGATAGGTCTGGCAGCCGTTGTATTCGGATTTATGACGGATGTAAAACGCATTTGGGCCAGTCTGTTGATAGGCAATTTCTATCTGATGGCCATTGCACTGGCAGGCACATTTATAGTGGCTATCAACTATGCAGCACAATCAGGATGGCCTGTACTCATTAAACGTGTGCCCGAAGCCATGGGACAATATTTACCGTTTGCGGGTATTTTCATGTTGTTGATATTCATATTTGGTGGCCATGATATTTATCACTGGACACACCACACTTTATACGAGCCTTTGTTGGCCGATGGCACGCCCAATCCCGAGTTTGACCCTATCATAAATGGAAAGAAAGCATTTTTAAATACGCCTTTCTTCATTGTTCGTATGATACTGTACTTTGTGATCTGGTCAGGATTTACCTGGATGCTGAGACGCGAATCATTGCGCGAAGATTTGAATGGTGGCCTGAAGCATTACAACAAGTCGGTGACGTTGTCAGCCGTTTTTTTGGTGTTGTTTGCAATCACCTCATCTACATCTGCATGGGATTTTCTGATGTCTATAGAAACACACTGGTTTAGCACGTTGTTTGGCTGGTACACTTTTAGCGGAATGTTCATCAGCGGATTGGTAGTTACTACTATCGCGGTTTTATATCTTAAGGACAATGGTTACATGCCACGTGTAAATGCCAACCACATTCATGACCTTGGTAAGTTTGTGTTTGCATTCAGTGTATTCTGGACGTACTTGTGGTTCTCTCAGTTTATGCTCATTTGGTATGCCAACATACCCGAAGAGGTAATTTACTTTGTTCAACGAATAGAGCACTACAAATTTTTGTTTGCAGCCAATTTGGTTGTCAATTTTATGTTCCCATTGTTAATGTTGATGTCACGACCTTCAAAAAGAAATTATAAATGGCTTATGGTCGTGTGTTTGGTATTGATAGGCGGCCATTGGGTAGATTTATTTTTAATAGTAATGCCTGGCGTTGTGGGTGCACACTGGCACATAGGTTTTATAGAGGTAGGAACTACGCTTGGCTTTATAGGCTTGTTCATGTATGTGTTCTTTAGTTCGTTGGCCAAGGCGCCACTGGAGCCAGCCAATCACCCCATGTTGGTAGAAAGCGTGCATCACCATATATAGTTGAGTAAAGAAGATTTTAAGAAATAATTTGAATATCAAATGATAAACTTCCTCATTGTTCTGGTTATAATACTTGCGGTAGTCGCATTGGCACACATCGTAAGAATTTCAGAATTATCGTCTGAGATCAGTGGTCGTGACGATTCTAAAATAACAGAAGCCGATAACAAGCTGAATGGTTTCTTTATGCTTGTGTTTATGGTTTTAGGCCTCGGTCTCATGGTGTATATGACTTTGCGTTACAGTCGTTATTTGCTTCCTGTTTCCGCTTCGGAACATGGCGTAGGCCTTGATAAACTGATGAACGTCAACCTCATCATCATTGGAATTGTATTCTTCATCACTGAAATATTGTTGTTTTGGTTTGCGTATAAATACAGTCACAAAAAAGACTCCAAAGCTCTTTACTACCCTGAAAACAACAAGCTGGAATTTATTTGGACTGTAGTACCTGCAATTGTGTTGAGCGGAATTATCATTTATGGATTGCAGCAGTGGAATGCAGTAATAAATGCACCTTCTGAAGGTGTAACTACAATAGAAGTTTATGGCCGTCAATTTAATTGGCAGGTGCGTTACCCCGGCCCTGATGGTAAATTGGGTGAAGCAAATTACAATCTTATTTCCGGCACCAACACCACAGGAATTGTAACACCCGCATCTGTAAAAGCAAAGATTGAGGAAATTGAAACGCAGATAGCAGAGACCAAAATAGAACTAGACAACACATACAATGATGAGGTAGTACAATTGAACGACCTCTCGAAAAGATTAAAAACGCTGCAAAGTCACCTGGGTAGATTGTACGCTATCAAGGACAGATTGCAGTATGACAAGTTCGAAAACAATGGCGAAGATGACATTGTCACTAACGAGTTGCGCCTGCCGGTGAACGAAAATGTAATGATGAAATTTCGTTCGCAGGATGTGATTCACAGTGCCTATCTGCCTCACTTTAGGGTACAGATGAACTGTGTGCCGGGTATGGTTACTCAGTTTGGTTTCAAGCCCACCATCACTTCTGAGCGAATGCGCGAGATCATGAACAAGAAAGAATTTGATTACGTTTTGTTGTGCAACAAGATATGCGGTACCGCACACTTCAACATGAAGATGGACGTGTACATTGAAGAAGCGCCAGCATATAAGAAATGGTTGAGTGAGCAGAAAGCCGTGTTTGCAATAGAGGAAGCACCTGCTGCACCAGCCGCTGCACCTACCGATAGTATCTCTGCGCCTGCACAGATATCAATGAATTAGTTTTAACTAGGATTTAAAAACGATACATCAATGCATAATGCCGAGCACGATGCCCACGCTGATCACAATGACCACCACGATCATCATGAGCAGAGTTTTATAAGCAAGTACATTTTCAGTACGGATCACAAAATGATCTCCAAGCAGTTTTTGGTTACCGCGATATTTATGGCACTACTTGCCATGGGAATGTCTGTGTTATTCCGCCTGCAATTGGGATGGCCTGATGTGAAGTTCCCTATCATGGAAACTTTGCTGGGCAAATGGGGAAAAGACGGTGTGCTGGATCCATCATTTTATCTTGCTTTGGTTACCATTCACGGTACCATTATGGTTTTCTTTGTACTTACAGGTGGTCTTAGCGGAACGTTTTCCAACTTACTTATTCCTTTGCAAGTAGGCGCGCGCGATATGGCATCAGGATTTCTGAACATGCTTTCGTTTTGGTTCTTCGCAGCCAGTACTACTGTGATGCTTGCTTCGCTGTTTGTAGAAGCAGGCCCTGCATCTGGCGGATGGACTATATATCCCCCACTAAGTGCATTGCCTCAAGCTATTCCAGGCTCAGGATTGGGTATGACTCTGTGGCTAGTGAGTATGGTGTTGTTCATTGCATCTTCTCTTTTGGGAGGTATCAATTACATTGCTACCGTTATCAACTTGCGCACAAAAGGCATGTCAATGACACGATTGCCGTTGACGATTTGGGCTTTCTTTGTAACTGCTATTTTGGGTGTGTTATCATTCCCTGTTTTATTTGCCGCTGCGTTGCTCTTGTTATTTGATCGTAGTTTTGGCACCAGCTTTTATCTCTCCGACATATTCATCAACGGACTTGCCATCGAGCACACTGGAGGTAGCCCCATTTTGTTCCAGCACTTGTTTTGGTTCCTTGGTCACCCAGAAGTATACATCGTGATATTGCCCGCACTGGGACTTACATCCGAAGTAATTTCTACCATGTCGCGCAAACCCATTTTTGGTTACAAAGCGATGATTGGTTCTATATTGGTAATTGGTTTCCTCTCCTTTATTGTTTGGGGTCACCACATGTTTATCACAGGTATGAATCCATTCCTGGGTTCGGTGTTTGTATTTACAACACTGCTTATTGCCATACCGTCTGCAGTAAAAGTATTCAACTGGCTTGCCACACTATGGAAAGGAAACATCGTATTCTCCCCGGCTGTCATGTTTGCCATTGGTGTGGTTTCGTTTTTTATATCCGGTGGTTTAACAGGAATCATTCTTGCTGACTCAGCACTCGATATCAATCTGCACGATACTTATTTTGTGGTGGCACACTTTCACATCGTAATGGGTAGCTCTGCAATTTTCGGAATGTTTGCAGGTGTCTATCACTGGTTCCCGAAAATGTTTGGGCACATGATGAACAAGACGCTGGGTTACTGGCACTTCTGGCTCACCATCATATCTGTATACGGAGTGTTTTTCCCTATGCACTTCATTGGATTGGGTGGTGTACCGCGTAGATACTATGCCAACACAGCTTATGCCGGTTTTGAAGAGATGGTAAACATCAATGCATTGATCAGTGTGTTTGCCATACTGGGAGGTGTTGCTTCACTTATCTTCATTTACAATTTCTTCTATAGCATGTATCGTGGTAAAGTTGCCACACAAAATCCATGGAAATCGAATACCATTGAATGGACCACACCGGTGGAGCATATCCATGGCAACTGGCCTGGCGAAATACCTACCGTATACCGTTGGCCTTACGACTATAGCAAGCCCGGAGCCCCCGATGATTTTATTCCACAAACAGTGCCTTATACTGACACACCGGAATCGAATACCGAAGAAGATAAACATCATCAGTAATCGGATATAAATAAAAACACTTCAGGCCTGCATTGCAGGCCTGAAGTGTTTAAGGGCGGCACAAGCCTGTTTGGTTTTTTGTTATTTTTGTTTGCACCAAGCACATTCTCAATCCATGGTCAATCCTTTACTTGATGCCACAGGCGAATCGTTTTCGCCAGAAGAAAAAGAAATAGACAGGGCACTTCGCCCGGTCGCTTTCGAAGATTTTACGGGTCAACAAAAAACAGTAGAAAATCTGCGCATATTCGTTACTGCTGCTAAGCAGCGAGGTGAAGCACTTGATCACGTATTGTTGCATGGCCCGCCCGGACTAGGTAAAACCACACTGGCCAGTATCATCACCAACGAGTTGGGAGTGTCCATGAAACTAACTTCGGGCCCGGTGCTTGAAAAGCCCGGTGATCTAGCCGGTCTCCTCACTAATCTGGAGCCAAATGATGTGCTGTTCATTGACGAGATTCACCGCCTTAGTCCGGTAATAGAGGAGTATCTCTACTCGGCCATGGAAGATTATCGTATCGATATCATGATTGACTCAGGACCCAGCGCGCGCTCAGTGCAAATACAATTAAACCCATTTACGCTTATTGGCGCCACCACGCGCTCAGGCCTTCTCACATCACCACTACGGGCCCGCTTTGGCATCACCTCGCGACTAGAATATTACGATACCGAACGCCTGCAATTGATCGTAAACCGTAGTGCGGATATCTTGAAAATAAAGATTGAAGATGACGCCTCATTTGAAATAGCCAGCCGGAGCCGCGGCACCCCGCGTATTGCCAATGCGCTGCTAAGGCGTGTGCGAGACTTCGCGCAGGTAAAAGGCAATGGCAATATAGATATGGACATTTCAAGATCTTCTCTTTCAGCGCTCAATGTGGATGAACGTGGCCTTGATGAAATGGATGTGCGTATTCTTACCACCATCATCGATAAGTTTAAAGGTGGCCCTGTGGGTCTCAACACCATTGCCACCGCAGTGAGCGAAGAAGCCGGCACTATTGAAGAAGTGTACGAACCCTTTCTCATTCAGCAAGGATTTATTATGCGTACCCCGCGTGGCAGAGAAGTGACAGATAGGGCCTACGCACATTTGGGAAAAAAGAAAACCCACGGATCCAACACTTTGTTTGACTAGTGCAACAACTTGCTTAGGCATTCACATCCTTTCATTATGAACAATAAGGCCCGACACACACGCATCATCAAAGATGAAGCTGCGCGGTTGGGATTTATGGCATGTGGTATTTCGCGTGCAGAATTTTTGGAACCAGAAGCTGTACGGCTGGAGGAGTGGCTTAGCAAAGGCATGCATGGTGAGATGCATTACATGGCGAATCATTTCGACAAACGATTGGATCCCACCAAACTGGTTGAAGGAGCCAAAAGTGTAGTATCGTTGTTGTTGAATTATTTTCCCGAAAACGAATCGGGGAATGAGGCGCTGAAAATTTCTAAATATGCTTATGGCAATGACTATCACTCTGTGATAAAAACAAAGCTGCAAGAAATGATGCACACCCTCAGATCAGAGATTGGAGAAGTGGGTGGCCGTGTGTTTGTAGACAGTGCCCCAGTGATGGATAAAGTATGGGCCGCGCGCAGTGGCCTTGGCTGGGTCGGGAAAAATTCCAATCTACTCAACAAGCAAAGTGGAAGTTTTTTCTTTATCGCTGAACTTATAATTGACCTGGAATTAGAGTACGATGCACACGCGCAGAATTTTTGCGGCACCTGCACGCGCTGCATAGATGCTTGTCCCACGCAGGCAATTGTTGAACCCTATGTGGTAGATGGTAGTAAATGCATATCTTATTTTACCATCGAACTCAAAGATCAGATTCCCTATCCTGAGCCTGAAAAGTTTGGCAAGTGGGTGTTTGGCTGTGATATTTGTCAGGATGTGTGCCCGTGGAATCGGTTCTCAAAACCCACGAACGAAAAGGAGTTTGCTGCAAACGAATCATTGCAACAAATGAAAACCAGCGACTGGCTTGAGTTAACGGAGGAAATTTTTAAAGAGAAATTTGGAACTTCGGCATTGTCCCGCACGGGTGCTGCAGGTATGAAAAGAAATGTAAGTTATATTAGTAAGCTCTCCTGAACATGCTGATGATAACATCGGAATACTTTGCCCCAAAAGTGGCAAGGCACCACATCATTAACACACGTTGTTCATCATTTTTTAACCACTTGATTGCTTTGCCAAGTTCTTTGGTGAAGAGTACTTTATCGAAACTAACTTTGAGAAGGATTTCCTTTGAGTATTCTAGCATTTTACTTTACTACTGTTGGTATTATATTGAACAACAATATATGTGATTAATTGTCCAATAGATGTTAAATTGATATTAAAACTTACAACACGTTCATTTTCAATACTTTGTTTATCAGCTACCCCAGCGATAGGAGTTGTTTTCTAGCCCACATAAATCAATTACCCTATCCACAACAGTCTTGGCTACATCATCCAAGGTTTTTGGGTGACTGTAAAACGAAGGTGTTGCCGGGCAAATGATTCCACCTGCAAGCGTAACATTACGCATGTTTTCAATATGAATCAGGTTGAGCGGTGTGTCTCGTGTGACAAGAACTAATTTGCGTCTTTCTTTTAGTATCACGTCAGCAGCGCGCGTTACTAAATCATCTGAAATTCCTGCCGCAATGCGACCTAGTGTACCCATGGAACATGGACAAATAATCATAGTGCCATAACGTGCAGAACCGGAAGCAAACGGTGCCATGAAGTCGCGCTTGTCGTAAAATGTAAATCCATAATCATCATACTTCGCTTCACCCAATTCGTGTGTCCATACTTGCTTTGCATTGTCCGACATCACCACACCTACCGCCTCGATCTGATCTTTTAATGATGCCAGTCTTTCAAATAGGCTACGTGCGTATATCGCTCCACTGGCGCCAGATACAGAAACAATTATTTTGTGTTTTTGTTCCATGAGTTTTTGTTTTACTCAGCTTTGTTAAACTGATACCGAAGTGTAAATGCGAGTACCGAATTGTACTGACCTCTGTTGAATCCTGATACAGCTCCTGACTCATGCGGACGTACCGGCAATATAGAATTCGAAATGCGGGAGTTGAGGAACAAGTTGTCAGTGAAATAATAATTCATTCCAGCGGCCAGTGACAGATCATATTTTTCGAAGGCTATTTGCACAGGTATTGTGCCGTTTTCATCTTCTTCTTTCGAACCTAGCAATACGCCAATTGAGGGTCCTGCTTCAAATTCAAACCGATTGTTGTAACGAAACTTAACAAGCATTGGTACTTCTGCATAATTGAGTTTGAGCAGATATGCTGTGAAATCACCCTGTTCAGGCTTCGAATTTTTTCGGCTGCCCTTTTGAATGTAAGTGAGTTCAAAACCAAAACTAATTTTATCGCTGAATGATGTAACCACAAACCCACCCAAATTCAGGCCCACTTTATCGTATCCGGCTAGTCTGTCGCCCGATACCTGTGAAGTGCTCGCACCTGCTATCGCACCTGCATCGAATCGCTGCGCCTGAGCAGCCCACATAGTGAATATCATTGAAAAGAACAGGACAATTATTCGCATTCAGAACAGCATCATTTTAATTTTACTTCATCTGCTTGTATCACTTCAAGCGAGGTGGTGTCGTAAATGTAAATCACCACCGAACAATTATTCTCATTGAAGTTAGCAGGAAGTGAATAGGTGAAAGTAGTCGTTACATCAGTGCCTACGGCATTGGAGGCGGAAACTATGTCGTCACCCCAGGTTCCGTTAATATTGGCCCTCAGTATATGTTTGTGATTGTAGTCGGGCACGTTGCGGTTGGTTAGCCGGTCATCACGTTGCCAGGTAATAATGTTGCTCTCGGTGATACATGCTACTACTTTAAAACTGGATGTCAGAGGGGAAAGAACGCGCGTGGTCAAAGTGATGTTTGCTGTGCGGGTGGTGGTATTGTAATCAGCGGAAAGGTTCGTGCCTACCTGAGGTGCCGTAGCCAGCAATGCTGCAACTTGCGCGCCCCAGTTGGTATAACTCACCACATAATTGTTGTTGACTTTTTTACGGTTCACCATTCCATTGGGATTACCAATGTTCGATATTCCAAAATATTGTTGGCCATCATATATATCACCTGCGGTAGTTCTAAAATCAGTAGCAAACGAACCGGTAGGAGCGCCCGATGGCAATGGAGCGGGGGGTGCAGGAACGGCAAAAAAACCTGCATGCACAGCCATCAACACTACTTTATTTCCATACAATTGAGCAATGGCATCTGCTTCTTCGGCTGCTTTAGGGCAATTGCCACACGTGTGTCCTGTGTAATCTTCCACCAATACTTTGCGAACAAATTGAGTGGTGTCGGTAGGCCCTGTAATGATATCGTCAAAGTAAGGAGCATCAATTTTGTCGCATGAAGAGAGAACGATAACCGCAATCAATGCGATCATTCTTGTCAACTTGTTCATTGGTTGTAATATTTTTTCAAAATGTAATTTACTAAAAACTGCTGGTTACCGTAAACGAGAATCCATTGGTGGCAGGTACGTTGCGGCATACTCCACCCACACAAAAGATGCCTTCTTTTTGTCTGCCGTATGTGAGCGAAAACCGATTGGCACTTTTCACATAGGTGATGCCCGCAGTGGCGTAATGAATTTGTTTTTCTATCACATCATTTCCATAATTGTAATCGTCAAAAACGGTGATAAACCAGTGAGGAGCTGCTGAATATTCAAACAACAACATGGCCCAGTTGCCTTTGTCCTGTTCGGTGTAGAGGTGTTGAATCTCGGTGCGTAGGGTGCGGGTAGGCCTTATTTTCCAGGTGAGGTCGATTATGCCAATGTTGGCATAGACGATGGGTTCCCCCGGTTTTTCCACTACGCCTTTGTTATAAATTACATCCATGGCACTCACGCTGAGTTTCAGTTTGTCAGTCAGTTTTTTGGTCACATCCACGCTCAGTTCCTGATAATAAATTTCATCACCCACCGCGAAGAAATCTGATTTGTAACCGCGGGGGTCGTTATAGTTTATGGTATCGATGCTGTTGACTCGTGAAAAATTGATAAACAAAGCAGTGCCATTCTTACCTCCCAATGTGGTTGAAGGTTTGAACTTATAGGTGAATTCGCCTTGTGCGGCCATTTCGCCATTGGGCTGGGTGGCGTAGGGATAAACGGTGGCAAGTGTGTAGGTGTGTTGGCGGGTGAGGGCGGGTAAGTAGTTTAATCCGAGGTCGTTGCCAAAAGAGTTTCTGTCCGATCGGAAGTTCATATTGTCCACGCGCTTGGCGCTAAGGATCAGGCCCATACCTCTTTGTGAATAAGATGCAGAGACCAGCAGGGCCTGGCCATTGCGGTAAATGCGGTCATTCACAAATTGTGGGTCATTAATTTTGTAAGCATATTCTCCATTCAGCGCGACCTTGCCGCGCGTGATGGTGGTGCGGCCGGAAAAGGCGGCCACGTTTTCGGGCAAGCGGTACAAAGGATCTTCATCTTTTTGAAATTTGCTTACCACACTCCCACCCACTGTAATGTTGGTGTTGCGTTCACTCAGTTTTGCAAAAGCCTCATTCAACGCCAGTTCGGCATCAAATCCGCGCACAATGCCAGGGCCGTAGGCAAAAAACGAACGCTGACGCGCAATAAATCCTTTGAGATAAAGGCCTGATACCGGTTTGTATTTCAATCGAATGCCATCCAGTGCATTGTCAAATCCCAGCCCACGCTCCTCGTAGCTTCTCAAAATCATTCCATTTCCGAATTGCTCATAAAAACTACCTGCAGTTACTTCGAGCCCTTCGTACTCGTAAGTAGCATACCTGTATACAATGCCGGCACCTTTGTAGCGCGAATCAAACCCCAACAGTGGGTTCAAATACGATTCATAACGAAGGCCTGCAGAGAACTTATCCTTGCTATAGATCACATTGGCAAACCCATTCATGAGCATGGTTTCAGGCACATCGGGTACGCCTATGATTGTGTCTTCTATGTAGTACTGCACATCCGTTTGGAAATTACCGCTAATCGAGCCACCGGCTATTTGTGCTTGAGATTGGAACGAAATAAAAAGTGAGGCCACCAGGGCCAATGCGTAATTTGGTTTCAAAATAATTAGGGTTTGTGAGCGGTTATTCGGTTATAGGTTTACCCTCTTTTAGCTTTTTGATGTTTTCATAAAGTTTAAGTTCATCACCAGGAGCATAAGAGTTGTGTTGCCAAACAATTTCTTTTTCGCTGTTTAATAAAAATGTGTGTGGTATTACGTTTACATTCATAGATCTGCGGAAGTCGCTATTGGGGTCAATGTAAACTTCGTAATACCAGTCTTTGCCATTGACAAATGGTGCTACTTTGGCCATATTTCGGGCATCGTCAATTGACACGGCAATAATTTTCACACCGGTTTCTTTCTGCCACTGATCATATAATTCGGCCATTGCCGTAAGTTCGCTCACACAAGGCTTACACCATGTGGCCCAGAAACTAACCACTATCGGATTGCCATCATTCTCAAACGAAGCCGTATTAATGTTTTTGTTTGCCATGGTTTTGATGTTAATCTGTGGAAGTTGTTTCAAACCATCTTGCGCAGTGGCAGCAGTCGCGCATACCAGCATCAATGAGAGCACTAAAATTGTAATTCTGTTCATGTCAATATTTGGTAAGTGTTGTATAAAAAGAAATCAGCAGTTTGGTATCAAAAATTGCACCAAACTGCTGATTTAATATATTTAAAAATCAGTTGGCCTTATCGTGCAACAGCGATTTTGCGTGTTACAGATTGGTTGCCTGTAGTAAGGGTCATAAAATAAATGCCTGCAGGTAATTCAGATACATTCATGCTGTGAGCATGTTTACCTGCCGATACATTACCTAATGAATTCACTATCACTGTTTCGCCCAAATTGTTAATCATAGCAATCTCCACTTTTGATTTTTCTTTCAGTTCAAAAGAGATAGTAGCTTTCTCGGTTACGGGCACAGGGTATATGTTGAAGTTCACGGCAGTGTTAGCCAAATCATTTACACCTGTTACGTTGGCCACATTGATATCGTCAATGTACATATTGTTGCCATAAGCGCTGGTGGCTTTAAATCGAATCAATACTTCTGTTTGACCCAGGTAGGTTGTAAGGTCTACCATTTCTCCACGCCATTGTGTAGCGTTTGGAGTGAATGATGCCGTTTGTGCAGGTGCTGTAGACATAGCGGCACCTTGCTTGGTGAATGCTGTATTCCAGCTTGCACCGCAGTTGGTAGATACCTGTACTTCCAGTCTGTCGTTTTCAGCTTGGTACTGGCAATACGCCATGTTGAATACCAATGATAAAGGACCAGACACAGTTGACAAGTTCAATGGTTTAATGTACAGTTCATCCACGTTTCCGCTGGTGCTGTTATAGAAATCCATTTTAGAGCAAGTGCTTGAAGCACCAAATCCACCGGCAGCTGTTTTGCGCGACCAGGTAGCACCACCATCAGGATTGTTCAACATCCAATCAGCAGGAGGAAACTGAACACCCACAAAACCTTCAGCTACTGGGGCCATGGCATAATTGGTGATGTAATCAAAAGACTTACGTGCTGTGTCGTTAGCATGATTCAACTCACCGATTCCGTTAGTGCCTGAAACATAAATGCTCACGTTTGAAGCATTTGACGCAGCAGCAGGAACAGTGATAGAAGGAAGCGTTACGTTGGCGGTAGCGCCTGAAGCCAGTGTACCGGCCCAAGGTTGTGTAGAAACGGCACCACCATTTACTGCGTAATTAATATCAAGCGAAGTCACATCACTGGCACCAAAGTTTTTGATGGTAACAGTAGGTGTGATTGTGTTCGCACAAGTGAACAACGGCACTGCAGTCACAGCTGATACACCGGCATCAATAGCCAATTGCTGAGGACCGCTGTAGCCTGCTTGCATCACTTCTTTGTTAGCAGTGTTTTGTATAAAGGCAACAACCGCAACCTGATTGAGGTCGTAGATGTTGGCCAACTGCCATGATTGGCTGATAGTAAATTGGTCGTTTACGTTGATAGTAGCAGGAAGTGCCTCTCCATTTGGAGTAGGCAGCATTTTTTTCATCACACTGTGAAATACTTTTTCTCCATTGGTACCTGGTGCAGTATTGAATGAAATTTGCTTTTCGATTACGGCTACACGCACCACATAGCTTCCGCTCAGTGCACCGGTAGCAGTGATTGTGCCTGTAATATTGATGGCATCTAAAGCAGGAGACAATGTGTGGTTGAGCACAATGGTAAATGGACTTGTCACTGCACCACGGGTGTTGAGAGAAGTTTGGTTTATACCATTTGGATGTCCTTGATAATAGTTGCCATCAATTACTCCAGCCGGAACTCCAGAAACACCGTAATAAGAAACACGGTTTTGGATTTCTGTTGGATTGTGCAAGTTCATTGGGTCATATCCAGGCCAAGAAGTTTGGTATTTGAGCGCAACCACCAGGTTGGGGTTGGCAGCAAGCAAGGCATTGATATTGGGGTTGTATGTTGCACAAGGACCACAAGAGGCTTGTGTGAAATACTCCATAAGAACCAACCTTTGCGACTGCGCAAAAGCTACACTGCTGGCAATAGTAATTAATAACAGAAAAGTAAATTTTTTCATGGTTTCAAATGTTAAGTTAAGATTGTAGATATTTGGACGACAATAATACCCAAAAAACCTTAATATTGAAACGTTTTTTTTTAGGAATTTTTTGTATTCTAGCGGCCTGTAATTCAGGTGTTTGTCAAGCAACCTATTTTGAAAGTCGATTGGGGACTTCGCTTGATGACCGTGCACGTAATGTATTATTAGCACCATCAGGCCACCTTTACTTTTGTGGATTTTCAAATGCATCCCCCACCGGGACCTATGATATCACAGTGACAAAGGCTGATACTTTGGGCAACCTGATTTGGACACAATACTATGGTAAAAACATAGATGAAGTAGCTAATGAAATTATTTTGTGTGCAGATGGAAGTTTGGCCATTGTTGGGGAAGCTATTGGTGGAACTGCAGGCAGCGATGTGGTTTTTTTGCAGATAGACACGGCAGGCAATGTATTGGTAAACAACGCCTTTGCTACGCCTGCCAACGAAGGAGGTAAAGCATTAAGGCAAACTGCGGATGGTGGGTTTATCATCGTGGGATCAAGAGCTCACCCCACCAATGCGAATGATATGCTGATGATAAAACTTGACGCCCAGGGTAACTTTGAATGGGAAAAAATTTATGGTGGCAGTGACAATGACTATGCAATTAGTGCGGTGGTATTGGCGGATGGGTCCTTCTTAATACATGGCGATACCCGAAGCTATGGAGCAGGTGATTATGACCTGTGGTTGGTTAAAACTGATAGTTTTGGTAATGTGTTGTGGGATGCCACTTATGGCGATAGCCTGGCAAATGGTTGCCAGGGACTGATTGTGACGCAGTCAGGTAATTATTTGATGTTTGGTGAAACGGTTCCCGCTCCGGGAGTTATGTTTGATTACAACCTGGTGCTGATTGATACTGCCGGCAATGAAATATGGACCGCCACACCTGGTGGTCCTGGCGGAGATGCTGCATTTAGTGCGGTCGAAGTGCCGGGGAGTGGATTTGTTTTCACGGGTTATTCAAATAGCCACAACCCCAGCCTGCCGCTCGACATGGTGGTGTTTATGACCGACTACACAGGAACTATTTTGTGGGAAACACATTATGGCGACACTGGCATTGACATCGGTTACGGCATCATTTCCGATGGGCATTCCGGGTTCTATGCTTGCGGTACTTCTTATCTCAATGACAACGATTATCTGTTATTGCACCTCAATCAAAATGGGCTCTTGTCCATACGCACACCTCTCGCGCATGCCTTGTGTGAGGAGGCTATGTATCCCAATCCGGCAAACAAAGAGTCTGTTTCTATTAAGCCCCTTGGAAATCTGAGCACGCAAATTGAAGTGATTGATATGAACGGAAGAAACATGTGGACAGGCCAAAATGTGATGGATCCTATCTCTGTTTCCCTTCCCGCAGGTGTTTATGTGATTAAAAGAGAGTCTGTTACGCAACAATGCACGCAAAAACTTATTGTCCGATAAGGCTATCTTTTTCCTTTGATGGTAAAAAGAGAAATGCTATTTTTACAACTCCGAAAATTAAACATGATGATTAAAAAATTACTTTCTTTTTTCGCAATTACCATATTTGCAGCCGGAATAGCCAGCGCTCAAAGTTTCACCATCACCAGCGCGCAAACCACCTACACCGGTGACCCTGCATCTGCAATAGATGCCTACATGCAGGTAGTGAACACCAGTTCTACTATGAAATATGTGATTGCCAAGCGTCAGATTGTAACGCTGGCTTCGGGGCAGTTCAATAATTTTTGCTGGGGTCCTTCTTGCTATGGTCCTGGTACGGATGTAGCTACTGATACCGTATTGCTTGGAGCGGGAGTCACAGACAATTCCTTTAAAGGGACCATCAGCCCTTACAATAACGTGGGCGTAAGCATTGTGGAATACACAGTTTACGATCTCAATAATCCCAATGACAAAGCCAGCATCACCATTACATATGATGTAAATTCAACCGGCATCAATGAATCAGTAAAGGCTAAGATTTTCTCTCAGGGATATCCCAATCCTGCTGATCGCGCAGTGGCCTTCCGTTTTGACGCAGTAGGAATGAGTTTTGATGCCAAACTTGTAGTTCGCAATATTTTGGGCTCCATAGTGAAAGAACAACCGTTGACAGAGCGTTCCGGTGTGGTCGTAATACCTACCTGGGCTTTTGATGCCGGATTTTATTTTGTGAGCCTGGTTGATGGCAACAAGCCAATCGTTACTCGCAAAATTGTCGTTGCGCACAAGCGCGCCAACTGATAAAAAATTATAACAAGCAAAAGCCGCAGATTTTATCTGCGGCTTTTGCTTTTTTTAAGCCCACGCGTTCTCCGTATCCAATTCCATATTATATAGTAATTTTAACGCCTTACAATAAAAATCTAAAATGCCCAAGATTAACAGGAAACAGGACGCGCTCGATTATCACGCACAAGGCCGTCCCGGCAAAATAGAAGTAGTTCCGACTAAACCATACAGTTCACAGCGCGACCTTGCCCTTGCTTATTCACCGGGCGTGGCCGAGCCCTGCATACGCATTAGCGAAAACCCTGAAGATGTTTACAAATACACAGTAAAAGGAAATTTGGTAGCAGTGATTACCAATGGCACCGCGGTGTTGGGATTGGGGAACATTGGGCCCGAAGCATCCAAGCCAGTGATGGAAGGAAAGGGGCTGCTATTCAAAATATTTGCTGACATCGATGTTTTTGATATTGAAATAAACGAACAGCGTGTGGAGGAATTTGTTGCCACCGTGAAGGCCATCGCACCTACTTTTGGAGGCATCAATCTTGAGGACATAAAAGCACCGGAGTGTTTTGCGATAGAGCAACGATTGAAAGAGGAGTTGAATATTCCGATCATGCATGATGACCAGCATGGTACAGCGATTATTTCTGCTGCCGCTTTTATTAACGCGCTCGAGTTGGCCAAGAAAAAAATAGGGAAAGTAAAAGTAGTAGTGAATGGAGCAGGAGCCTCGGCCATTTCATGCGCAAAGTTGTACTTAGCCCTGGGGGCCAAACTCGAAAACATTGTAATGTTGGACAGCACCGGAGTGATAAACAAGAAGCGCGAGAATCTTGATGCGAGCAAGCAATATTTCGCCACTGACAGGAAGATAGACACCCTCGAGCAAGCCATGAAAGACGCTGACGTTTTTCTGGGCCTATCGAAAGGAGATGTGGTAACGCAGAAGATGGTGAAGTCGATGGCCAAAAACCCCATTGTATTTGCCCTCGCCAATCCCGACCCTGAGATAGCCTACGAAAAAGCTGTGGAGGCACGGACGGACATCATCATCGCTACCGGCAGATCTGATTATCCTAATCAAGTGAACAACGTTCTGGGGTTCCCTTACATATTTCGTGGTGCTTTGGACGTAAGAGCCACCCGCATCAATGAAGAAATGAAGCTTGCCGCAGTGCGCGCACTGGCCGATCTGGCGCGCGAGCCTGTGCCTGAAATCGTGAACCTGGCCTACAACAAAAAGAACATTGTATTTGGCAGAGAATATATTATACCCAAACCACTCGACCCACGCCTAATCGAAATTGTAGCTCCTGCGGTGGCCAAGGCCGCCATAGATTCGGGTGTGGCACAAAAAACAATAGCCAACTGGGACGACTACCGCGAAGAATTGGTAAAGCGACTGGGGCTTGACAACAAACTGATACGTATCGTGACCAGCAAAGCGCGCCAAAACCCAAAGCGCGTGGTGTTTGCCGAAGCCGACAATTATAAAATATTGAAAGCCGCACAAGTGGTGCGTGATGAAGGCATAGCACATCCGATATTGCTCGGCAACGTAGAGAAGATTACCAGCCTGATGGAAGAAAACAACCTGGAGCTGGGCGACATCACCATCATTGACCCACGCGCAGATGAATCAAAGCTCCAAAGCTTTGGCGAAATCTTTTTCCAGAAGCGCAAGCGCAAAGGCTTTACCATGTACGAAGCGCGAAAAATCATGCGCGAGCGAAATTATTTTGCATCTATGATGGTAGAGTTGGGCGAAGCGGATGCACTCATTTCTGGACTCACCAGAAAATACAGCGATACCATCAGGCCCTCGCTGCAAATTATCGGAACGCAGGAAGGCGTAGCCCGTGTGGCAGGAATGTACATTTTGGTTACCAAAAAAGGTCCATTCTTTTTTGCTGATACCACCATCAATGTTAATCCTACTGTAGAAGAACTTGTAGAAATAGCCCACCTCACAGCCACTGCAGTAAGGCAATTTAACCACACCCCACGCATAGCCATGCTGTCGTTCTCTAATTTTGGTTCGTCAGAAGATCCGCGTGCGCGCAAAGTGGCCGAAGCCGTAGAGCGCATACATGTGAAATACCCTGATATCATTATCGATGGTGAAATACAGGCCAATTTTGCCCTCAACCCCAGCCTGTTACGCGACAACTTCCCATTTTCAGAATTGGCGCATTCAGGCGCCAACACCATGATATTCCCAAGCCTTGAAGCCGGAAACATTGCATACAAACTGATGCAGGAACTTGGCGAGGCTGAGGCCATAGGGCCGGTACTTCTTGGAATGAACAAGCCCGTGCACATTTTGCAACTGGGAAGTTCGGTGCGCGAAATAGTTAACATGGTGACCATTGCCGTAGTGGATGCCCAATCACGCACCAACGGATGATAGAATTTATTAAAGGCCGATTAGTGTCTAAAACACCCACTCAACTTGTAGTTGAAGCTGCAGGAGTAGGATATTTTATCAATATCAGCTTGCATACATACACCCGCGTGCCTGATACAGAACAGGTGACTATCTTCACCCATCTGTCAATCAAAGAAGACGCACACACGTTGTTTGGATTTGTAGATGAAGAAGAGCGTATGATTTTTCGGCAGCTGATATCTGTATCAGGAGTTGGCGCTGGTACTGCAAGGATGATTTTGTCGTCTATGTCACCGGCAGAGATTCAACATGCCATAGCCGAAGGCAATGCCCCACTGTTACAAGGCATTAAAGGTATTGGAGCAAAATCGGCCATGCGTATTATTATTGATCTGAAAGACAAAATGAAAAAGGAAGAAATGTACACTTTGGTGGCCGGAAAGGGCAATACACACCGTGCAGAAGCGTTAAGTGCACTGGTAACATTAGGTTTCCCAAAATTAGCAGTAGAGAAAGCACTAGATAAGATTTTGAAAGACAATACAGAGATGGCCATAGAAGACCTTGTGAAGCTATCGTTGAAAAGTCTTTAAAACTAACCACAAAGAAGCTTCTGCTTTTTTATATTTTAATTATTTTTGAACCCTTTGAAAGGGGTTTTTTGTTTTCACGAAATAAGTATTGTAAGCCAAAGCAACATCATGCTAATTGATTATGCTCAGAACCATTGATAAAGTTTGAATAGCGTAACTAAATACTTTTTGTCCGGTGTAGGTGCGCTGACAGTGCTTTCTGGTGTTTGGGCCTCAGGACCTGCTGATCCGTATGATACTTCAGCGCTGGGGGCGCTTGCGCCCGGTGACTCTGATACACTTGTGTTACCTTATCCTTTTCCCGATCGCAACACCGATATATTTAGCAACCCATACAGCAACAGCCCCCTTTACCTTGGCGATCCATCTAACGTTACCACCACCGTAGAATACGATCCCAAAACTCACGAGTACAACATCAATGAAAATATTGGGGAGATGTTTTACCGCAACCCCACATATATGACTTTTAATGATTTTGTGAATGAGGAGTATCGTAACTCTACGCGCAAATATTGGAAACAAAGGTCGGGCGAGGATTTGCTGGTGCAACGCAAAGGCATCATTCCCAAACTACACGTGGGTGGCCAAGCATTCGACCGCATATTTGGAGGCAACACAGTAGACATTCGCCCGCAGGGTTCAGCTGAGTTGATTTTTGGCGCCAATATTTCTAAAAACGAAAACCCTGCGCTGCCCGAAAAACAACGCAGACTCACCACCTTCGACTTCAAAGAACGCATACAGATGAATGTGGTAGGGCAAATTGGCGACAAGCTCAAGATTACCACCAATTACAATACCGAGGCTACTTTCGATTTCGAGAATCAGATGAAACTGGAGTACACAGGATACGAAGATGAAATCATCCAAAAAATAGAAGCGGGTAATGTGACACTTCCGCTTTCAGGATCGCTCATCACTGGTTCGCAGAGTTTGTTTGGAATAAAAACGGCCCTCAAGTTTGGCCGCCTCACAATGACCACGGTGTTTTCGCAGCAAAAAGGAAAAACATCAACAGTGCAAGTGGCAGGTGGCGCACAAACAAGCACGTTTGAAATTTCTGCCGATCAGTATGAGTCGAACAAGCACTATTTCATATCGCAATATTTCAAAGACAACTACGATCAATTTCTTTCCAATCTGCCGATCATATCATCTCCCTTCAACATTACCAAAATTGAGGTATGGGTGACCAACAAATCTGGGGTGACTGAAAACACACGAAACATCCTGGGACTTCTCGATTTGGCCGAACCCAACCCTTACAACACCACGCAAGTGGTGGGCTCACCCGCAATTTATCCCGCCAATCCTGCAAACAACTTGTATGCTAATGTAAACACGCTTTTGCCCTCTCGGGATTTTTCCAGCATTGATGGTGCGCTCAACGCTTTCTCCGCTGGCGTTGATTACGAACAACTTGAATTTGCAAAAAAACTGAGCACTACGGAGTACACATTCAACAGCAAACTGGGATATATTTCGCTCAACAACGCTTTGAACTCAGGCGAAATGCTTGCAGTAGGATTTGAGTACACAATTGGAAACACTATTTACAAAGTAGGTGACCTCACCACAGACGGAATTACACCACCACAGGTGTTGTTTGTGAAAATGCTGAAGAGTAGTAATGTGAGTACCAAGTTGCCCACCTGGCAACTGATGATGAAGAACATTTATTCAATTGGTGCATTTCAGGTTCAGCCCAAAGACTTCAAACTAGATGTGCTTTATTTCGATAGCAACACCGGCACAAGCATTCCCTATATACCCATCAGCGGGCAACCCGGCATCACAGGCATACCTTTGATTCGGGTCATGAACCTTGATAACCTAAACTCGCAAAACGACCCGCAGCCCGATGGAGTGTTTGACTATTTGGAAGGTACCACCATCCGTTCATCCAATGGAAGAATTATTTTCCCTGTGCTCGAGCCATTTGGCAGTCACCTGCGGACAAAGTTTAACCCGGGCGACCCGTTGGCCAACGCATACGTATTTGATCCACTCTACGACTCTACCAAAACCACCGCACAGCAGCAGTTTCCGCACCTCAACAAGTTTACACTCAAGGGAACCTATCAGTCATCTTCAAGTTCAGAAATTTCGCTCAATGCATTCAACATACCGCAAGGTGCAGTGTCGGTTACCGCTGGCGGAATAAAACTTACCGAGAATGTAGACTACACTGTAGATTATAATTTAGGTCGTGTGAAAATCATCAATCAGGGAATTCTCAATTCAGGAACACCTATTGATATTTCCCTTGAGAGTAATTCATTGTTCAGCATACAAAGCAAAACGTTGATTGGTACCCGCTTTGATTACGAAATCAATAAAGATTTTGCTTTGGGCGCAACGTTGTTACATCTTAACGAACGACCACTTACCAAAAAAGTAAATTTTGGTGATGAGCCAATCTCCAACACCATTTGGGGAATAGACGGAACCTATCGCACCGAATCGCGGTTCATTACCAAACTGGTTGATAAACTGCCACTGCTCGAAACCAAAGAGGTATCAACAGTAACCGTGACAGGTGAGTTTGCGCAGTTTGTGCCCGGCCACCCCAAGTCAATCACCAAAGCTGGTGCGGCATACATCGATGATTTTGAAGGCAGTGAATCAACCATCGATTTGAAAAACATTGGCACTTGGTTTCATTCCAGCGTACCTCAAAATCAGCCTTCATTGTTTCCTGAAGCCGGGTTCGCATCATCACTTCAGAGCGGATTCAACCGCGCGCTTGCCGCTTGGTATGTAGTAGACCCATTATTTTATCGTGACAATACGCTCACGCCCACGCATATCAAAAACAACCCCGACCTGGCTTCCAACCACTACGTACGCGAGGTTTTAGAGACTGAAATATTTCCCAACAAAGAAAGCGGCACCGGCCAGGCCACCGCACTTTCTGTATTCAATCTCGCCTATTACCCAACGGAGCGCGGCCCATACAATTTTGACGTGGCTCCTGTTGCAGGCATATCAAGCGGTATTAATGCAGATGGTACACTTGCCAACCCGCAAACGCGTTGGGCAGGCTTGCAGCGCAGGCTCGAGACCACTGACTTTGAAGCTTCCAACGTGGAGTTTATCGAATTCTGGATGCTCGATCCTTTCATTACCGGCAAGCTGGGCGGAGAGGGCCCAACCTCTGGTGACTTGTATTTCAACCTTGGAAATATTTCGGAAGATGTGTTGCGCGATGGCAAAAAGAGCTTTGAAAACGGGTTGCCCACAGCCAACATTCCATCTGCTACTGAAACTACCGTGTGGGGCATTGTGCCCGCCAGCCAGGCGCTGGTCAACGCGTTTGATAACGATCCCGCCTCTCGCGCATTTCAAGATGTGGGATTGGATGGATTGAGTACAGCAAATGAAAAAGTGTTCTTTAAAGCAGCCTACCTTGATGAGATTGCCGCGTTGCACGGTGTGAATTCAGGTGCATATCAACTTGCTAATGGTGATCCATCGGGCGATAATTTCCATTACTATCGCGGTACCGATTTTGACAATTCACAGGTGAACATCCAGAACAGATACAAACAGTTCAATATGCCTGATGGCAATTCACCCACTTCAAACCAATCGCCCGAATCGTATCCAACTTCTGCTACCAATATTCCTGACAACGAGGATATAAACCGTGACAATACGCTCAACACAGCCGAAAATTATTTCCAGTACCGTGTGGCACTCACACCCAACTCGCTGGTGGTTGGCCAAAACTATATCACCGATAAAATAGAAGCCACCGTAAAGGTGAAGAACAACGATGTAGAAACAGTAACCTGGTACCAGTTTAAGATTCCTGTAAAATCGCCAGAGACCACTGTAGGTAACATTGAAGATTTTAAATCGATAGGTTTTGTGCGCATGTTTGTAAAAGGATTTGACAAAAACATTATCCTGCGTTTTGCCAAGCTGCAGCTGGTGCGTGGCGAATGGCGCAAATACACCTTCAACCTTGATCAGGCCGGTGAGTATTTGCCAGACGATAATTCATTTGGTACCACGTTTGATGTGACCACGGTGAACATTGAAGAGAACTCTTCCAAGAAGCCGATTCCTTACGTGTTGCCTCCCGGCATAGACAGGGAGATCAATGTGGGATCTAGTAACCTGCAGAAACTCAACGAACAATCTTTGTTGCTGCGTGTGTGTAAGTTGCAGGATGGCCAGGCGCGCGCGGCATTTAAAAATACACAGTTTGATGTGCGAAACTACAAGAAGATTCGCATGTTTATTCACGCAGAAGCCGGCCCCGGCAACGATGCTTTGAATGATGGAGACCTTAGCGTGTTTGTGCGTATGGGTATCGATTTCAACAGCAACTACTACGAATATGAGGTGCCGCTGAAAGTAACAAAGCCACCCACCAGCGACCCCAATTTGATATGGCCTGCCGCCAACGACATGATTATCGAATTGCAGGATTTGTTGGATGCAAAACAAATGCGAAATGTGGCCATGCAGCAAAACAGTTCCATCTCGCTCAGCTCGCCATACACAGTAAGCATCACAGATGAAAATGGCAACACGCGCAGAATCACCATAGTGGGTACGCCTAACTTAAGTGATGTGCGCACGCTGATGATCGGTATTCGCAATCCTAAAAAACTGTTGGCAAATGATGGCGATGACGGACTGGAGAAATGTGGCGAAGTGTGGGTAAACGAATTGCGTCTTACCGACTTTGATGAGAACGGAGGGTGGGCGGCCAACTCACGCATCACCACCAAGCTGGCTGACTTTGGAAATATATCACTGGCCGGCACGCACTCCACTTTTGGGTGGGGAAAGCTGGAGCAAAAAATAAATGAGCGCAGCCGCGAAAACATTACTTCCTACGACTTGTCGTCCACGTTTGAAATGGGAAAATTCCTGCCGGATAAAGTAGGGCTGCGTGTGCCGATGTACCTTGGATTCTCGGAAGCCTTTCGCAATCCTCAGTACAATCCACTCGACCCCGATGTGCTGCTGAAAAATTCTATTGACAACTTGTCGTCATCCGAAGCGCGCGATTCGCTGAAACATCTCACACAAGATTATACCAAACGTAGGTCCATCAATTTCACCAACGTGAAGAAAGAGAAGCGTGGCGGCAGCACCAAATCGCGAATCTACGATGTAGAAAATTTAAGCCTGACATACGCATACACCGAAGAGTACAGGCGCACGCCCACTGTAGATTACGATACACGCAAAACATATAATGGTGCCATCGGATACAACTTCAGCACCACACCCAAGAGCATATCACCCTTCCAGAAAACGACCGTTTTCGGAACCACCAAATACGCATCGCTGGTCAAAGACTTCAACTTCAATTTGAAGCCAAGCTCGCTGGCTTTCCGCACCGATGTTGTTCGTGTATATCAGGAAGCCAAGCAACGCAACACCACGCCACTCGATATTCAAATTGAGCCTACCTACTTCAAAGATTTCCGCATGACAAGGCGATATGAATACCGGCATGATCTTGCCAAGTCGCTGAAAGTTGATTTCAACGCCAATAATGAATCGCGCGTGGATGAACCTGCCGGTGCGCTCGACACTGAAGCCAAAAAAGATTCGGTGCGCACCAACTTCTGGAAACTGGGCCGCAACACACGCTACCATCACACGGCCAACGCCAACTACGCTCTGCCCACTACCAAACTGCCACCGCTCGACTGGACCACCATCAACACCCGCTACTCAGTCGATTACGACTGGAGTGCGCCATCGCTCAACGCACAAAGCTTTGCCAATACTATTCAAAACTCCAACCGCAAAGAGGTAACCGGACAGATGAATCTCACACAGTTGTACAATAAAGTGCCGTACCTAAAGCGTGTGAACACCACCAAGCCAGGCGCAAAGCCACCACCGCGGCCGCCCAAAGACAGTCTGAAAAAACCACTCAAAGTAATTCCCATTCCATTGTATTACAGCGCGAAAACTTTGATGATGATAAAAACATTCTCTCTCAATGCGAGTGAGACGAACGGTACCATGCTTCCCGGCTTTATACCCAAGCACCGATTCCTCGGACTCAATGATGATTTTACTGCACCGGGTGTAGGATTTATTTTCGGTAGCCAGAAAGACATTCGCGGACAAGCCATTCAGAACGGCTGGATCACAAAGGATACCACACAAAACAATCCATTCACCAGAAATAAAACAGTGAACCTGAATGCGCGGAGTAGCATTGAGCCATTTAACGGATTGAGGATTGAACTCACCGGAACAAAGAATCGATCTATCAATAAATCGGAATATTTCAGAGCCAACAGCAACGGTGACTTCGAGTCGTTCACGCCTACCGAGACAGGTAACTACAGTATTTCGTACCTGTTATATAAAACTTCATTTGCCAAAGACAACAATGATTTTTCTTCTGAAGTGTTCAAGGACTTTGCCGCCAACCGTGCCATTATTTCTCAACGATTGGGCATTGATGGCTACGGACTCAATTCGCAGGAAGTGTTGACAATGTCGTTTCTGGCAGCATATTCAGGCAAGGATGCCAACAACATAGCAATAGACAATTTCCCTGCGGTTCCCAAGCCTAACTGGCGAATTACATATGACGGCCTTTCAAAAATGAAGTGGTCGAAAAAATATTTCTCTTCGGTATCGCTTACACACGGATATCGTTCTACTTACAATGTGAACTCTTTCAGCAGCAACCTGGAGTGGGTGAATAGCGGTGGCACCGCGCGTGATGTGACCGGAGACTTCATCCCGCAATATCAAATCAATCAGGTGTCACTTTCAGAACAATACGCACCGTTGATCGGTATTGACATGAGTTGGAAGAGTGGATTACTCACCCGATTCGAGTTTAAGAAAGATCGTTCCGTATCGCTTATCTATTCGCAGATACAAGTGACCGAAGTGAAAGGCACCGACTTTGTGATTGGCCTGGGCTACCGCATACGCAAATTCACATTGCCGCTCGCTTTATTCGGAAAGAAAACTTCTATCGACAATGACTTAAACCTTACAGCCGATTTATCTATACGCGACAATACAACCATCATTCGCAAGTTGTTGGAAGGCACCAATCAGATATCGGCAGGAACGAAAATTGTGTCGATCAAAACAGCGGCCGATTATGTGGTAAACGAGCGTTTGAATCTGCGGTTGTTTTATGATCAGAACATAACCAAGCCTGCCATATCATCGAGTTTCCCTACTTCCAATACCAGTGTGGGCGTGAGTTTGAGATTCTCACTTGCACAGTAAAAATTTGAATACAATAGTATATTAATTATTAGCAAAACAAATTACGAAATGAATATTCCAAAAGATTTGAAGTATACCAAAGACCACGAGTGGGTGAAAGAAGAAGGTGATATAGTTACTATAGGAATTACAGAGTTTGCGCAGCGCGAGTTGGGCGACATAGTGTATGTGGAAATTGAGACTGTGGGCGAAACGCTAGAGGCGGAGGCAGTGTTTGGTACTGTGGAAGCTGTGAAAACGGTTTCTGATTTGTTTATGCCTGTGACTGGTGAAGTGGTTGAGATGAACGACAAACTTGAGAGTACACCCGAAGTAGTGAACAACGATCCATATGGTGATGGGTGGATGATAAAAGTAAAATTAACACCTGGCGGCAGTAAAGAATTGTTGATGGATGCAGCGCAATATGGCAAACTTATAGGTGCTTAAAAATGTTTTTCAGGTACAACTTATATGCGTTGGTATGGGCGGCATTTATATTTGTGCTGTGCGTGCTATCGGGCGAAGAGTTTCCTGACCTTTCTTTTTGGAGTTTTTTCACCTTCGATAAGGCTGCCCATGCATTTGTGTTTGCCGTGTTGGTATTGCTACTTACCGTAGGCTTCATAAAACAATACACCTACAAAAGCCTGCGTTATATTGCTGTGCCTGCCGCTGCCACCATAAGTTTACTGTATGGTGCACTTACGGAGACCATGCAAATGTTCCTCCAGAATGGCAGAATGGCCGATGTAATGGATTTTATTGCGAATTCAGTTGGAGTTGTGATAGGAGTTTTGTTATTTCACATTATCTACGGAAAGGTATCGAACCTAAAATATTAATAATCAGAAATGGAAAAGCGTAAAAATGAAAAAGCAGACCTGGAGAAAAACAGGAGCATGTATGCCCAAATAGGGCTTGTACTTGCGCTGCTTGTTGTGATACTTGCGTTCCAATGGAAATCATATGACAAAAATGATTTCGACTTGGGGCAATTGAAAATGGATGATGTGCCTGAGGAAATTATTCCCATCACCAAGCAAGAGAAGCCACCACCTCCTCCTCCGCCTCCTGCCACAGAGATTGAAATTGTGAAAGATGATGTGGTAATAAAAGAGGATGTGAAAATTGCAGAGACAGAAGTAACGCAAGAAACCAAAATCATAGTAATTGAGCCAAAGAAAGAAGAAGGACCATTAGAGCCAGAAATTTTTACCATTGTGGAGCGCATGCCTTCATTTAAAGGTTGCGAGAATGCAGGGTCTGAAGAGCAGCGTACAAGTTGCACCTATAACAAGATTCAAGAGTTTCTTGGCCGTACTGTGGTATATCCTCCTATGGCCAAGGATAATGGAATCACAGGTACTGTATACGTTACATTTGTAATCGATAACAGTGGCACCGTGAAGGATGTAAAAATATTGCGTGGCGTAGGAGGTGGATTGGACGAGGAAGCAGTGAGAGCTGTAAAATCAATGCCCAAGTGGGGGCCAGGCCAGCAGCGCGGACGCGCAGTCTCTGTTCAATACAACTTGCCGGTTCGATTTACATTGAAGTAAACACCCAACTTCAAAAGAAATTAAAAAAGGCTGCCCACGGGCAGCCTTTTTTGTGCTTGAAGAATATTTAAGTTAATATTTATCTCCTTTTTCTGTATCCTTTTTTTGTTTGGCTGCTGTCCAGGGAGGAGTAATGTCGTTCATGCGCGCGTAGGCAATCAGTTGGCCTTTGTGTTCGCCCGAATGATCAAGCATGATGAGCAAAACACTTTGCTTGTTAAATTCACCGAAAGGTAATTTCACATTTTCGCTGAGATTTTTTTCTGGAAAGTTTTTTACTTGTTCGGTGGCGAATTTAAAAGATCGATTCATAATTTCGATACACTCTTCTTTTTCAGTGCTGATGGTGCTCAACTCCTTAATATTTATACCATCAGGTGGGTTTATACCCATGCTGGCTAATAAGCCATAGTTTGCCTCAGCTATGTGTAGGACAACTTCGGCAACAGACCGCACCCCATCGGCAGGACGCCAATCATATTTTTCGGCAGGTATGGTTTGTGCCAATGACGAAATCTGTTGTTGATTGAAAGCCAACATGCTCGAAATGTCTTTCTGAATGGAAGCTTTTTGTGCAAACAATGCAACGGGTGCACATAGAATAAAAGTGATAAATAACTTTTTCATGGTATTTGTAATTATTGGTTTTAGTTGTTGAAAAAGTCAATTTATCAATAATAATGCGCAAAAGGAAATAGAGTTATGGCAGAAAAAAGCTCATTTCGTCATTTGACAAATAAAAAGAATGGTTAAACCGTTATGCAAAAGCATAGTATGGAAAATAAAGGGTGTCTGCATCTAATTAATAAAACCAACAAAACCTATCTCATGGAAAAGCAAAAAAGATCTGCCGGCAAGCTGGAACAACAGCGCCCTGTATTTATCCGCATCGGATACATTGTTTCATCATTGGTTATTATTCTGGCTTTTAGCTGGACCACGCGCATAGCTGCGCCCATTGTTTGGAATTTGGAGCCAGGTACCGAAGACTTACTAATGATTCCTGTTACGCGCACGGACCCACCCAAGACGCCAGAGCCACCAAAATTTAAGCTCGAAAAAATTAGTAAGCCACAGCCAATTGATGATCGTTTTCGTCAGGTTGCCAACACGCACCCAGACCCCACAGTTGCACCCGCCCATGACTCGTTGCTGATAGACTTGCCACCCATTGTTGAGCCATATGTGCCGGGTAATGACTTGCCTTTTGTGAGTGTAGAGCGCATGCCTGTTTTCAAGGGTTGCAATAATCGAGGAAGCGAAAAAGCACGAAATGATTGTTCGATTGCCACGCTGATGGAGTATTTGCAGAAAAATATCCGGATACCCGATGAAGCACTCAGGAATAAAGTTAACGGAACCCTTTATACCACTTTTGTAGTGGGTGCTGATGGCAAAGTGCGCGATGTGAAACTGAAAAACTCATTGGGTTTTGGTGTTGACCAGATGGCCTTGAATGTGCTGAACAATATGCCGGTGTGGACCGCTGGCGAGCAGCGCGATCAAAAGGTATCGGTAATATATACCCTGCCAATAAGAATCTCAACCCGGTAAATAAACATTCCCGGAATGAAGCGTCAGCCTCGCATGGCTGGCGCTTTTTTGTTGCTTTTCGGTGGCCAATTATTCCTTAACTTTGGACAAAAGAATTTTGAAATGAAAAAAGCAGCGATAAGCAAACCAACCGGTTTGTTTGATCAGCAATTTGTAACACCTATAGATCAGGTAGGTGTGGAAGAACGGGTGGCGAGGCTGTGCAAGCGTAGCATCAAAACCGATTCGAAAGTGCATGCGCTCAAAATGGCCATGTCGATGATAGACCTCACCACGCTGGAGGCGCGCGATACACCGGGCAAGGTGAAACAACTGTGCGCCAAAGCCAAACGACCTCACGAAACATTGGATGTGCCTGCCGTAGCAGCTGTGTGTGTGTACCCCAATATGGTGAAGATCGCACGCGAGGCGCTCAAAGGGTCGCTGATACATGTGGCATCTGTGGCCACTGCATTTCCCAGCGGTATGTCAAATCTTAAGTTTAAACTGACAGAAACGCGTTGGGCCGTGGGCGAAGGCGCAGATGAAATTGATATGGTGATTAGTCGTGGCCGTTTTCTTACCGGTGAATACAATTTTGTATTTGATGAAATAGCCGCAGTGAAAGAAGCCTGTGGCGAGGCACACCTGAAAGTAATATTGGAAACAGGTGAACTCACCACACTTGATAATGTGCGAAAAGCCAGCGAGCTGGCCATACATGCGGGAGCCGATTTTATAAAAACATCTACGGGCAAGGTGCAGCCCGCGGCCACACTTCCTGTCACACTGGTGATGCTCGAAACCATACGCGATCATTACTACAACACCGGAAAAATGATTGGCATGAAACCGGCAGGAGGCATCAGTACTTCAAAAATTGCATTGCAGTATTTGGTAATGGTGCGCGAAACGCTGGGCAACGCATGGCTGCATGCAGATTACTTTCGCTTTGGGGCCAGCGCATTGGCCAATGACTTGCTCATGCAGTTAATGAAATCGCAAACAGGCGCTTATCAGTCTATCGACTATTTCTCAAAAGACTAAAAATTATTTCCGCACACTTCAACCATCTGTAATGAAGAAGAAAAAAGATAATAACGTAACGCTCAATTTCGATACCGACTGGAGTTACGCGCCTGCGCCCGAAAGCACGGGCAACATAAAACTCAAAGACAAGTACGACCATTTTATCAACGGTAAATTTGTGGCTCCTTCAAGTGGCAAATATTTTGAGACCATCAATCCATCAACCGAAGCTAAACTGGCGATGGTGGCCGATGCCAACGCTGCCGATGTAGACAAGGCGGTAAAAGCCGCACGAACTGCATATGACAATGTGTGGTCTAAGATGAAACCATCGGAACGAGCCAAATACATTTACCGCATCGCACGAATGATGCAAGAGCGCGCACGCGAGTTATCCATAGTGGAATCCATGGATGGGGGCAAACCAATTCGCGAATCGCGCGACATTGATATTCCATTGGCGGCCGCGCATTTTTTCTATTATGCCGGTTGGGCCGATAAACTTGAGTTTGCATTTCCGGGTCGAAAGGCCCAATCACTGGGTGTGGCCGGACAGATTATTCCCTGGAATTTTCCGTTGCTGATGGCTGCCTGGAAAATTGCCCCTGCGCTGGCTGCCGGCAATACGGTAGTGTTGAAACCTGCTGAAACTACACCCCTCACTGCACTGTTGCTTGCTGAGATAATGCAAGACGCGGGCTTGCCCGCAGGTGTTGTAAATATTGTAACCGGGGCGGGTGCCACAGGTGCGGCCATCGTCAACCATCCAGGCATCCACAAAATTGCATTTACCGGTAGCACCGATGTAGGAAAAAAAATCCAACGCGCGTTGGCCGGAACCGACAAGAAATATACACTTGAGTTGGGTGGTAAAGCAGCCAACATAATATTCGAAGATGCTGCCATTGATCAGGCGGTAGAAGGAATTATAAACGGAATATTTTTTAATCAAGGGCATGTATGTTGCGCGGGCTCACGCCTGTTTGTTCAGGAGAGTGTGGCGCCCAAAGTGATTCGCAAACTCAAAGATCGGATTGAAACTTTGATAGTAGGCAGCCCGCTTGATAAGAACACCGACATAGGTGCCATCAACAGCAAGATGCAACTCAACAAAATAAAAGAGCTGGTGAAAATTGGCGTGGACGAAGGCGGAGAAATGTGGCAGTCTTCGTGCGCATTGCCAAAGAAAGGCTATTGGTTTAGACCAACTCTTTTCACCGGGGTGGCACAGTCGAGCCGCATTGTGCAGGAAGAAATTTTTGGACCTGTGTTGGCCATTCAGACATTCCGCACGGTGGATGAAGCGATTGAAAAAGCTAACAACACACCCTATGGTTTGTCGGGTGGTGTGTGGACCGACAAAGGCTCACGCATATTTAAAGTTACCTCCAATCTGAAAGCAGGAGTAGTATGGGCCAATACATACAACAAGTTTGACCCGACCTCTCCTTTTGGCGGATACAAAGAAAGTGGCGTGGGGCGCGAAGGCGGGCTGCACGGACTAGATGCATACCTTCAAGCAATGGAATAATAATATTGAGATTATTAATACAATGGATAAGAACACTAAAGAAGAAACTATAAAAAAAGCAGCCTCCAATGGAGTCTCTGTGAACGGCTCGGGCAAAGCGAATAGCGAGCGGTTGAAAGTATTGAAAACGTATAAGTTGTACATCGATGGTAAATTTCCTCGCACCGAATCGGGACATTATTTTGTGTTCAAAGATGGGCAGGGTAAAAACGTGGCCAATATGTGTCACGGCAGTCGCAAAGATTTTCGCGATGCTGTGGTGGCCGCGCGCAAGGCCCAGCAGGGATGGGCGGATAAGTCGGCTTACAACCGCGGGCAAATATTGTATCGGATGGCTGAGGTGCTTGAAGGGCGTAGCGAGCAGTTTGTGGCAGAGTTACAATGGTCGGGCTTGAGCGCGCGCGAAGCATCGCTGCAGGTTGAGCAATCCATTGATCGGCTTATCCATTATGCCGGTTGGACCGATAAGTTTATTCAGTTATTTAGTAGTGTAAATCCTGTTGAGTCATCACATTTTAATTTTTCGGTACCGGAACCTACCGGAGTGGTGGCCGCGATAGCCCCGCCTGCCTCAGGGCTATTAGGTTTGATATCGGTGATAGCACCTATTATTGCAGGTGGCAATACCTGTGTAGTATTGGCTCCCGAAGGAGCTCCTGCACCGGCCATTTCGTTTGCTGAAGTGCTTCATTCTTCCGACCTGCCTGCGGGCGTGGTTAATTTGATTACCGGTTTTGAAAAAGAACTGGCCGGCCATTTCTCTTTGCACATGGATGTGAACGCAGTGTGGTACTGCGGCAATGTAGCCGAACATGCAAAACTTGTGCAAACAAATGCAGCGGACAATGTAAAAAGGGCAATTATAACGAAAGATATTAAGTGGAACAGCGCGCAGGGTCAGTCGCCTTATTTTATCATGAAATTTCAAGAGATAAAGACCACCTGGCATCCCATCGGATTTTAATGTTTTTTAATGTGGCCGACATGCCCCAAATGTTATCTTTGGCGGAATAACACTGGCACGAATAATTCTTTTCAAGTAATTTTTTCTACCGGGCATGAATTCATCATCAATTATCGTGTTGCTATCGCTTGCTATGCTGGTGGTAGTGCTGTACAAAAACTGGATGCGTCCGGTGATGATATTGATGTGTTGTGTGGTTGTATTTAATCTGGCAGGAATTCTGACTCCTGAGGAGTCGCTTGCCGGATTTGCCAATAAAGAAATAGCTGTCATAGTAATGCTCCTCATCGTAGCGGGTATTATTCAGAAGACTGGTCTCATCGAATATATATTTAAGAAGTTCACCAAAGGGCAATTGTCATACCGTGCGTTGCTCGCGCGCATTATGTTCAGTTCGGGTAGTGTGTCGGGTTTTGTAAACAACACCCCGCTGGTGGCCATACTTATGCCCTACATTACCCAGCTTGGCAAGCGCAAAGGCATTAGCCCATCGCGATTACTCATCCCACTGTCTTATGCTACTATTTTAGGTGGCACGCTCACTTTAATAGGCACCAGCACCAATTTGATTGTAAACGGACTGGCCACCGAGTCGGGGCTTGAGCCGTTGTACATGTTTGATTTTACGCTGATTGGTTTGCCATTGATGGTAATTGGATTTATTTTCCTTTTGCTATTCGGTCATCGCCTCTTGCCCGAGCGTGCAGATGTGATTGATGAATTTAAATCGCATTCACGAGAGTACCTTGTTGAAACGGTGGTGCCGGCCGGATCCACTTACATAGGTAAGATGGTAGAGAAGGCACAGTTGCGTCATCTCACAGGATTGTTTCTGGTAGAAATTGTGCGCAAGGATTATAAGATTGCACCCGTGGGGCCTTCGGATGTGATTGAAGAAAATGACATACTCATATTTGCTGGCGCTACTGAAACGGTGGCAGATCTTTTAAAAGAAAGTCAGGATTTGCAACTGCCGAGCGCAAGTAATTTAAATGGTCGCGATGCAGTAGAAGTAGTGGAGGTAGTGGTTTCCAGCAATTCAAGTCTGGTGGGCAAAGTAGTAAACGACACTGATTTTAGAGGTGTGTTCGATGGTGCCATTGTAGCCATTCATCGTGATGGAGAGCGAATAAGCGGAAAGCTTGGAGAAATCACACTGCGCGCGGGCGACTTGATATTGCTCATCACCGGAAAAGATTTTTTTACTCGCATGCGAAACTCGCGCGACCTTTACCTAATCTCAAAAGTGAAAGAAATAAAGAGAGTTGACAAGGCTGCGTCAGCACTGGTGATAGGGGGTACATTCATTGCCATCTTGATGTCCACGTTCCAATTGATGCCATTGTTTCAATCTTTGTTTTTGCTGGTGGTGATCTGTTTGTTAGCGAAGATTATCAATTTTGCGGAAATAAGAAAGCACGTTGATTTTGATCTTGTATTGGTACTTGCGATGGCCATTGCGCTGAGCAAAGCCATTATCAACAGTGGATTGGCAGAAGTGATGTCATCGCACATTTTGGGCTGGTTCGCTCCTTTTGGAGTTATAGGTGTGTTGGCAGGTATTTACATACTTACCACGTTACTCACTGAACTTATTACCAATGCGGCTGCCGCCTCTATTGTGTTTCCTGTGGCTGTGGTCGCTGCGCACAGCTTGGGAGTAGATCCCAAGCCATTTGTTTTGGCAGTAGCATTTGCAGGTTCGGCCAGTTTTGCCACACCGTTTGGATATCAAACAAATCTTATGATTTATGGTCCCGGTGGATATCACTTCAAAGATTTTTTACGAGTGGGTATACCTATGAATTTGATTGCTTTTATTGTTACTGTGACAATGTTGGTATTTTTGTACGGACTTGCTTGATAGAATGAACGAAAAAAGAAATATTTTTGCGCACCATCATCCGGTGTCCAAAGCTGAAAGAATTGCACAGTCTGGGCACAAACCGGCAATAGTGTGGTTTACCGGATTATCAGGGTCAGGCAAATCAACGGTGGCCGGTGCGGTGGAAGAAATGCTGCATGCCCAAAATATACACACCTATCTGCTGGATGGAGATAATTTGCGGATGGGGCTCAACAGCGATCTTGGGTTTAGTGAAGCAGATAGAGATGAGAATATAAGGCGTGTGGGGCAAGTGGCTAAGTTGTTTGTTGATGCAGGAGTGGTAGTGTTGTCTTCCTTTATATCACCATCGGCAGCTGAGCGGGCCAGAGTGCGTGAATTGGTGTCTGTCGATGAGTTTATTGAAGTATTCGTAAACTGTCCGTTGGAAGTGTGTGAGGAGCGCGATGTGAAAGGGCTTTATGCCAAAGCGCGCGCAGGCCTCATTGAGTCGTTCACCGGAGTCAGTGCCCCGTATGAAGCACCTTCAAATGCAGAAATAGAAATAGATACACATTCATTGAGCATCGCTGAAAGTGCCGGCATGGTTGCAAATTATGTGCTTAAAAAGATAAAAAATTAGCGTTTCAAATAGTATTCATGTATTCCTATAATCTCACCCATCAGCGCGAACTGGAGTCAGAATCCATTTATGTAATTCGTGAAGTAGCCGCCCAGTTTCAAAGGCCGGTATTACTTTTTTCAGGAGGTAAAGATTCCATTGTGCTGGCACATCTGGCAATGAAAGCCTTTCACCCGGCCCCATTTCCATTTCCGTTGTTGCATGTAGACACTGGTCATAATTTTCCAGAAGTGATTGCTTACCGCGATGCCATTGCAAAAAAGATGAAGGCTAATTTGATTGTGCGAAAGGTGCAGGACAGCATAGATAAAGGCCGTGTGCGAGAGGAGCGGGGCGCCAATGCCAGCCGCAACATGTTGCAAACAACCACTCTGCTGGATGCCATTGAAGAGTTGAAAACCGATGCGGCAATGGGCGGGGCCAGACGGGATGAAGAAAAAGCACGGGCCAAAGAAAGATTTTTTTCTCACCGCGATGAATTTGGACAATGGGATCCTAAAAACCAAAGGCCAGAGCTCTGGAATATTTTTAATGGTAAGAAAAATGTGGGTGAGCATTTCAGAATATTTCCACTTAGCAACTGGACCGAAATGGACATATGGCAATACATAGCCACCGAGAAAATAGAGTTGCCTCAAGTATATTTTACACATCAACGCGAGTGCATCATCAGAGAGGACAGGATACTTGCATACTCAGAATTTATTTCTCTGCGCCACGGTGAAAAACCAGCTCCGATGCAAGTAAGATTTCGTACTGTAGGTGACATGACTTGCACTGGAGCCATCAGTTCCAAAGCCAACTCACTGGACGAAATTATTGCAGAGATTGCCACTACCACCGTAACCGAACGCGACAGTCGCACGGATGACAAACGATCAGAAACAGCAATGGAGGACCGTAAAAAGCAGGGATATTTTTGATGAAAACGCAAACGAAACAACACAATCCCGCGCAATTGCAAAATATGGAGTTGCTGCGCTTTACCACTGCCGGAAGCGTAGACGATGGTAAGAGTACGCTCATAGGTCGCTTGTTGCTGGATAGCAAATCAATTTTTGCAGATCAGTTGGCTGCCATCGAACGCACCAGCTTGCAAAAAGGATTGAAACATGTTGACCTTGCCTTGCTCACCGATGGGTTGAAAGCCGAGCGCGAGCAGGGAATCACAATTGACGTAGCATACCGTTACTTTGCCACACCGCGCAGAAAATTTATCATCGCTGATACACCCGGCCACATACAGTATACACGCAATATGGTGACAGGTGCTTCTACAGCCAACCTGGCTTTGATACTCATAGATGCGCGCAAGGGAATTGTAGAGCAAACAAATCGTCATTCATTTATTGCCTCGTTGTTGCAGATTCCGCACATCATTGTATGCATCAACAAAATGGATTTGGTAGACTACGATGAACAAGTCTATGAAGAGATAGTGAGCGAGTACAAAAAGCTAAGCGCCAAATTAGATGTAAAAGACATACAGTTTGTTCCCATCAGCGCATTGCATGGTGACAACATTGTCAACAAATCAACTAATATGGATTGGTACGAAGGCAGCACGTTGTTATACCAGTTGGAGCATGTGCACATAAGTGGTGATCACAATCATATCGATTGCCGTCTGCCGGTACAGATTGTGTCACGACCACAAACTTCGGAGCATCATGATTACCGAGGGTATGCAGGGCGCATTGCGGGTGGGATTTTTAAACCCGGAGATAAAGTGATGGCGTTGCCATCAGGTTTCACCACCACCATCAAAAGTATTGACACTTATGAAGGCCCGCAGGCAGAGGCATTTGCCCCTATGTCAGTAACCGTCACACTCAATGACGAATTGGACATCAGTCGTGGAGATATGTTAGTTCGCGAAAATAACATGCCAACAGTTACCCAGGATTTAGAAGTGATGGTTTGCTGGCTCAGCGACCACAATTTAATACAGGGACAAAAACTTGTGGTGATGCACACCACGCGCGAGGCCCGCGTGATGGTAAAAGAGATTCGCTATAAAATTGACATCAACACTTTGCATCGAATTGAAGACGTAACTGAAATTGGCATGAACGACATAGCGCGTGTGCACTTGCGCACCACCGTACCATTGTTTGTAGATAGCTATCGTAAAAACAGGGTCACGGGAAGTATAATATTGGTAGATGAATCCACTCACGAAACGGTGGGGGCCGGCATGATTATTTAACATGAACCATTCTGAACTTTTATGGATTTCAATAAAAGCCTGCGCGCAGGCCGGTAACGCCATCATGCAGGTATATAACACCAGCTTTGAAGTTGAACACAAATCAGATAATTCGCCACTCACCGAAGCTGACACCAATGCCCACATGGTGATTGATGCGCTTCTTTCGACCACGGGTATACCTGTGCTGAGCGAAGAAGGGAAAGACATTCCATATGAATTGCGCAAGAATTGGGAGTTTTTGTGGATGGTTGATCCACTGGATGGCACCAAAGAATTTGTGAAACGCAATGGTGAGTTTACTGTCAATATCGCACTGATTCAAAATGGATATCCAATACTGGGCGTGGTTTCCTTGCCACACCGCAATCTTTATTATTTCGGCAGCTTAGAGTCAGGAAGTTTCTTGTTTGATGCAAATAAAAATGATTTGAGCGATGTCAACAGCTTTAATCAATTGGTTGCGTTGTCAAATTCATTGCCACTGCCGCACACCCGCACTAATTTTGTAGCCATTGCCTCCCGGTCGCACATGTCAGAAGATACAAGGTTATTCATTCAAGATTTAGAGCGCGAACACGGTAATGTTGACTTGGTATCAGCCGGTAGCTCACTTAAGTTGTGCATGGTTGCCGATGGAACTGCCGATGTATACCCTCGATTGGCGCCCACCATGGAGTGGGACACAGCCGCGGGGCAAGCCATTATTGAAGCAGCGGGCAAATCTGTAGTGTTTTATGAAAGCAGGCAGCGAATGCGATACAACAAGCCAAACCTGCTTAACGACTGGTTTTTAGTCAGCTAAAATCGCCCTCTATTTTATCTATCTTGCACACTCAATTTATCTGCGCGATGAATCATTCACTTAAATTGTCAGGACTTATAATACTGATATTCATAATTGCTGCCCATCATTCATTCGCTCAGCAATTTAATTTGCCGTTGAATCGGAAAGTGGTAGAATGGTACGAACCAATTGTTTATGCTCCCGGCTCTGGCATCCACACTTCGGTAAAACCGTTTCGTTTAGATGAGATTGGTTTACTTCCGGCTTTTGATAGCGTGGCCAATTTTGAAGTGGGCAACGGCAAGTTTTACAACACATGGGTAGGACGTAAATTGCTTTACGAAAATTTGGTGCGCGTACGTACAGAAGATTTTTTGCTCAACATAGACCCGCTGGTTGATTTACAAGTGGGAAGAGATTTGGAGAATGATGACAATGTGTATGTGAACACAAGAGGAGTTCGTGCGGAAGGAAAGATTGGAAACAAAGTGTATTTCAATACCATGTTTTTTGAAAATCAGGCCACTTTTGTCCACTACCTTGATTCAAGTATTCGCATCAATAAAGTGGTTCCCGGTCAGGGTCGTATCAAAACTTTTAAGGATAATGGATTTGATTTCGCAATGGCCTACGGCAATGTAATCTTCAAACCCTCCCGCCATTTTACATTCCAGTTTGGCAATGACAAAAATTTTATCGGAGACGGATACAGGTCATTACTTTTGTCCGACAATGCTTTCAATTACCCGGCCCTGAAAGTAACTACCGATGTCTGGAAAATAAAATATACCAATTTATATACGGTTTTTCAGGATTTGCGCACGCCATTTGATCCTGCTGTGGGGTTCCGAAAAAAATATGGAACATTTCATTACCTCGATTTGGCGGTGGGCAAGCGATTGAGTGTGGGATTGTTTGAAGGCATTATTTGGAAAAGCGATACCACTGGCCAGCGCGGATACGACATCAATTACCTGAACCCGATTATATTTTTTCGTCCTGTTGAGTTTTCGCTTGGTTCACCCGATAATGCATTATTGGGACTCAACACAAGTTATCGAATTACTGCCAAGCATATTCTGTACGGCCAAATTGTGCTCGATGAATTTTTATTGGACGAAGTTAAAAGCGGCAATGGATGGCATGGAAATAAGCAAGGCTTTCAGATTGGATACAAAGGTCTGGACCTGGGACTTCCTGGTTTGAGATTCCAAACAGAGTATAATTTTGTGCGACCCTACACTTATCAGCATTTGAGCACGCAACAAAACTACGGGCATTACAACGAAGCACTTGCACATCCGTTGGGAGCCAACTTCTGGGAATCAGTAAGCATATTGGGTTATTCATATCACCGTTTTCATTTGGATGCTAAAATGGTATACGCAATGTATGGTGCCGATTCAGCCGGCTTCAATTATGGACATAATATTTTCAAAAATTATTCCAGCCGCCCTTTTGAGTATGGTCACAAAATGCTTCAGGGCTTGGAAACCACACTTCTGAATACAGAAGTAACAGTTTCTTATCTCGTAAATCCTAAATACAATTTTAATATTGAGCTGGGTGTGGCCATGCGCGATCTTTCAAATGATCAACAACAAGAACGTTCGCAATTGGTGCGATTTGGTTTTCGCACAGCCATTACCAATCACTACTATGATTTTTAATAATTGACCTAGTTTTTACAGTAAAGTGAAAAAAGATTCGTTGATATATGTTGCCGGACACCGGGGTATGGTGGGATCCGCGATTAGTAAAGGTTTAAAGCAGGCTGGCTTTAATAATCAAATTTTTCGCACTTCAGCCGAATTGGACCTTCGAAATCAAGTTGCCACTTCTGAATTTTTTAGCAACCACAAACCTGAGTATGTTTTTTTAGCAGCAGCCAAAGTGGGCGGTATAGCAGCAAATAATGAGTATCGCGCAGATTTTATTTATGATAATCTGATGATACAAAATAACATCATTCATCACGCATTTTTAAATGGCGTGAAAAAGTTGATGTTTATTGGGTCGTCATGCATATATCCCAAGATGGCACCACAGCCATTGGCGGAAAACAGTTTGCTTACAGGGCCACTTGAATATACCAACGAGCCCTATGCCATTGCAAAGATTGCGGGCGTAAAAATGTGCGAGAGTTACAGGTTGCAACACGGCTGCAATTTTATTTCGGTAATGCCCACCAATCTATACGGTTACAACGATAACTATGACCTACAGCAATCGCATGTCCTGCCTGCTCTCATCCGCAAGTTTCATGAAGCCAAAATCAGTTCAGCTCCCAGCGTAGAAGTGTGGGGATCCGGAAAGCCATTGCGCGAATTTATGTTTGCGGATGACCTGGCAGATGCATGCCTTCACCTAATGTTGAGTTATGATGAAATAGAGCTGGTGAATATTGGTACAGGAGAGGAAGTTTCTATTTCAGAACTGGCACATATGGTGAAGAATATAGTTGGGTATGAAGGGGTGCTCACATTTGATACAAGCAAGCCTGATGGAACTCCTAAAAAACTGCTCGATGTGAATAAATTGCATAGCACAGGTTATAAGCACAAAGTAAATTTAGATAAAGGAATTGCACTGGCATATAAAGATTTTGTGGAGCACTACGATAAAATTACAACGCAATAAGAATCTGTAAAAAATGAAAAAAGCACTTATAAGCGGAATCACTGGTCAAGACGGGGCCTATCTTGCAGAACTGTTGTTGAGCAAAGGATATGAAGTTCACGGCATCAAAAGAAGAAGTTCGCTGCTCAACACAGACAGGATCGATCACCTTTACCAAGACCCGCATGAGCAAGAGGTAAACCTTCGATTGCACTACGGTGATCTTACTGACTCAACCAATCTGATCAGAATTATTCAAGAAGTGCAACCCGATGAAATTTATAATCTGGCTGCCCAAAGCCATGTGAAGGTGAGTTTTGAAACACCTGAATACACTGCAAACTCCGATGCCATAGGGACATTAAGAATGCTAGAAGCCATCAGGATATTGAATCTTAGTGACAAGACTCGTTTTTATCAGGCTTCCACCTCTGAACTTTATGGCCTGGTGCAAGAAACACCACAAACCGAGCGCACACCTTTTTATCCCCGTTCTCCCTACGGAGTAGCAAAGTTGTATGCTTATTGGATAACAGTAAACTATCGCGAAGCATACAAAATGTTTGCTTGTAATGGAATATTGTTTAATCATGAGTCACCTATCAGAGGAGAGACGTTTGTAACCAGAAAAATCACCAGAGCTGTTGCGAAAATTGCATTGGGAATGCAACAGAAATTGTTTCTTGGAAATCTGGATGCGAAGAGAGATTGGGGGCATGCAAAAGATTATGTAGAAGGCATGTGGTTGATGATGCAACATGACATAGCTGAAGATTTTGTGTTGGCCACCGGAATTACTACCACTGTTCGTGAATTTATACGAATGGCATTTGCTGAATTGGGTATAGTGGTGGAGTTTAAAGGATCGGGCACAGAAGAAATTGGCGTTGTAGTTGAATGCAACAACGCAGAATATAAATTGGCCCTGGGTAGCGAAGTGGTAGCCGTAGATGAAAATTATTTCAGGCCTACCGAAGTAGACTTGTTGATAGGGGATGCTTCAAAAGCTTTTCAAAAGCTGGGTTGGAAGCCAAAGTATGATGTGGATATGTTGGTCAAGGAAATGGTGGCCGCTGACTTGGAGTTGATGCAACGGAGCAAGTTTTTACGTGAAGGTGGTTTTAATATCATGGACTCAAAAGAGTAATCCCTCCTCTATCCTCAAAACCAAAAACAGTTCAATGCTTGATGCAGATATAGATGGCAAATCTTGGTATGTTTTGTATACGCGCTCGCGTCATGAAAAGAAGCTGAATGGCATCTTGCAACAGCGCAATATGGTTACCTATCTGCCATTAATCAAATCCATGCGACAATGGAGTGACAGAAAGAAAAAAGTAGAAGAACCACTTTTTAAGAGTTATTTATTTGTGAAAGCCACTAGTCAGGAAATCTCTAGTTTGCTTAATTTGGAAGGAGCTGTGAAGTTTGTCACCTTCGAAGGTCATCCGGCAATTGTCAGGCAGGAGGTTATTGACGAGATAAAAATTTTGCTTGAGTCGCCTGAACTTATCGATGTGCATGATTTTTTTAAAATTCCGGGAGAGCCTGTCATCGTCACATACGGTCCGTTCAAGGGTATTCGTGGCACATGGGTTACTTACAAAGGACGGGGCCGGGTCATGATGCAAATCCAGGAGCTTGGAAAATCTATTCTGATGGACCTTCCGAAGCATGCCTTAAAAAGCGATAAATAATAAAAATGCAAGCGCGAATCAATTGCCTTTTTTCGGCTGAAAATCGCTAAAAGTGTTACCTTTACAACCCTTAATTTTCCGCTTGAGAGCAGGGTTTTTGATTAAATTCTGTGACTGAGAGAGCGGAGCTTTGTTCTCTTGAAAAGTAAAATGCACAATAACATCAAAATCAGAATCATATGTGTCGCATAGCTGGCATGGCAGGAGCATTGGTTGAGCAACCCGAACAGGCTGTTGCGCGCATGTGCGAAAGCATGCACAGAGGCGGGCCCGATGATTCCGGTATGCACGTAGATGCTGAGTCGAAAGTATATTTAGGTCACAGGCGATTATCAATCATTGACCTAAGTCCTGGAGGACACCAGCCCATGCAAGATATGACAGGTATGCTCACCATTTCCTACAATGGCGAGATATACAATTACATGGAATTGCGTACCGAACTTGAAGCAAAAGGATTCAAGTTTAAATCAGAGTCAGATACCGAAGTACTTTTGCTTGCTTTCTTGAATTGGGGTGAGGCAGCATTTGCAAAACTCAATGGGATGTTTTCATTTGCTTTGCATGACAAACGCGATGAATCGCTATGGTTGGTGCGCGATCATTCAGGAATCAAGCCGCTTTATTATTATTCATCTGCAAAAGGCCTCATGTTTGCGTCAGAGGTGAGAGCTTTCACACATTCGGGACTAAAAATTTATGAAAATCCTGATTGGAAGTATTATTTCTTCGCTTACGGATTTGTTCCTGAGCCATACACCACTCTCGCAAATGTAAAAATGTTGCCAGCCGGCTGTTATCTTAAATACGATGTACGCAACCGCACAGGCCAACTACAAAGCTATGTCAAGTTCGAAAAATCAGATGAGTTAATCACTGATGTAATTGAAGCGCGTGAGCAAATACGAGCAGTAATTACGCGAGCAGTAAGCAGGCATTTAATCAGTGATGCGCCCATTGGTGTGTTTTTATCGGGTGGTGTGGACTCTAGCCTTATCACGTTGTTGGCCGCGCGCCAGTTAGGCAACTCTTTGAAATCACTATCCATTATATTTGACGAATCCGATTATTCAGAGCAAAAGTATCAGCATATCATTACCGGCATTACAAGAGGTGAGCATAAGGAGTGCTTGATAGGACGCGTTGATTTTGAAGAAGGCATGCAGGAAGTTTACCATGCCATGGACCAACCCAGCATTGATGGAATCAATACATTTTTCATAGCCCGTTGCGCTAAAGAAATGGGATTGAAAGCAGTGTTGTCAGGTATTGGCGCTGATGAACTGTTTGGTGGATATCCTTCATTTGCTCGCACGGCACACATGCCCTTCACATCCAAACTCCCTTCGGTAATTACACGGTTGGCCGAACACAGTCCTGCCAATAAGTTTCGAAAAATCTCCTACTTGGGCGGAACGTCTACCGAGAAAAGGTATTTGTTCAACAGAGCGCTTTTTTCTCCGGCTACAATTGCCGGATTGCTTGACACCAGTGTAGCCGATGTAGAGAATAAATTGTTTGATGGCGCAATGAAGGAGTTTGGAAAAGAAAATCATGAAGCAGAAATAGTAAGCTGGATGGAGACTAATGTGTACATGAAAAACCAGTTATTGAAAGATACAGACTATATGAGCATGTGGCATTCGGTTGAAGTGCGTGTGCCGTTTCTGGATGTTGAACTGAGGAATCTGATCACCAAAATTGATAGCAAGATTTTATATTCCGGCAGTTATCCAAAATCATTGTTGATTGATTCGTTTAGTGATGTGCTGCCTGAACAAATTTGGAGGCGACCCAAAAAGGGATTCGAGTTTCCTTTTGGAAAGTGGTTTGAAGGAAGTGGAATATTCAATACACTTGATACACGCAACCATACCGTGGACCGTTTGCAACGCGAATTTAAGAACGGAAAATTACACTGGTCGGGGTTGTGGGCGTTGCACCTGGCACAAGGCGGGTTTACCTATAAGCATGAACCAGAGCGACAACAGGCCCACGTATGAAAATAGTCTTTCTTTGTTTGTCAACATTCAGCACCACCGGTGGCATTCAGCAGTTTAACAAGTCTTTTATAAAAGCGCTGGTAGATATCTGCGAAGTCAACGAGTACGAATTGTCTGTGATTTCATCACATGACAAGTCAGTAGACTCCCGATATGTAACAAATGACTTGTACGAATATTACAAAGGCAACAAGGCTTTATTTGCCATACACGCAGTGCGCGAATGTTTGAAAGCAGATGTGGTGATAGCCGGGCATATAAACTTGGCGCCAGTGTTGAATGTGATTCGTCAATTGAATGCTGACACACAAATAGTATTGATAGCCCATGGGATTGAAGTGTGGGGAAAATTATCCAAAGCAGCTCAAAAGGTGGTTGGGTCAGCCCACCGCATACTGGCAGTGAGTCAATACACTAGGCAAATGCTTATCGACCAACACAAAGTGGAGTCTGGAAAAATCAGCGTTTTTCATAACACAGTGGATTCATATTTCGAAATGCATGCATCAACTGATGATGTAAACGAGTTGCGTAAAAAACATAATCTGAAAGCGGATCGGAAAGTTATTTTTTCGCTTTCGCGACTTTTAAATGCGGAGCAATACAAAGGCTACGATATTACCTTGCGGGCTATAGCCACATTGGTGGATGAGCAACCTCAGTTACATTATATTATTGGTGGGGGATATGACGAAGCCGAAAAGGCAAGGGTAATGTCATTGGCAGCAGACTTACAAATTTCGGATCAGGTCACCCTTGCCGGGTTTATTGAAGACGCGCAATTGCCGAGATACTACGGCCTTGCAGATGCTTTTGTGATGCCCAGCAAAGGAGAAGGATTTGGCATCGTATTCATTGAAGCGTTGGCGTGCGGGTTGCCGGTGGTTGCCGGCAATCAGGATGGGAGCGTAGATGCGATGGCCCATGCACAAAATGGGTTTCTCGTCAATCCGGATGATGTGGGAGAGGTGGCGAGGGCAATATCATCCGCTGTGCAATTGCCCAAAGTCGCTCGGCCTGAAGTTTATTATCATTACAACCGATTTCATGAAAGACTTCAGCAGGAAATAAATTCTGTCGTTCAATCAATACCCCAAATGCGCAATGTCTGACACGACCAGTAAATTTAATCTTACGCCTAACGATAAGCGATTGGTGGGATTGTATGCAGGCTGCGCGCTGGTACTCAATTTGGCGCTGGCACTTTTTGTTGGGTCATATAGCGTGGCCTTGTTGGCAGTAATGCCTGTGGTGCTTTTGCTGGTTGTTTTTTTGATAGTACGCAGAACAGATATCAACAGAGCGCAGACCATGAGCAGGCAAGATTTTGTTCAGCAACAAATATGGACCGACATGGTAAGTCGTCTCCACACACGTTTGCCCATCACGCCATTGCGCGAAGGTGCGGCATCACCCGATCTGATCGCATTGCTATACACCGCCATCCACACACGCAAGCCTAAGCTTATGCTGGAATGCGGCAGCGGTGTATCCACGCTTATACTCGGATACATTTTACAAGGACTTGACCAGGGGGCCAAACTGATAAGTCTCGAGCATGATGCCGAATGGCACAAGAAAGTGTCTGATTGGGTGAAGTTGCACCAACTGCAAGACACTGTAACAATTTTGCATGCGCCTTTGCAGACCACACAGCTCTCGCACGACCAGTTACTCTGGTATGACACAAGCGCGCTCGGCTCCCACACGCACAATCAAAAAATTGATTTGGTTTTTGTAGATGGACCGCCCACGTGGCTTCACCCGCGCGCGCGCACAGGCATTGCTTCAATTATTGAGCAATATTTTGCACCACAATTTCAAATGATATTTGATGATGCATTGCGACCCCGCGACAAACAAACAGTTCAGGATTTGTCGGCTATTTTGAAATTAACGCCCGAGTGGATAACGCTTGAAAAAGGAGCTGCTGTCATCACATCAAACAATGGATAAGAAAGAAGATTTCGATATAGTTCTCGAAGCCGGCCGCACCGAAAAAAATTACTGGGCTGACATTTGGCGTTACCGCGAACTGTTTTACATTCTATCGTGGCGCGATATCGCAGTACGATACAAACAAACAATCATAGGCATCGCCTGGAGCGTGATAAGGCCGGTGCTCACCATGATTATATTTACCGTTGTGTTTAGCAAAATCGCCAACTTGCCCAGCGAAGGAGCCGCGCCATATGCGATCATGGTATATGCAGCATTGTTGCCGTGGCAGTTTTTTTCCAATGCACTGACTGAAAGTAGTGGCAGCCTAGTTTCTAACTCAAGTCTTATTTCTAAAGTATATTTTCCCCGACTTATCATTCCCACAAGCTCGGTGTTAGTGAGCATGGTTGATTTTGCTATTTCATTTGGTATTATGATTGTGCTGATGGTTGTATTGCAATTTGTGCCCAGTTGGCAAGTAGTTTTCTTGCCTTTGTTTCTGTTGCTCGCTTTTGGTGTTTCGTTTGGTATCGGGTTATTCATCACAGCACTCAACGTCAAGTACCGCGACTTTCGTTACGTCATCCCATTTATCGTGCAGTTCGGATTGTATATTTCACCCGTAGGATTCAGCAGTTCAATTGTGCCGGAAAAGTGGCGATTTTTATATTCGCTCAACCCTATGGTAGGTGTGATTGATGGCTTTCGTTGGGCAATTATCGGAGGAGAATCAAAAATTTACATGCCGGGCTTTTTACTTTCAATTGCGCTCACCATTGTCATCTTGTTTCTTGCCATAAGGTATTTCAGGAAAACAGAAAAGAAATTTGCCGATATTATATAACCATCATTCATGACAGTAGTTGTAAAGACAGAGAATCTGGGTAAAAAGTATATCATCAGCCATGAAAGGCCTGAACGCTATACTGCTTTGCGTGATGTGATGGCGAATAAAGCAAAATTGTTCATCAAGAAAACCAAGAGTATTTTCAGTGATGAATTTCATCCGACAGGTGAGACAGAAGAATTTTGGGCATTGCGCGATATCAATATGGAGATTTATCAAGGCGACAGTTATGGAATAGTTGGAAAAAACGGGGCTGGAAAATCGACACTTTTGAAAGTGCTGAGCCGCATCACCGAACCTTCAGAAGGATGGGTGGGAATTAAAGGACGGGTGGCAAGTTTGTTGGAAGTGGGCACAGGCTTTCATCCCGAGCTTACCGGAAACGAAAATATATTTCTGAATGGAGCCATACTGGGAATGACACGCAGTGAGATAAGAAGTAAATTCGATGAGATAGTTGATTTTTCTGGAGTTGAAAAATTTCTTGATACACCGGTAAAAAAATATTCAAGCGGGATGCGTGTGCGGCTGGCTTTTTCGGTTGCTGCACACCTTGAGCCCGAGATTCTTGTTATAGATGAAGTTCTTGCCGTTGGCGATGCAGAATTTCAACGCAAGTGCTTGGGTAAAATGAAAGATGTGGCCGGACAAGGGCGCACAGTTTTGTTTGTGAGCCACAATATGGTGGCCGTACAGTCTTTGTGTAATAAAGGACTGTTACTCGAGAAAGGCAGAATTGTAAGTACAGGCGCGGCAACCGATATAGTCCAACAGTATATGAGTAAAGTAAGCCAGCAGGGGAGCGAAATACGATGGAATGAAGCTGCAAAAGCACCCGGAAACGATATGTTGAAACTGGTGTCAGCCTCGGTTGTGCCGACCATTGATCAAGAAGGATCAGGATTGATTACAATGGCAAGCGCATTCGAGATTGGAATACGATTCACTAATATAACCTTGGCTGATAATGATTTCAACATAGGAGTTCATGTGCTCAATGATCAGGATGTGGTAGCGTTTGCAGGCTCGCTGGTTGAGGGCTATTCTATTTCTGATCTAGTGCCAGGCACCGATTACAAAGTGAGCTGCATTGTGCCAGGGCAGTTATTGAATGCCGGAAATTACCGGGTTAATATTTTGGTGTTTAGAAATTCTACATTGTTGTTTCGTGCAGATGATGCATTGGGTTTTGTTGTCACAGAGCAATCTCGCAAAGACGCGTGGTTTGGGCGCAAAGCAGGCATCTTCAGACCACAATTGGATTGGAAAATTTCGCAGAGTTAGTTGAAGTATGACGACCATCAGCAGGATAAAGAATAAGATATCCAACTTTTCGCGCAAAGCAGAAAGTGCGAGCAAAAAATTCATAGTTAACAGTTTGCATTTTCATTCACGCCCATCATTTATTATAATTGGAGCGCAGAAGTCCGGCACTTCGGCCTTATTCCGCTACCTCGGCCAGCACCCACAGCTAACAGTTCCCGCAGTAAAAGAGATTGGATATTTTAGTGATGACAAAATATACAAGGCCGGTGACCACAGAAAGTATCACAAGCATTTTCCCTTGCCGAACTTCAGCACAAGGGGAATCAAGACATTTGAAGCCAGTCCTTTTTACCTGTTTCATCCTTTAGCCGCTTCCAGAATTAAGGCATACAACCCAGAGATAAAGCTGATTGTTATGTTGAGAGAGCCTGCGGCAAGGGCCTATTCCGCATGGAATATGTATCGGTCTTTTGTGGGCAGCAAACGCTATGGCCATTGGGCTGTGACTCGTTCATTTGAAGATGTAGTGAGTGATGAATTAAATAGCATTGATGAGAG
>JBBKVM010000135.1:0-3436 GCA_037968415.1 Bacteroidia bacterium | reverse complement strand
TTTATCAAACGTGTTGTCTTTTATCACTTCCAGTGCTTTCTGGTAACCGTCATTCAAATCATTTATCACATAGTAGAAGGCTTCCAGGTCCCACAAATTTCGCGCTATCAATGCTTTGATTTGTGTGCGCAAAAGCACATCAGATGTTTTCAATCCTTCTTCGTTTTTCTCCACGCCTTCTTTCTCTGCAAACGCAACAAATTTATTCATCAGCGCCTCATCCACTATGAAATTGGTTTTGTACATACGCGGGTCGCTGTACTGCGACATCAGGCTCTTACGGTTGTTGTCGAGGTAGTTGAGCACAAACTGGTTGAGCACACCTTTGCGAAAAACAGATGAATAATATTTAGAGATCATCGAGGTGTCGAGTGGAATAAATATGTCGGGCATAATGCCGCCACCGCCATATACCATTCGCTTCTTGTTGGTGTAAAATTTCAGCGAGTCGGGCAGGTGTATACTGTCTTGCACAGTAAACTCACCGTGCTCAAAACGCGTAGCCAAATCTTTTTGATAGGCATCATATCCGTCTTCATATGGTTTTTGAATGTTGCGCCCAGCAGGTGTGTAGTATCGCGCCACCGTCATGCGCATGGCACCTCCATCGCTTAGGTTCATGGTTTTTTGCACCAACCCTTTGCCATACGATCTGCGCCCTATCACCAGCCCTCGGTCCCAGTCCTGAATGGCTCCGGTTACAATCTCCGATGCCGATGCCGAACCCTCGTCTATCAGCACTACAATCTTACCTTTTTCAAAATCGCCATTGGAAGTAGCATTGTAATCGATGCGTGGATTGTTGCGCCCTTGTGTGTACACAATCAGCTTGCCGGCACTCAAAAACTCATCGGCCATTTCTATCGCCCGGTTCATGTAGCCGCCCCCGTTGCCGGTAAGGTCCAGTATCAGGTTTTGTGCGCCTTGCGCTTTTACCTTTTTTACTGCCATTCTAAATTCATCTGTCGTAGTTTCCGAAAAACGATTCACTTTTATATATCCGGTTTCAGGGCTGGCCATAAACGAGGCATCCACACTGAACAGTGGTATTTTGTCGCGCACTATTATAAAGTCAATCAACTCCTTAGAACCTCTGCGCATCACCGACACTTTTACTTTGGTGCCTTTGTCGCCACGCAGTGTCTTCGTTACATCAGTGGTTTTAAAGCCAACGCCTGCCACTACTTTGTCTTCTATCTTTATAATCTTGTCACCGGCCATCAACCCTATTTTTTCGGATGGGCCACCCGGTATGGTAGCGGTTACCAGTATGGTATCAAACAATATATTGAACTGTATGCCTACGCCCTCGAAATTGCCTACCAGCGGTTCGTTCATTTCTCTCAATTCCTCTTTCGGTATATACACCGAGTGCGGATCGAGGTCTTTGAGCACTGCTACGATGGCTGCATCAGTAAGTTTTTCGGAATTTACTGTATCTACATAGCCCCACTTCAGCAGGTCCATGAAACCATTAAACTTTATTCCTTCGGTTGTTTGGCTGTACGACTGGGCTTGCGCACTGGCGCATAACCACATCACCAGCATGCATGTCAAAACATTTTTCATTCTGTGGTAATTATTTGTTGCTTATGTTGTCCGTAGTGTTATTAACGCGTTAGCCTGCGCTTTGATATACGCTGTCATCCAAATTAACATAAAAAAAATGAGGAAGACGCGCGGCCTCCCTCATTACAGGTATACTTTGGGTTCAATGGCCTTCTAGCGAGAAGCTTGCCAGGTCGCGGTCAAAGAGGTACATGCCTCCCTTGTCGTTACCTATCAGGCTCAACTTATCAAGTATGGTGCGCGCCAGCTTTTCTTCTTCTATCTGCTCCGCTACATACCACTGCAGAAAGTTGTGCGTGGTGTAATCTTTTTCTTTCAAGCACTCATCCACCAGCTTATTTATTTCTTTGGTCACCTTTATTTCGTGTGCCAGCACTTGCTCAAATATTTCGGTCACCGTTTTAAAATCTTTCTTTGGTTTCGACATATCTGTAAGCATGGCATGCCCACCGCGATCGTTTATGTAATGAAACAATTTCAGCATGTGCATGCGCTCTTCGTCTGAGTGCTTGTATAAAAAACTGGAAGTGCCATTAAATCCGTTTACCTCGGCCCATGATGCCATGGCCAGATAGTAATGAGAGGAGGCTAACTCCATTTCAATTTGCTCGTTGAGCAATTTTTCGATCTTCTTTGATAACATGAAATGATATTTTAAAATTGTTAAAAAAAGTGAAACGTAAATTTCGGTTCACATTCTTCAAATTTACAAAAAGCAACACCCACTTACAAAGCGGCTGAATTTTACACCTTTATTATTGCGAAATGGGAATAATACCCATGTTGGTGATAGTGCCTGTGGTTACCGATACACCCGATACCAATGTATCGTTGTAGGCTGAGTCGGGTGCGAACCACACGTTATAGCTGCCGGATTGCAGGTGATGAATGAAGAAATAACCTGTGGCATCGGCTATGGCACTCACACTGTCGGGACCATTGATGGCATAAACCACAGGTGATGAAGCTGCGGGCACAACCGTGCCTTCTATGCCGCCATCCAGTGGGTTGGCTATTGCTCGGATTACCGGCTTCAGGCTATAGGTGCCGTTGCCATGTTCTACAATGGACTGTGCCACGTCAAAATCGAGCAATATGGTGTAGGTAATGTTTTGCAACAATTCCTGGTGCACATTTATTTTGAGACCCGATTGCTGTGCGCTGGGCGTGGCAAGCGGATGCACCACGCCATTTACTTTTATGGTGCTATTGGGGCCTAGCAGCAATCGCACCTGCGATATGGTGCCGTAGGGCAGGTCGGCATTGGCAATCAGGGTATCGGTGCCATTGGTAAGTTGCAGTAAGTCGTATATGCCTGCGTTGGTGGCCAACGATACCCAGCCTATGCCACCGTCTATGTGCACACGTGCGCTGAGCACGTCTATGTTTACTTCATCGTAATTGCCCGGTGAGTCTGTAAGCCGTAGTTGAAATGGAGCAGTGCGTGCATTGCTGTCGTCTTTGTTACAGGCCGGCAGGGTAAACAATGCTGCCACAAGGGCCAAAAGGAAGGTAATTCGAAATTTGTGCATGGGATTTTTTACTTAAAACTGTGTGATGAGTAATTTATTATACAATATTTTGATGCCGGTGTCAAGCGATTGGGGTGATTTAAGTACAAAAGTAGTGTATTTGTAAGTGATGAAATAAACGGTGCTAGCCCTCAACGGCTACCGCGCAGGCTCCCAAAAACTGGTGGTGCAGCATTGATAACAGGTATATAATATGTAACTTCCAGTTGACATTTTTTGCACATTGCTCATTTGTTTAATGAAAAAACTACTCCTTATACTTTTGATGTGCCTAATTACATTCCCTATGTGCGGGCAGTATTTTAACAGGCACTATACATTTGGCAACTGGACGC
>JBBKVM010000134.1:0-4241 GCA_037968415.1 Bacteroidia bacterium | reverse complement strand
TAAGTATATAAATTTTCTAAATCTGATGTTTTTGAATAAAATATTGAATTTTCGATTTCCTCTTTTTTAATGGGCTTGACCATATTTATTATGACTTCCTTGTCTGAATTATAACTATACGATGGGTCATCCTTTTTAGTATAATCATTAATCTGAAAAATTCCATCGCTACTTTGACAAGAAGCGAGAACAGTGACTATTATAAGTCCTGAAAGAATAGTAGTTGTTCTCATTTTTGTTTGCCTTTAGGATTTAGCCCCAAATTTATACGTTATCTTTTTAATAAAACAATACCCCGTTCGCGCGGATTTGTAATCCGTGCGTTTTCTCCATAGCCGCTTTTTCAATATTTTTATTTCGCTATGTCTACCAAACATAATGCACCGATACCGGGGAAGACCTATTTTATAACGCTCACCAACAGCATCGGCTGGGTTGATGTTTTTACAAGATTAAGCCAACAATATTTGATTTTAGATTCACTCAATATCTGTTACAGGATTTAGCGCACGGATTCCAAATCCGCGCGAACGGGAATTATATTTACCGTAAATTACATGGAGCGGCATGGCAGAGCCAATGCCGCATACCTGAATCCGAAAATGATTTATGACTTTGATTATTTGCAAAACCGATTTTCATGAAAAATTACCTCTATCTCACAGCTCTTGTCATCATTGGATTAACAAGCTGTAAAAAAGATAGGAATCTGGAAAAAAGAACTCAAACATTTATTGAGGGACATATTGTAAATTCTATTACGGGGGATTCTATACCTGGCGCAAGAGTAGAGCTATGGGAGGATGATCGGGGTGGAAGTTTAATAATAGAAGACTATGATAGGAAGTTGGGAGAAACAAAAACAGATGAAAAAGGATACTTTAAAATTCATTTTTTATGTAGTAACGTAAAAGCATACGGTATTATACCTTATAAAGAAAACTACACTAATTATAATACTGTTACTAATGTAAATTGTTCTCGAACTTCATATCAAAGCGGGATAAGGCTCATGCCTTTCTCCTGGCTAAGAATACATATTAAAAATATTAACCCTTTTGATGATAATGACTCACTGTACTACTATTATCATTTTTCATTAGTCGGACAGAACATAGATACTGTTTTTTATAGAACATTTGCCGCAGATGCAGTACAGGTAAATAAATGGAATGTAACAAAGAATGGTCAAACTACCTCACATTACGCTATAAATACATGCTCACCACACGACACTTGTTCACTAAATATTTATTACTAAAAATAAAAAAAAGCGGCCACCCTCAGGCAACCGCTTCATTCAAATATCTAAATACTATTTCTTTGGCATGTTGATGCCGATTAACTCTACGTCAAATATCAGTACAGCACCCGGTCCTATCACGCCACCCGCACCTTGGTCACCGTAACCAAGATCAGAAGGGATAAACAATTTCCATTTAGATCCGGTAGGCATCAGTTGCAATGCCTCTACCCATCCTTGTATAACGCCTCCTACAGGAAACGAAACCGGCTCGCCACGCTCCACAGAGCTGTCGAACACAGTGCCGTCAACCAACGTACCGTGGTAGTGTGTGGTTACTGTATCGGTAGCCAAAGGCTTTGGGCCCGTTCCCATTTTGATCACTTTGTATTGCAATCCGCTAGGCAGTGTGACTACACCATCTTTCTTTTTGTTTTCCACAAGAAACTTGTCGCCATCGGCACGTGCAGCTTTAGATTTTACTTCCGCCATCTGCCCCACATAAGCCTGAATAATTTGTCCGGCTTGTTGTGAAGTTATCTTCACGCTGTCTTTCTTCATTACCGCGCGCATACCTTGCGCTATCAAATCAACATTTACCGAATCGAGGCCATCGCGCACCAGGTTTTCGCCTATGCTTACGCCTATGCCATAGCTCACCGAGTCGATGGTGGTGGTAAGTGCGGTGTTTTTATCTGTTCCTTTTTTTTGTCCGTTGCAGGATGTGGTGGCTACCATACATACGATAGCGGCAAGTCCCATAAATTTAAATCTCATAAAATGCGTGTTAGTGTTTGTTTATAATTAATGATTAAGTTTTTTTTTGAGCAGGCACAAAAGTACAACTTTACATGTTTCTTCTGTATTGTCCACCAACTTCGAATAAGGCGTTGGTTATTTGCCCCAGCGAGCAGTATTTACACACCTCCATCAGCTTGTCGAATATGTTCTCGTTGTGAATGGCGGCTTTCTGCAAATCTTCCAACAACTGTGCCGTGCGGTCGCTGTGCGCCTGGTGCAATGCTTCCAGCATTTTTATCTGGTACTCTTTTTCTTCGGTGGTGGCACGTATTACTTCGGCAGGTATCACCGTGGGTGAGCCGGTAGAAGATAGGAACGTATTCACACCAATAATCGGGTATTCACCATTGTGTTTAAGTGTTTCGTAGTACAGCGACTCCTCCTGTATTTTGCCACGCTGATACATCGTCTCCATGGCACCCAGCACGCCTCCGCGCTCGGTAATGCTGTCAAACTCTTTCAGCACGGCTTCTTCCACCAGATTGGTGAGTTCGTCAATGATAAATGATCCTTGCAGTGGGTTTTCGTTTTTGGCAAGTCCCAATTCTCGGTTTATGATCAATTGAATGGCCATGGCCCTGCGCACAGAACCTTCGGTAGGCGTGGTGATGGCCTCGTCATAAGCATTGGTGTGCAGGCTGTTGCAGTTGTCGTAAATGGCATACAGCGCTTGCAGCGTGGTGCGTATGTCGTTGAAATCTATCTCCTGCGCGTGCAGCGACCGGCCCGAGGTCTGAATGTGATACTTGAGCATCTGAGAGCGTTCATCGGCTTTGTACCGCAGTTTCATGGCTTTGGCCCATATGCGCCTGGCCACACGACCTATCACCGAGTATTCGGGATCGATGCCGTTGGAAAAGAAGAACGACAGATTGGGCGCGAATTTGTTGATGTCCATGCCTCGCGACAAATAATATTCCACGTAAGTGAATCCGTTGGCCAGCGTAAAGGCCAGCTGCGATATAGGGTTGGCGCCTGCCTCGGCTATGTGATAACCCGAAATAGAAACGGAATAAAAATTCCGGATGTTTTGTTCGATAAAAAACTGCTGCACATCGCCCATAAGTCGGAGCGAAAACTCGGTAGAGAAAATGCAGGTGTTCTGCGCCTGGTCTTCTTTAAGGATGTCGGCCTGCACCGTACCGCGAACAGCCGAAAGGGTTTTCGCTTTTATATCAGCATACACATCTGCCGGTAGCACCTGATCTCCTGTTACACCCAACAGCATCAAGCCGAGGCCGTCATTGCCATCGGGCAACTCGCCCTGATAGTGAGGCCGCTCTCCCCCTTTGGCTTTGTACAAATCCGCAATCTTTTTATTCACTTCATCGGTCAATCCGTTTTCGTGTATGTACAATTCGCACTGCTGATCAATGGCGGCATTCATAAAGAAAGCGGTGAGCATAGCTGCCGGACCGTTGATGGTCATAGACACAGAAGTCTTGGGGTCGGCAAGATGAAAACCGGAGTAAAGTTTTTTGGCATCGTCAAGACAGCAGATGGATACGCCCGCGTTGCCAATCTTTCCATAGATGTCGGGACGGTAATCGGGATCGTGCCCGTAAAGCGTTACCGAATCAAAAGCTGTGGAGAGGCGCTTTGCCGGCAGCCCTTTAGAGACGTAGTGAAATCTGCGGTTGGTGCGCTCGGGGCCGCCTTCGCCAGCAAACATGCGCGTGGGGTCTTCTTCCATCCGTTTGAATGGATACACCCCACCCGTGTATGGAAACTCACCGGGCACATTCTCCTGCAGCAGCCACGTAAGCAAATCGCTCCAACTAGTGAATCGTGGCAGCGCTATTTTTGGAATTTTAGAGTGCGATAGCGACTCATAATAAGTCTGCACTTTAATCTCTTTGTCGCGGACTTTAAATGTGTACACATCTTCACGGTAGCGCTGTGCGGTGGCAGGCCATTCCTCCAGCAACTTCAGGTTGCGGTTGTCCATGTCCACCATCAGCTCGTCCATTTTATTTTTCAGTTCAGCAGCCGATTTACTTCCTTTGCCCAACTCATCAAGTGCGACCTGCACACTTTGAATCCGCTGGGCCAGCGCGGCCTGGGCATTTACCCACTGGTCGTAGCCACGGTTGTTGTCAGCTATATCGGAGAGATAACGAATGCGCGAAGGCGGGATGATGTATATTTTCTCTGACATCTCCTCACCCGCATGCAACGAAGGATCCAACGCGGCACC
>JBBKVM010000133.1:0-44397 GCA_037968415.1 Bacteroidia bacterium | reverse complement strand
ACACTATCCGGCCTGTTCCCGTCTGTAAGGAGTTGGTTGATAAAACGGCTTTTTTCACCGCCTTCAAGTACATCAGCTTCTGTATTGTAAAGGATATAAACCCTGGAAGCACGTTGCAGCAGCCGATAGAAATGATACGCAGTTACGGCATCACGCTCATCCTGTGTCGGCAGCCTATACGCCTTGCGCACGGAGTGGGGGATGTATGAAATTTTGTTTTGAGATGAGGGCAGAATACCTTCATTGACGGATAGGATAATGAGCGTGTCAAAATCAAGCACACGCGATTCTAAAAATCCCATTATTTGTAATCCCTTTAGAGGTTCTCCACTGAAGGGCACTTTATGTTTTGAAATTATTTCTTTCAGCAATTTGCTGATGGTACCAATTTCAAAGTCGTTTTTGTATTTGCTGAGCGTGTTGTGCAGCGTGGATATATGTCCATGGATCCGAAAAGCAATTTCCGCATTCACCAAATCTTGCGTGGCATGGTGTGTTTGCAGCAAAAGGCTGTTGATATTGAGCAATCGTGTAAAGAGTGAATCAAAATTGAGCGGTGTTTCAAAGAGAGCTTTCACCTGTGTGGGCATCGCGGTGGCGTTTATTTTATCCTCAGTGATAAACACCAGGCCTTCGCGGGCAATTGCGTGCGTGAGGTTATCCACTTCTTTTGTGGCCAACTCATGTATGAGTGGGTTGGTTATAACTTGAAGCACGTCTTTATGATAAAACCCGCGCGCGTCACTCATTAGTTGGTTGTCATGCAGGCGTTGTACAGCATCTACCAAGTGCGCGTGAGGCGTGTCTTTTAGCGGATAGCCCATGGTGATGTTGAGGTTGTCGATACCCGGAGGAAGCGCGTGTAGCATGGGCATCAATAAACTTTCATTGGGCAGGATGATTGCAGTGCGCTCAGCTGCATTTTCTTTCTTAGCAAGTATGTCATTCACTAAACTCCCGGCATATTTTGCTTGTCCTATCACCAAAGGCACACCACACACTTCTATGTTTTTAGAAACTGTAGCAAAGTATGATTCACCCCAGCTGGAATTGTTCTTCAGTAGGGTGGACTTCCTTAAAAACGCACCTGCTTCGTGTTGGGGATTTTCTAGGTAATAGTGATCATAATCCCACAACACTTCGGCTATGCCTGCATCTACCAGATTGCCCAGCAACTTTTCCTCACCGGCCGAAAGGGCGTAAAATCCGCAGAAATATATTTTGGAAAATGTTGCATTATCGCGCAACCCCTCTCGCGCCAATTTTTTATACACAGCACCTTCGTAGGTAATGTTGTTGGCTGCCAGCAACTTTTCAAATTCAAAGTAAATGTGTTTTAATTCTTTCCATGTTTTGAGAAAGAGCTGTCGCATGTGTGTAAGCTCACGCGCAGTAAATGATTCCCAGAAGGCCTTCAGGCTGCCGATGTCCTCTATGTCGGGTGCAAATGCAGCTTCAAGTTCTTCGAGCTCTTTGAGCGTGGTGAATATGTGCGAAGGGTCTTTGAGATTCCTGTCTATCTCATCAAAATCACTTAGCAACACCCGCCCCCAGGGATAAAATTTATCCAATGTTTCGCCAGGCAAAAATTTAGAATAAGCGGTGTAGAGGTGGAACACCAATTCAATTTCTTCTCCGATTTTTGTATCAGAATTAGATGCGATAAAATCGCCTATGGCTGTGATGCGGGGAGCCAGTGTGGGCTTGCCCACCTGCTGCGCCAGCCTTTGCCTGAACACTTGGCTGCCCCTGCGCGTAGGCAATACTACACACACATTTTCCATCCCGCTGGGATGATTTGTGAGAATATGCCCGGCTACACGATCAAGAAAATCGGTGGTAGTGCTTACTGCTTTTTGTTGTGTGCCCATTCGTTGTATTCCCTCACAATGGCCATCAAACTTTTGTAACCCAATTCTTTGTTTTGAATTTTTTTGCACAATGCTTTGTTGTCAGCAAGGTAGATTACAATGTCGTCAACAAAACCACTGCGTGTGAGGGGGAGGTAGGCCTTATCTTCTAATTTGATGAAGTACTTCACCTTGTAACCCGAAGAAGTAGTGTTGTATGCCGGTTTTACTAAGTAGTTGGTTTCTATCAGGCTCAGCGTATCTTGGACCATGGCAATGATAAACACGTTGCTACTGACATCTTCATCGCGATAAAAATATTTATCTGCTGTGCCATATCCGGTTATTTCTCCAGGCAGATATTCTCTGATTACACCTTTCTCGTTTTTGAATACAGCGATATTAAATTTGGTCGACTCTTTATATTTTATCTCGCCTTGCAGTGTGTCTCTTACTTTTGTAATTACATATCCTGCTACCCACTTTTGAGCGGTGGCTTGTTGTGCAAACAAAAGCATGGAAACGGCTAGTGCAAAAACGCTTAACGGTTTTATTAATTTATTCATAATTGATCAGAATATATGGATTTAACTTTATCTCGTAAATTATATTGGGAAGCCATTACTTCACCGTATGCTCCGGTAGAGCGTATGGCCATCATATCATGACGTTTAGTAAGGGGCAGATTTACCGCTTTTCCAAAACAATCGGAAGATTCGCAGATGGGCCCTACCACATCGTAACTTTCAATTTCAGAAGCATCTGATGTCATGTTTTGAATATAGTGATAACTCTGATAGAGTGCGGGCCTTATCAGTTCGGTCATGCCGGCATCCACTATAGCAAAATTGGTATTCGTACCTTTTTTAACAAAGAGCACGCGTGTGATAAGGCTACCGCATTGGGCTACCAACGAGCGTCCCAATTCAAAGTGCACCTGCTGATTGGGCAGTGGTTCCAAAAACCGTTGTACTGTGCCGAAATAATTTTCAAAGTCGGGGATCGCGTGTTTGTCTGGTTGTGTGTAATCCACGCCCAGTCCACCTCCAAGGTTCAGGTAAGAAGGCACAATATTGCGATCTTGAAACCATGTATTGAGTTCATTCACCCTCACGCACAAGCTTTGAAATACGGACATGTCGGTGATTTGCGAGCCGATGTGAAAATGTAAACCGTTCAGCGCAATGTGTGGCATGTGTTTAAGCTGCTGTAACACTGCATCTAGTTCCCAGGTATTGATGCCAAATTTATTTTCATCCAACCCCGTGGTGATGTAATGGTGTGTGTTGGCATGCACGTTGGGATTGATACGCAATGCCACGCGTGCTGTGGTGCCGGCCGCGGCCGCCAGTTGGTTGATAACCTCAAGCTCAGCCACCGACTCGCAGTTAAAACTGAATATGTTGTGTTTGAGGCCAAGATTTATCTCGTCATCAGTTTTCCCCACACCGGCAAACGTCAACGTGTCGGCCAAAAAGCCAGCCTGCAAGGCGCGGGATATTTCATTTCCACTGACACAATCGCTGCCCAACCCTGCGCGCAGAATGGCCGCTAGCACAGGCGCGTTAGCATTGGCTTTGAGTGCATAGTGAACATGGTAATCATGTTTGCCAGAAGCAGCTGTGGCCGCATCAAGTGTGAGCGCAAGCAAAGCCATATCGTAATAATAAAATGGCGTACGAATGCCGGCAAAATTGTTGGCAAGGCTGCTGTCAAACGGCATGTTGGAAGAGGTGGTGACTAAGTGCATTGAGTGCAGCAGATTTGTCTGTTGATTTTATGAGTATAGAAATATTGTTTTTGCTTCCACCATAGGAAATCATGCGAATCGGAATTTCTTCAAGTGCTTCAAACACGCGTCTGGCATAACCATGGTGTCCGGCAATCATGTCACCCACCACACATATTATTGATTGATTAGCGTCAATCTCCACAGAACCAAATTTCTCAAGGTCTTTTACTATTTCTTTAAGGTTGGAGACATCATCAATGGTAAGTGAAATGGCCACTTCAGATGTGGTGATCATGTCGATGGGTACTTTATAGCTTTCGAATATCTCAAATACTCTCCTCAGAAATCCATATGCCATCAGCATGCGCCCGCTTACTATCTTAATAGCCGTGATACCATCTTTAGCTGCCACGGCTTTGATGCCTTCGCTGTGGGCATTTGCACTTATGCGAGTGCCGGGTTTCTCGGGCGTTAGTGTGTTGAGAAGAAGAACCGGAATGTTATTCTTTTTGGCCGGCATGATGCTGGCTGGGTGTAAAATTTTGGCGCCAAAATAAGCGAGCTCCGCGGCTTCGTCAAACGAGAGGTCTGCCACAGGTTGTGTGTCGGCCACATGGCGCGGATCGTTGTTATGCATGCCGTCAATGTCGGTCCATATTTGAATTTCTTGGGCGCCAAGTGCGGCACCTAATAAAGAAGCTGTATAATCGCTGCCTCCTCTTTTTAAATTATCTATTTCACCATAGGCATTTCGACAAATAAATCCTTGGGTTATAAAAAGCTTGTGCTCCGGATGCGAATTTAATTCCCGCTGCAAATTTTCCTTTATATAAAAATCATCGGGTTCCCCAGCCTTGTCAATGCGCATAAAATTGAGTGCGGGCAATAGCGTTGCTTCCAACCCTTTTTCGCAGAGCAATTGGTAGAATAGGGTAGTGGACAACAGTTCGCCTTGTGCCAGCACAGCCCGCTCCTCAAAGGGGGTGAACATATCGAGTGTGTAGGACATTAGCTGATCGAAATGGACATTTATGATTTCAAGCCCAGCGCTTCGGCTTTCAGCGGTGGCAAATAAACTTTTGACCACATTTTCGTATTGGGATTTTAGTTGCTCAATGCCCTGCTGTGCATCTGCTTTGCGATTTCCAAAAAGCAATTGCGCAATGGCCACTAGTTTGTCGGTGGTTCCGGCCATGGCCGACAACACAACAATCCTGCTGTTGTTATTGTTTCCAGTTACCAGTGGCAACAGTTGGTGCATTCGCTCAGCGTTCCCTACCGATGTGCCCCCAAATTTCATCACTGTCCAGTTCGCCATATTATCTATTGTAAGTTGTCCAAATTTACTTGATTTGAACGAGTTTTATTTCTGCGGGCATCAATCACCATACATTTACACAAATGCGCGAATGTTTTTACATTTGCGGAACAAGATTATATTAAAACCTGACACAGAAATGGGAAGAGCGTTTGAATTTAGAAAGGCACGTAAAATGAAGCGCTGGGGCGCAATGGCAAAGACTTTTACACGTATCGGTAAAGACATTGTGATGGCGGTAAAAGAGGGTGGTCCCGATCCTGCAAGCAATTCTCGCCTGCGTGCATTGATTCAAAATGCCAAAGCCGCAAACATGCCCAAAGACAATGTGGAGCGCGCCATTAAAAAAGCTACTTCCAAAGATCAGGCGGATTATAAGAATATAGTGTACGATGGTTATGGACCGCACGGCATAGGCATGGTGATAGAATGTGCTACAGATAATCCCACCCGGACCGTAGCCAATGTGCGCAAATATTTTACCCGGTCAGGTGGTTCTTTGGGCACCAGCGGATCACTCGATTTTATGTTTGAGCATAAAAGTGTTTTCAAAGTGGCAAATGAAAATATTCCCAACCTCGATGATTTTGAACTCGAATTAATTGATCAGGGTGCTGAAGAATTTGGTGTAGATGATAATGAAATAATCATCTACGGTCCGTTTGATGCGTATGGAGCTATTCAGAAAATGATTGAGGACGGTGGATATAACCTGATAAGTTCGGAGTTTGAGCGCGTACCCACCGACACTAAAAAATTATCTGCTGAACAGGAAGAGGAATTGGATAAGTTGATTAACGAATTTTTGGACGATGATGATGTCCAAAACGTTTATCACACCATGGGTTAAATTTATTTCGCTGCCAATCCCCCAAATCCAGATAGCTCAACCAAGTTTTTTGCCTGCTGCACATGCCTTTGCTCGTGATCCACTAACATGGCGAGTGCATCTCCAAGGTTTATTGTAATCATGGGCGAAACCGGTGATGAAATTACTGTGTTCTTCATGTCATGATGTTCAACCTTATGGAACAATTCCAACAGTGAATTTTGATGAGCAATAAAATCCTCAAGAATTGATAATTCAATATTACTCATAGTGGGCTTAAAAATGGCCGGGCTTTTAAATTTCTTTTTGACGTTTGGCCCAAGAGTGCTAACCATAGATTTGCCTATGGCGCCAGTAAACGGACTTATTTTTTGCCAAAAGGTTTGTGTGTATTGATTGTTTGCCAATAACTGTAGAGTAGGCATGTAGCGATTGTTTGTTTCGATAATGTGATCAATACATTGACCCACTGACCATGCCTCTGCGCTTGGCTTCCAATTAAACTGGTTCATAGTCAAAGAGCTGAAACCTTTTATATCAGATTTCAGCTCTTCTCCTTTATTGATAAGTTCAACTAATTTTTTCATCGATGCTATTCAGAAGCATTTATTTTCATTTCATAATTTTCAAGAGCTGCTTTGATAAGATCATGGTTGGTAGAAGCATTGTTGTGTGCATCACCCAATGATTTTTCAAGTTCCTTGTCAGGTATTTCAAACAATTCAATTTGAATGGAGGCGAGTTTCTCCACTAATGATTCCTGACTATTCTGCACGTCTTGCAATTTAATTTTGATGTCATTCATCAAATCTGTTTTATTCTTTTCCATGTGATGGTTTTTGATTTTGGTTATAATCAATAAGATAGCAATTTCTTTTGTCTTTCGAAATTGAATTTGATTTACGGTACACCTAATGCGATCTATATATGCAGACTTTCCCCGCAATTCACACAGAACTTAGCATCATCTGCATGATCGCCATGCATGCAATTGGAACAAACCTGTGTATTGCTCTTTTTCTTTTTGATTTTTTGAGAGACCATTTCAGCGCTCATTATTCCAGTAGGAACTGCAATTATTGCATATCCTATCAGCATGATAATAGAGGCAAGCACTTGTCCTAATACAGTAACGGGAGCAATGTCGCCATATCCTACGGTGGTGAGTGTTACAATGCCCCAGTAAATACTTACCGGTATACTAGTAAACCCGCTTTCCGGGCTTTCCACAATGTACATCAGCGTGCCAAGTATGCACACTAGAACGAAAACTGCTCCAAGGAAAACAATAATTTTTGCAAAGCTCAGGCGCAAAGCCCTGATGATTTGTTGGGCACCGGTGACATACCTCACCAATTTTAAGATTCTGAACACGCGCAGCAATCGGATGATCCGAATGATCAATAAAGTTTGTGAGCCCGCTATAATTACACTCAGATATGTTGGGACAATTGACAACAAATCAATAATGCCAAAGAAACTAAACACATAATTACGCGGTTTACTGATGCAAATCAGTCGCAAAGTATATTCGATTGTAAACAAGATGGTAAACGCCCATTCAATGATACGCAACACTCCTCCGTATTTCTGTTGGATCGAAACCACGCTTTCGAGCATCACTGCCAATACGCTGAGTATGATAGCAACAAGTAGGATTAAATCGAACAACTTGCCCGAAGGTGTATCGGCCTCATAAATAAGCGTATGAAGTTTTACTTGCCAGGGTTTTAATTCGGATTTGTCACCCGTATACGTTTCTTCGCGTAGGGTGTAATGTTTGTTTTTCTTTTGTGTCATTGGGTTTCGAGCAGGGGCAGAAAAATATTTTTGGCAATATAATGAAGTGTTACGAAATGATTTGACCTTACTCCAAATGGGGAAGACTCAAAACTGAACCTCTGGTTGATTTATAAAATCAAGCGAAGCATTGATGGCATGAGTAAAAAAGTTGTGCGTAAGCTGTGCCTGTCCGCCAGCTTCGGATATCTCTGTGATGTCTGACAATGGCAAGTAAGCTCCCACCCAACCTTTAGTATACCATTTGCCCACACCATCCAAGGAAGGTAATTTGGAGGCGGAAGCTGCTTTTTCTTTTTGCCAGTGGTTCACATAAAAATAATGATCCTGAATTTTGTCATCAGGTATTGCAAGCCCTATGCCTATTGAATGCGTTACCGCTCCTTTGTTATCATGAGCAACTGGAATATAGCTGCCACTATCAAAATGGTGTGGCCATATGCGCACGGATGAAGCGTCTTTGAACTTTTTCGAAAACCAAGTAAGTGTCCTGTCGGCATTGTGCCTGTAGTTCACCAACTCCTGTATTACTTCGGAAGGTGACATCTTAAATTGCTTGCCTTCATCGGTGTGGTGAGGTGGAATTTCGTAATGCATTTTGAAATTTAGCTTGCTTGCATCCACACCATGCAGTTCTACTTGTTGCTTCAGCCATGCCAGGACAATAGCTTTTGTTTTGTTGGCGATTTTCAAATGACTTGCCGGCATGTTTCCATCGTTGAGTATTATCAGGTCCATCTCTTTTATATCAAACGCCACACGAAATTTGTCAAGCCCCATTATCCAGCTGCCGGCCAGAAGCGCAGGTTCATCTATCCACTGCATGTTAGTGTGGCTATCGTCCTCTTTGGGTGGGGCCAAATATTTGCCTGCCGCTGCCACCAATTGGATAGCATGATGCGTGGTGAGTGTTGCATTATTTATTGCATCGCCATCGAGCTTGTGCAATAGGTCCCAATATTTAAAATAATGTTTCATAGGCAATGACTTAATTTTTTGACTCGGAAAGTACGCCAGCAAAAGGAATTCCGGTGAGGCGGTGCGTGTTGTAGCTAAATGTGCTTAGGTCATTGTGGTTGAATTTGTTGAGGTGGTCGTGTCCGCATGCCCTCGCTATCACCTTCATAAGTTGCGTGGATGCAGATAAGAAATTGTGCAGTTGTTTTGCAGAAGCCTGCACTTGCAGCCTGGCGCGCAGGTTTTCTTTTTGGGTGGCGATACCTACCGGGCAATTGTTGGTGTGGCAGGCGCGCATGCCCAGACAGCCGATGGCTTGTATGGCTGAGTTAGCGAGCGCAACGGCATCTGCGCCCATCATCATGGCTTTGGCGAAGTCTGCCGCGATGCGCAGACCACCGGTGATAACGAGGGTGATGTTTTTCGCATCACTTGAGTCAAGGTGCTTGCGTGCACGGGCCAGCGCAGGAATGGTAGGCACGTTGATATGATCGCGCAAAATTTTTGGTGCCGCCCCGGTGCCACCCCCACGACCATCCAATATTATATAATCGCAGCTGGCTTCTAAAGCAAAGTCGATATCTTTTTCGATGTGGCTGGCCGCCAGTTTAAATCCAATAGGAATGCCGCCCGTGCTTTCGCGCACGAGATTAGCCATTTCTCGAAAGTCTTCAACTGTTTTCAGGTTTTGGAATGTTGCGGGTGATATGGCATCTTCTCCTTGTTTCAAGCCTCGCACTTTAGCAATTTCTTCAGTTACTTTGTGGCCGGGTAAATGCCCACCGGTGCCAGCCTTGGCGCCTTGTCCACCTTTAAAATGGAACGCCTGCACGCGCATTACTTTCTCCCATGCAAAACCAAATTCGGCAGAAGCAAGTTCGTAGAAGTAGCGGCTGTTGGCTTCTTGTTCAGCTTCTAACATGCCGCCCTCGCCACTGCATATGCCGGTACCCGCCATTTCGGCTCCTGTGGCCAGCGCTATTTTGGCCTCGCGCGAAAGCGAACCATAACTCATATCAGAAACAAACAGCGGCATCGACAGCTTGAGTGGCTTTCGGGCATTGGGACCAATCACTACTTCGGTGCCAACATTGTCTTCATCAAGCAAAGGTTTGGTAGCCATTTGCGCGGGCAAAAATTGTATGTCACTCCATTGCGGCAGCGTATTGCGATCTACACCCATAGCTTCAGCGGGGCCGTGGCTATCGGTTTTCAGACCATTTTTTGCCAAATTCTGAATGTAAGAAGTAAAGGGCTCTGTGTCTTCGGGGTGTGTGTCAGCAAAGTTTCCAAGGTAACCTGTCCGGTCAAATGGTTGCGGGTGGGCAGTGTGAAATTGCCTGATTTCAGCAGCATCTACGTACAACTTTCCGTTTTCTACTTTGCTTTCAAATTTTTGAAGCGCTTCTTGATTGTTGTATTCCGAAACTCCGGTATCTACTCGATAGTCCCAATGGTGAACCCCACAAATAAGATTGTGCCCACTCACATGCCCATCGGCAAGTAAAGCACCGCGGTGCAAGCATCTTCCATACAAGACCGAACAATCACTCTCGGTGTATTTGATTATCACCAGGTCCACATTTTCTACCAATGCGTGCGCTGGCTTATTCAATTCTAGTTCGTTGTAATTGGCTATGGCTGTGGCTTCTTTCATTTTGCTGTTGGTTCAATTGAAGAAATGCTGATTAAATGGATTCTAATCTTAAATTTTGAATTTAAACAATTCTTAAATGGTCATCCCTAATAGAGGTTAATAAGTGGGTGAAAATTTTTTTTGGATTGTTTCTTTTTAAGCACCAACTTAACTACATTACAAATTATAACCCCTAAAATACACCACTATATGAAAACATTTACCAGCTTACTCATGGCATTGGTTCTATCAATGTCGGTGAGTTTTTTGTTTGCTCAACAGCGGACAGTTACGGGAACGGTTTCTACCACTGCAGGCGCACCCCTGCCGGGTGTTAACGTAGTAGTAAAAGGTAGTTTCACAGGCACCACATCAGATGGCTCAGGAAAATATTCTTTGAGCGTGCCCGATGATAATGCAGTATTAGTATTTTCATTTATCGGTTATAAATCAACCGAAATGGCTGTGGCCGGCAAGAGCACAGTTGATGTGAAACTGGCAGAGCAAAGCCGCGACATCAGCGAAGTTGTGATTGTTGGTTCAAGGACCAAGCCACGTTCGCTGACCGATTCACCCGTTCCGGTGGATAACATCAGTGTGGCCGAATTGAAAAATTCAGGGCGAAATGATCTTGATCAAATGATTACTTATGCCGCACCCTCATTCAACTCCACACAACAAACTGTTTCAGATGCCACCGCGCACATGAACCCTGCCGACCTACGTGGCCTGGGGCCCAGTCGCACTCTGGTGCTTGTAAATGGAAAACGCAAAAATCAAAGCTCACTCGTGTACATCAATGATACACCTGGCAAAGGTGAAGTGGGAGTAGACCTTACATCCATTCCTACTTCTGCTATCGAACGTATTGAAGTGCTGCGCGATGGTGCGTCTGCGCAGTATGGCTCTGATGCCATAGCCGGTGTAATCAATATTATTTTGAAAGATGATGTGGAGTATACCGACATCAACAGTGGAATAGGCATGACTACGGAAAGTGATGGTGAAACTTATTTCTTTGATGCCAACTTCGGTTTCAAAATGGGCGAGCGTGGGTTTATGAACCTTACAACTGCCTACAAAGACCAGAAGAGCACCAATCGTCCCAACAGCAACGACCGCGATCTGCTGTTTGGAATGGAACCAGGCAACCCTGCAGGATTTCCGCAAGAGTTGTTTGATGCCAGCATGGCATGGATTAAAGCGAATCCCGATTTGGGAATGATTGTGGGCCAGCCCCAAATGGTGACCAACGATGTGATGTATAATGGTTCTTATGACCTTGAAGGAGGAGCCAAATTATATTCCTTTGGCGGGCTTACATATCGCAAGGGTCTCAGTTATGCATTGTTTCGCACCCCATACTGGGTGGAGCTGGCAGGGCTTGATCCCGGCAACATTTATGGGGGCAAAGGTTTTCATCCCGATTTCCAAACAGATATTCTCGATCGCACATTTGGTCTGGGACTTAAAGGCATGAAGTCAGGTTGGGATTTTGACCTCAGCACAGTGCTGGGAAGTAATAGAGTGGAATATAATGTCACGAATTCCATCAATCCTACAATTGGTGTTACAAGTCCTACAGAATTTTTTGCAGGTGGATATGATTTCAGTTCTACCGTTAGCAATTTTGATATGTCAAAAGACCTTGGCAAAGTAGGCGTAGCCTTCGGTACAGAATTCCGTATCGAGAATTTTGTTGCTTTTGCTGGAGAAGAAAACTCATATCTAGGAAGTGGCGCACAGTCGTTTCCAGGCATACAGCCGCAAAACGAAGTGGACAAAAAACGATTTAACTATGGTGTGTATGGTAACATAGAAAGCGACCTTACAGAGGCCTGGCTTGTAGACCTTGCCGGCCGTTATGAGAAATACAGCGACTTTGGCGACAACTTCAGCGGCAAGCTCAGCACGCGGTATAAAATACCAGGTGACAAAGTAACCATCAGGGCATCGGTGAGCACGGGTTTCCGGGCGCCATCATTGCACCAGTTATTCCTGAGTAATATTCAAACACTTATTTCAGGCGGTACAGTTTCCGACCAGGGTACCTTCAGCAGTACAAGCCCGGTGCTGAGAGCATTTGATGTGCCTAAACTGAAAGAAGAAACTGCAATGAATTATGGTGCTGGACTCACCTTCCAAATCAATCCTCAGTTCCTTGTTACGGCCGACTACTACCACATCAATGTGGATGATAGAGTAGTGTTTACAGGAGCAATTGGCAGCACAGGCGGAACTTCTCCGGTTATCGATTCTATCCTCACCGAGTTTAGCATTACTTCTTTCAAATTCTTCATCAATGGAATCGATACCGAAACCGATGGTATTGACTTGGTAGCTACTTACAACAACATACCTGTAGGCACAGGTAAATTGAAAGTGACATTGGCTGCCAATTATAACAAAACAGAAATTGTGGGTGACCTCAAAACACCTGGAAAGCTGGCATCGGAAGGCAATGTGTTGTTCGATCGCAAAGAGCGTTCACGCATTGAGAGTAGCCGTCCACAAGACAAAGTAATCTTTGGATTAAGTTATAATATCAAGAAGTGGAACATCAATCTGAACAATACGCGATTTGGCGAAGTAACATGGCGCCACTCTGTAGCACCTGGTACAACACCTGATCCTATCGATCCAACCAATACCGGTGGTGCACCTGATCGCGACCAAACATTCAGTGCCAAAGTAATCACGGATCTTTCATTAGGTTACAAATTCAACGAGCGATTCAAACTCAGTGTAGGAGCCGACAACCTGCTAGATGTGTATCCTGATGTAATTGATACCAAAGGAGATTACTTGACCGACCTTGGCGGACGATTTAAATACCCTTGGGAAGTAAATCAGTTTGGTTTCATGGGCACATACGTGTATGGCAAACTTAACATCAAGATCTAAAACACATATTATTTGATTCAGGAAAGCGGCAGTAAATTTATTTACTGTCGCTTTTTTTATAGGGTAAATTTTGTTTTGGTAAAAGCAGGATTGAACTATTTATTTGGCATGTGCATCTCATACAAATCAAATCCTTTGCCCCAATAGTCTTTAGAAGTATTGATAAGTACGAATCCAAATTTTTCGTAATACTTATCTGCAAGTTGGGAGGTACGCACAACCACCGTATCAATGTCGATATTTTGCTTAATGCGATTCAGCCTGTGATGCATGATTTGTGAGCCCACACCCTTTTTGTGATGCTCTGGGTGCACCAAATCCCATGACAGATATGCCTTTCGTTTGTCTTTGAAATAATTGATCCCGCCCGCACCTATTATCATTCCGTGGTGTTCGAACAAATAGTAATCTTCTACTTCGTTGGCGAGGTATGACGCATAGTCCTCTTTCTCGTTATCTGCAAAATACTTCGGGGTGTTCAAAGCGAGAAGTTTCAGCAAATGATTATCATCTGCTTGTATGTAGTGCCTAATCATTATTGTTCAAATAGAAACAGAATTTACAGATTAAAGATAAGTTACAGTTTTTCATCCACCGGCTCCCACAGTTCAATTTTGTTGCCATCCGGATCCATAATCCAGGCAAATTTTCCATATTCAAATTCTTGCGGCTCACCCGCCATTACCACGCCCTGCGCTTTCAATTCTTTTAGCAATGCTGTTAAGTTTTCTACACGGTAATTGATCATGTACGGTTTGTCACTGGGGTCAAAGTATTTGGTTTTGTCACCCATAGGCGACCATGCAGTATTGCATAGTTTTTCTTTATCATCTTTGTCAATCCATTGAAATACGCCTCCGTATTCGTTTGAATCTATGCCCAGGTGTTCCTGGTACCAACTCCTAATCTTTACTGGGTCTGAACATTTAAAGAAAATTCCTCCAAGTCCGGTTACCTTTTTCATGCGATTTGGTTTAAGTTAGTTTACAATTACGTATTTATCTTGCGATGTATAATAGAGTGCTTTTTCAACTACCGTGTATCCACCCGCGGTGAGCAACGTGGCGTACTCGTTTACTTGCCGTGCGTGGGTGTCGCGTTGTTCACCAGTTTTATAATCGAGCAGTCTAATTTCTTTCCCGTTCAGCAACATGCGATCGGGGCGTGAGGTGGTGCCACCAGGCAGCAATATTTCCTGTTCGGTAAGCACAATTGATTGTGTGTGGAAGAAATGTTTGATGCCACTATCGTTTACTATAAAGTGGAGTTGTGTTTCAAATTGTTGGATTTCTTTTGGGGTGAGCAAAGCATCACTCTTCAGTGTTTGCACCACAGCCGCCACATCATCAGGTGAGTGGATTTGTTCGAGCAGACTGTGAACCAAATTGCCAAATTGCCTGGGCGTGGTTCCGCTTGTGTCATCCAACAGGTTACTGTATTTCTCAAAGCCCCGCGCCACCATCGGTCGTCCTATTTCCGGGTTTGAAAATTGTACCTTTAGGTTGTGCTGAATCACCGAAGATTCTTTTGTTTTGCTCTCCATTCCGAATGCTTCCTCTCCTTGCGCAAACAAACTAGTCTGTAAATATTCGGAATCCAATTCATTAAGCACATTATCTATTAGCTTGCCGGTGTTATTGAGCACTCCGGTTTGCTTTTCTCCCGGATACCAAACATACAACTTGCTTTCAGCGCGCGTAAAGGCCACATACATCAGGTTGAGCGTGTCGGCATAGTTGAGGGCAATTTCCTGTTCGCACTGTTCACTATAAAAACTTTGTTCCAGCATTTTCTTTGACAGACTGACTGGAAGTAGGGGGGCCTGCGCGTAGGGTGTGGCGGCCCAAATGGTGGAATTTGGCTTGGGGCCGAGTTGCCATTTGCCAATGGGAATCATTACCACCGGAAACTGCAGGCCTTTCGCTTTGTGAATGGTCATTATGGTGATGGCATCCGATTGTGCCGGGACTATGATGGAGGATGAATCTTTCTCTGCTATTTCGTCCCACCATTGCAGGAAACCTGTCAGGCTGGTATTGTGTTTCAGTGTATACTCCAGAAGTAAATCCTGAAACCGCTGCACGTAGGCATCGGGAGTAATGCAAAGGGCAAAGTGAGTGATCAGCGATTCTATAATGGTAGCAAATGGCTTGTATCTTAAGGCGTGAATAAATTCAAGCGCTTTCTTTAGATCTTTTCTTTGATTTTCGTGTGGAAGAAAGTCGAACTGCTCTTCACTTTTTATGGCCGATATATAAGCAGCGATGTAAGCCAGGCTAAGTGGGTCTTCTTTGTTGATCATGCATTTGAGCGCACTCAATAAAAATCGCACTTTGTCTGATTTGATTATTAGTAGTGAGTCTGCTGAAACAATTTTAGTGTATCCGTTGTCAAACAAAAACCTGGCTACTTTGCTTCCTTCGCTATTGGTGCGCACCAGTATGGCGATGTCGCCCAGCGTGCCTCCAGCATCTTCATGCAGTTTTATTTTGGTAGCCATTTCCCTCAGTGCTGTTTCCTGCCAAGTCACCGATTCGTCATCATCAGTAGTTTCAGATTCGGTCTCCACTTTTCTGAACGCCACATAGCCCGCAGCTTTGGTATTGTTTTCAGGCGCCTGTTGGTGCAGGTTATCTTTAGAATATGCTGCTTTCAAAAACGCTCCCACCGCCTCATTTACCATCGCACCAATGGCCACGGCCGCACTTTCAAAAAACGAGTTATTGAAATTGATAATGTGGATGCCGCTGCGATAGTTTACACCAAGGTTTTCGGTATAGATACTCTCCACCACATTTTTAAAATGAGCTTCAAGTTCGCTTTGCAATAACGCATAGTCGCCACCGCGCCAGCGATAAATAGATTGCTTGGTATCGCCCACCACCAAGGTATTGTTGCCCGAAGCCAGCGTATTGCTCACCAAAGGCTGCAGGTTGTTCCACTGCTGCGCGGAAGTATCCTGGAATTCATCGAGCAGATAATGATGAAATAAGTTGCCGGTTTTTTCATACACAAAAGGCGCATCGCTGTCGGTGAGGATGTGTTGCAGCAAAGAAGGAACATCAGAAATCAGGAGAACATCATTCTCGTCTCTGAACTTTTTAAGCTTGCTGTTCAGATCGCTAACAACGCCTGCTACATATATGTTTCGGAGTGTGGCAGCGGCAGTAATGTAATTGGTAAAGTGCTCATTGTGGAATGCAAGGCACTGTTCAAGCATGGGTGCTAGATGATGTTTCCCGAAATCGCGCACCAATCCGTTTTTATCTTTGCTGGCGGTAGCCCAAGAGTCCGGATTCTCAAAAGTATTCAATACACGGGTCTTAGGTATGTATTTGTCCGAGTCTTTTGGGCTGATAATGTTGTAAAAATAATTTGCCGGGCCAGATTTTCCATAGGCGAAACTTTCCACAGTAAAGTCGTGGTCTTCAATTAAGTCAATGGCCTGTTGACCTAACGCACGCATTGTATTTTCATAATAACGCTTTGTTTTTCTTAACTCAATGATCAGCAGTTTCAGGTTTTCCTTATCCGGCAGTTTGGTGATGTCTATTTTGTTGCCATCTATTAGCTGGCGCGCAAAGGCAGCGAGTGAATGGTCGATGTGCCAGCTGCGGTCGTTCTCGATATTGGAAATGGCAAATTGCGTAAGCCAGTGGGCAAGCTGCGGGTTGGATTCCAATTCCTGAAACAGCGCATCAATTACAAAATCAGAAACGGTGTCGCTGTCAAGTTCTATTTCGAAATTTACGGGCAGGTGCATTTCGCGCGCAAAGGCCCGCACCACCTGATGAAAAAAACTGTCGATGGTCGCAATATGAAATGACGGATATTCATGAATAATAAAGCTGAGCGCAAGGGCCGCCTGGGATGGCAGGTCAACATCTGGTAGCAGCGTTTGCAATTCTGTAGCCAGGGAAGAGGGTTTGTTCTCAGAAATGGAAACCAACGCATCGATGATACGCGATTTCATTTCAGCAGCCGCCTTGTTGGTAAAGGTGATGGCCAGTGTGTGCCTGATCATATGCGGCCGCGCCAGCACCAGTGTAAGGTAAGCACGCACGAGGGTGTAGGTCTTGCCCGATCCTGCTGATGATTTGTATATGGAAAGCCCGTGGTGCATATGTGGTAACGAGCTTTGAAATTATGTAAAAAAAAAGGAACCCAAAGGGTTCCTTTAGTTCAACGAAATAATGGTGATCTAATTCAGTGAAATCATGTTATCGGTTATATCACCACTGCTGAGTTTGCTTACTATCAATGGGGCTTTGTCAATCAAAGCACTGTTGCCGGTGGGGCGGATGCGATAATAATTGGCACCGTCTGTAGGCGTGTTGTCTGTAAATGCGTATCGGGTGGTGAGATCTGTTACTGAAGTAGGATTGATATTGCCGAGCAATTCGAAGTTGATTCCATCGACCGAGCGCTCCAGTATATATACAAACTGTGAGGCATCAGAGGAGGTCCATTCCAATGCGATGCTTTTAGTATTTGGAGTGGCATTGAATGTGAGCAGGCCGTAGGGCAGGCTATTGGTGCGTATGGTGGAGCGCACTATGAAGTTGTCAAGTATCACCTTGTCGATTCCGTTTCCGTTTAGCCCTTTGGCAATTGTGACCGTATTCTCAGTACCCCAGTACAGTGGCAAGTTGGGCAGGCCGGCTTTGCTCCATACAGGCAAATTGTTGACCAGAATTTCCGCTTTGCCTGTAGTGGGTTGATAAACAAACCGAACATTGCGGAAGAATAAATCATCCGGCATTGTGTATTCTGTAATTTCTTTTATTCTAATTACATCTCCACCATGTTCGCGAATGGCATACTTTATCGCCAGGTTACCACGCACTAAGTAAAAGTCGAACCAATCGCCTCGGCTGAATATACTACCGAAGTTTTCGAGTTTGCGTAAGTCCACGCTGATGTCAATTCCTTCTGTGTTCAGCTTTTCATCAACAGTCAGTATCATGTTGATGTCTTTGCCACTTGGGCCTGCGCTAAGGCCGGGTGTATATTCTGCGCCTCCTTCCATTACGTGAGCATGTGAACTTATGGACAGCGCGTTGGGGCCACGGTCGGCCGTTACAGCACTGCCTTCATTCCAGCTGTACTGGATCAGAATGGGACCCGTACCCGGAAAATCTGCATTGTCACTGCTGCCATTCGAATTGCTGATATGGCTGACATTGATAATAATCACTATGCCCATCACCACCAGAAACGATATCCCACCAAGCACCAGCGCAATAGATGTACGCAGTTTTTGCCTTTGAGTGTTTTGTTGTTTTGTATATTTTCTAATGCGCATGGTTTGTAGATTTTAGGATATAGAATTATTTAGTCGATTCAGTACTTAGTTTTTAACAATCTTCTTGGTAGTTGACTGCCCGTTTGATTTTACATTCACCAGGTAAGTGCCGGGTGCCAGGTCTGATCCACGGTCAAAGTCATATTTGTTTGTGCCAGCATCGGCCCACACCTTTTCGCTTTTCACCATTTTACCCTGTAAGCTCATGATGTATATTTCAACTTCCGATGCATTTTCTATTTCATAGTTCATTTGGAAACCGTTAGTAAACGGATTGGGTCCTATCTTTGAAATATCAAGTGCTACTATGCTTGCACCATTCTTAAAGTTCACTGCCACTATATTTGAAACAGTGGTTCTGCCATCAAAATCGGTTTGACGTAAACGATAGTATGACGTTCCGGTGTAAGGAGTCTCGTCTATATCTTTGTAGTCTATTTGGTGAATGCTGTTGCCAGCGCCTTTTATTTTTTTCCACGAAACAAAGCTTCGTCCATCACGGCTGCGCTCGATAGTGAAATAATCGTTATTCGTTTCGGTGCGTGTGCTCCAATACAAATTCACTATGTTCGTATTTGCTTTGGCGCTGAAACTTATAAGCTCAATTGGCAGGGGAGAGGGTGAGTTTGATGCTACTACTACAGCGCCCCATCTGTTGTTTGTATTTATGGTCATTGTTCCAATGCCCGACACTACGCCTGTGGATGTTCCATTAAGATCAGTCCATTTGGTTCCATCCCAGTGCTGGCTTAGCATTGTGCCGGTTTTTCTTGTAGCTTCTATGGTATTTTCCTCACCTCTGTATGATAGTGTAACATTGGCAGTAAGGCCACTGGCTGTGATTACCCAATACCTGTCAATCACACTTGTTACCGAAATATCTGAAGTGGTGTTAACCATGTTCATTGAAGCAACAGGTCCATTTACAGTAGTGGTAGGAAACGGTTTGTTGTTAGCAGAAGTGGCTCTGGTAGATATTTGCCACTCGGCACCAAGTCCGCTGGTGGGTGTAAATGATACAGGCAAAAATGTTGTTGAATTATAACCGAAAGGTATTGTATGAACACCGCTGTTTATAAATCTCCACTTCACTATACTTGCTCCTGTTCCATCATTGTCTTCACTTTTTATATATCCATTGGTGTGCGCGATTGCTCCCGGTAATCCATTTTCAATGGTTATCATATTTCCATTCAATCTCAATTCACCTTTTGTAAGCACAAGATTTTTGCGCACATATACATTGGCATTAGTGAGGTAAGTGTATTCTGAATCGGCAATGCCTCCAAAGTTGATTTCAAGAACTCCGTATTTCTGACTGGTGCCTGTGGCCATGCCATTGTTTATACCGGTTATGATTTGATTTGTAGTTCCATTGTACATCACAGTGCTCAACGGGTCTAACATGAAAGCCAAACTACCGGTACTGTTTATTCCGGCTGTGGTTGTGCCATTATATAATCCTAGCGGGTGGCCTGTAGCGAGTATGCCACCTGCATCCACTCTCAATCCTGAGTTAGCCAACGTAGCGTTCGACAATATTTGATTTCTGTTGAGTTCAATCCTGGCGCCATTAGATACACGAAGCATATCATAAGTTGCAGTGCTTTGTGAGGCTATCTGAAGAGCCCCAGAAACAATATTGAGCGTTGCTCCAGTCTCAACCACTTGTCTGATGTTTTGAATATTGTGGGTGGAGGAGGTGCGGGAGAATAATGTGGTTCCTGCCCGCTTATAACTGATGGTATTATTTGTAATTGATGCATTTGAAGTAATGGAGCCTGTTCCCCCTAGCGTGATATTTGGTCCGGTTAAATTCAATTCAATTTGACCAAAACCTGACGCATGGCTATCCCAGGTAAATGTGCCTCCTGTATGAGTGAAATTTCCTCCTATTGTGAGCGTTGCATTGCCCGATGTAGCAATCAAACCAGTATTTTTAATTATTTGCGCACCACCTGTTTGTATCAAAGCGCCCTGTATATCCATGTTTACAGTGCCTTCTGCGGATTTATATGACACTGTGCCTCCATTTACAACCAGATTACCTTTTACAGTGGTAGTTAAACTGCCGGGAAATCTTGAAAAGTTTATGGTGCCACTATTGTTCGTAATATTCTGATCAAAGTTGAGCGTGGTTGGATGGGTAACGCCTATCGCGCCATAGTTGAAATTAATTTCAGTTCCATTGTTGACCAGATTTCCTTTTACATTAATTATTTCTTCCCCATATCCAGCGCTTGTGGTAAATTCTCCGTTGGAGCTTCCTCCAATTGTCAAAGTACCATTAACTGTCAGATTGAATTTGCTGTTGTTGAGCGATCCCGTGAGCGTAGAAAGTCCTATTCCACGCCATTTATCCAGGCTATTGCTCATCGTCAGGTTCATATTTTCTGTAACGGTAATTGTGTTGTTTTTTCCGGCAACGTCACAGCCATAATGGGCAAAGAAAACCCCACCGGTATAACTTAAATTTCTAAACGTAAAGTTGATTGAACCCGCATTTGTAGAACTTACATTATAGATTCCCCTAAAGTCTCCGGACGTTTGTGTGTAGGTTTGATTCACATTCAATGTAACGTTTCCATTGCCCACTCCAGGCAATCCGTCATTGTATATCAGTTTGGTGTTTCCGTTGTTGACGAAATTGTTATTTACATTGATTGTGATATTTCCATTTCCATTGTACACACCCCATAAATTACCGGAAGTATTTGTTATGTTTTCAGTATTCAGTGTGGCACTTGTTAATACATTGCCACTGTGGAGTACCAGATAGGAATTTGGACTAGATAATACAATGTTGTTAATTGAGGTAGGAGAAAGTGTTCCTGTTTTGCTTAGTGTAACCCAGGCCATTTCTATTGTAAGGGTTCCCAATACAGGATGTGTTGCAAAACCATCATCCATATTCCATTCATATAAAATTAATCCTGATTTCGTGGTAAGTGACAGATTTCCAAAGCTTCCTGAAACTACCGATGTAAGAGGTACTCCTGTATAATTGTACCACTTTTTCATAATAAGATTTGATGACGGGGCAAATTCTTCCACAGCATTAGTCCACAATGTTGCGCCTGAAAGAGTGTTAAAACCCGGATCCCAGATAAAAGTGGCTCCATTACCCAATTTGAATTTCTTTCCGGGAGTAATGAAGTTTATGTTTCCATCGTATAGTTGCATTGTTCCATTCACTTCTAAGTCTCCTGAAATTGTAAGCCCAATATTTGACCATGTGGAAAAGATTGCACTTGTTTCCACTACTAATTTGTTTACAAAGCCGGTATTGTCGACCTGAACGTTATGATTGGCCTTGATGGTAATGTCATCATTTGCAGTAGGCACAAGTGAGTTGCTCCACACTGTAGGGTCGTTCCAAAAACCTGATTTTACGGATTGAATATTAGATGCATGTGCGCTGGTAATGCCAACTGCTAAAAGGGCAGCTGATAATAGTTTTTTGTACATAATAGTGGTTGAGTTAATTCTTTTGGTAGTAGCTAAAAAATGGGATGGTTGTTTTTGATTATTGTGTGATGTTAATTTCTTTCACCTGCATGGAGCGGGCTCTGCCAAGCACCACCGGATCGTTGGCCGCTCGTAGCCGAAATTGTTCTACTTCAAAAGACACCAGGTTTTCGTTTACCTTGTATTCATCAGAAGCGACTACCGGCTGTTCATCAGCAACAAGTTCTTTTACAAAACCTGCATTGAAATAATAGAAAATGTAAGCAGCACTGGCAAACAACATCATTGAACCTGTTGCTAATGCTACCCTGCGCAAAGAAGTCCGCAGTTTGGGCTTTGTATAACCTTTCATCATATTTGGTTTTAATAAGTGCCTGTTAACGACACTATGGTTTATTCTGTATCAAATCTAATTGCATACAAGGCATGCATTGATGCGAAAATTGACTAGCATTACTTATGTAAGATTGATGAGTGATATAATCCGATATTGTAATCACTCAGTAGAAACTATAGGAGCCGATTTTCTACTGTTTAGTGCTTATATGCAGTCAGGATAAGGCTTTCAAAACATGGAAGCACAAAAAAAGGCTTGAATTTATTCAAGCCTTTTATGTTTTATGATGTAATTATATCAGGTCAAACTGCCGAAAACATAATGTCTTCTTCTGTAATTACATTATTCTCGCACAAAATGGCGGCACGCTCTATTACAGCTTTTAGCTCGCGCACATTACCCGGCCATTCGTAATCAAGTAATACTTTGCAAACTTCTCTTGACAAGGTTAGCTCTCCTAGTTTGTTCTGCTGACAAAAGTCAACCAAAAATGCCTTGGCGAGTAGCACTATGTCATCATTACGTTCGTGCAATGTGGGAAGGTGAATCAAGAAACCTTGGATACGGTAATACAGATCCTGCCGAAACCTGCCCGCTTTTACTTCTTCGCTCAGATTGCGATTGGTTGCAGCCAATACGCGCACATCCAGTTTAATTGTTTTGTTACTGCCAATGCGTACCACTTCCTTTTCTTGCAGCACACGGAGTAATTTCGTTTGCAGATTGGCATTAATTTCGCCTATTTCATCAAGAAAGATGGTGCCCTTATTGGCTTCTTCAAATTTGCCAATTCTGCGTTCGCGCGCATCGGTAAATGCCCCTTTTTCGTGCCCAAATAGCTCGCTTTCGATTAGCTCTTCGGGAATGGCTCCCATGTTTACTGTTACAAATGGCTCACGCTTGCGATTCGAATTATAATGAACAGCATTGGCCACCAATTCTTTTCCGGTTCCGCTTTCGCCAGAAATAAGTACCATGATATTATTGTTCTCCACCTTTTGGATCAACTTTAGAACCGTCAATAGTTCTTTGCTTTGACCAATGATGTTGGAGTACTTGTTGCGGTCAATAATTTGATCTTTAAGCTTCTCAACCTGCTTTTGTAATGCCACCGAACCGGTCAGCGTTTTTACTGAATTGGTGAGATTGATTACTGCATTGTCATTCTTAACGATGTAATCCTGTGCGCCTTTGTTGTAAGTGTCTACAACAACTTCCACATCTTCCTGGCCTGAAACCATTATTACATGGATATTGTTGTTGAATGCCTTGATGTTTTCCATCAGCTTCAGGCCATTCATTCCAGGGAGGTTGTAGTCAACGCTAATAATATCAGGTAATTCGTGAAGTTTTTCGATACATGCTTCGGCATTCGTAAACAAAGATACCTCCGTATCTTCCAGCTGATCAAGGGCGTTCTTTATCAAAGCACCAAGCATCATATCGTCATCCACAACAAATATTCGGGTCATAGTAGAGGGCGGTTATTTCAATCCGCTAAGATATCAGATTTTTATCAACTCACTTTGAAGGTCAGCCAAAGCAGCTTTATAAACACGGTAAATATTGTCAATCAGACGTTTAATATCATCCAAATTGGATTGTGATTTAGAATATTTTTCAATACAAGCCACGTCTTCTTCCACACCTTTGAGACCGAAGTAAGCGAAAGTAGGTCTAAGTTGGTGTGACACTTTATTCATAGATTCCCAATCAGCTTTCTCTGCATGATTGTTCAGCTCAGAGATACCTTTGGGCGTATTTTCAATAAACATATTCAACATCTCTTTAATAAACACAGGATCATTGCCGCTCATTTGCCTCAGTAATTTTAAATCAACATTGTTGTTTGATTTGGTAGCGTCTGTGGCTAATGCGGCAACCTCTTTGGAAACGTCTGCAACCGTATTTGCAATTATTTCCACAGGTGTTATTTGATTGGCATGACAGGTGAGCAGCGATATTTTTTTAGCCAATTCGGCCGGCTTGAAAGGTTTGCTGATATAGTCGTTCATGCCACTGGCAAAACATTTATCAAATTCAGGTTTAGAAGAATGTGCCGTCATGGCAAGTATAGGAATAGTATTTACCGGATGGTCAAAATTTTCGCGAATATACCGGGCTGTTTCGTAACCATTCATCTCAGGCATCATCACGTCCAGCAACACTATGTCAAATTCATTTTCTTTGAGCAAATCAATCGCTTGTTTTCCATCCGAAGCTTCCACCACGGAAGTATTGAATTCTTTAAGCACATTGCGAGCTATCAACATGTTGATTGGATTGTCATCAACAAGCAGCACCCGCATGCCATTGAAATTGGCCGTAGCATATTGAGAGATGGGTTGATGCTGAATAGCAGCTTCACCGACAGCTTTAATGAAGGAAATGGTAAAACTAAAAGTGGTGCCTACCCCGGCAATACTTGTTACATTCAATTCTCCTTCTTGCAGTTCTACTAGTTTTTTTACGATGGACAGGCCCAGTCCTGTACCTCCATACTTGCGGGTGGTATCAGCTTCAGCCTGTGTGAAACTTTCAAATATTGTATCCAGTTTTTCTTGCGCTATACCTATGCCGGTATCTGTAATATCAAACCTGATGCGAGCATATGCAGGATTGTCTTCGGTTAAGCTCGCCTTGATACCTACGGTCCCTTTTTCTGTAAACTTAATCGCGTTGCCAACGAGATTGATTATGATTTGGCCCAACCGCACTTTGTCTCCTACTAATTGATCGGCTATGTTATCGTCTATTGAGATTTTTACTTCTAGGTTTTTCTCTTTTACTTTTGGGCTCAACAATTCAAAATTGGCTCGCACTGTATCACGAAGTGAAAAAGGAGCGCTTTCAAAAGTCATTTTACCGGCTTCTATTTTTGACAAGTCCAGCATGTCATTGATAATCACCAATAAATTTTCAGCTGAATTGCCGATGGACCCCAAATGATTTTTTTGTTCCTCATCTAGTGAGGATTTTTCAAGCATTTCTGTCAAACCAAGGATGCAATGCATGGGGGTGCGCAGTTCGTGGGTCATGTTGGCCAAAAACTGCTCCTTCATTTTGGCAGTTTGTTCAGTATTGATTTTCGCCCGATTTAATTCCAATTCAAGTTTTTTGTGTGTGCTTACATCCGAAGCCACACCAAAAACACCAGTTACTTCGTTGGCAATATTTCTAAGGGGCGAAAAGTATATTTCGAAATATTTTCGGCCAAATCGAATTTGACTAACAAATTCCTCCCCGGACAGCGCACGACCAAATGACTCATTGAGTTGAGGGAAATTGCTGAAGGCTTCTTGCAATGATTTGCCAACCAGGGTGTCGCCTTCAGAAATGAAAGAACTGGCCTCTTTTCCTTTAAAAATGGTGAACTTTCCAAGTTGATCAAGTGCAAATAGCAGGATGGGTGAGTGGGAAATCACACGATCCAGTCTTTGTTCTGATTCGCGCAAAGCATTTTCCATTGCCACGCGGGCAAGTTCAGCTTCTCTGATTCTGATAATATATCGCAGCGATTGTGAAAGGCTCTCACCGTTTATTAGATTTTTGGGGATATAATCCATAGCGCCTGTGCGCATGGCCTCTACAGCCAATCGCTCATCGCCTTGTGAAGTCACAAGTATCACAGGGGTGTTGCAACCCATTTTGCGCAGCTGCTGAAGCATAGAAAGCCCCGACCCGTCAGGCATATTGTAGTCTATGAAGATACACTCAAAGTCATGCGAACGCACTGCATTCATGCCTTGATGGACATCTTCAGCATATTGTGTTTCCACATCAAATCCCGTTTGGCCCAGCGCGCGCTTTACTATCATGCGATCCACCTGGTCGTCATCCACAATCAGAATATGTATTTTTTCTTCGGCCATGTCTAGCTATTTAGAGCGCACAATTCAATGATTGAATGCAATAGGTATCGAATTCAATCATTTATAAGTGCAGGTATGGCCATTATTACTCTATATAGCTAACAGGGTTACAAACCAGGCCTGCTACAGAGTGTAAGAAAACCCATGATATTTTTCATATATCAAAAGCCGAAAATGAGGAGGGGGATATTAAAAATTCGGTTTCAGCAAGTACTTGTTGTAGAACTCGTTTATCTTGCCCACGGCATCATCAGCCGAATCCACTATGCAGAATAGATCAAGGTCTTCAGGGTGAATGATTTTTTCTTTTTGGAGGGTTCCTTTTAACCAATCCATCAATCCATGCCAATAGTCTTTTCCTACTAAAATGATAGGAAAGCGACCAATTTTACCGGTTTGTATGAGTGTGATGGCTTCAAACAATTCATCGAGTGTGCCAAACCCACCGGGAAGCACTACAAATCCCTGTGCATATTTGATGAACATGAGTTTCCGGACAAAGAAATAATCAAACGTGATGAGTTTGTCGTGGTCGATAAACGGATTGGCTGATTGTTCATGTGGCAATTCAATGTTTAAACCAACTGACTTGCCACCTGCGCGCTGGGCTCCTTTGTTGGCAGCTTCCATAATACCCGGCCCGCCACCTGTGATAATACCGTAACCTTCGCTGGTGAGCTTGAAGGCAATATCTTCTGATAGTTTGTAATGAAGATGGTCGGGCTTGGTGCGCGCTGATCCAAAAATAGAAACGCATGGTCCAATTTTGCCAAGCTTTTCAAAGCCATCTACAAATTCGGCCAGAATTTTGAAAAGTTGCCACGTGTCGTTTGTTTTTATCTCCTGCCAGTCTTTGTTGGTAAAAGCCCTTCTGATTTTATCTTCGTGTGCACTCATATGTCAATTTCTTTGTTGTATTAGTTTATCCTGTAGGCAGTATTATATTCCCACATCATACCTTAAATACTCTGCGGTGTAGCTGTTTTTGGCTTTCAGTAATTGTGTGGGTGTACCGGTAAATAATATTTCGCCACCGCGCGATCCGCCTTCGGGGCCAAAGTCTATGATATGGTCGGCAACTTTTATCACATCCATATTGTGTTCAATTATCAGTACGGTATTTCCTTTGTCGACCAATTTGTCAATTACCTCAAGCAATATACGCACATCTTCAAAGTGAAGTCCTGTGGTAGGTTCATCCAGTATGTAAAAAGTATTCCCGGTGTCTCGTTTGGTTAACTCAGCAGCCAACTTCACTCGCTGCGCTTCTCCGCCTGATAGTGTGGTGGACTGTTGGCCCAAGGTGATATAGCCCAGACCTACGTCCTTCAAAGTCTGGATTTTGGCTGTGATGGAAGGCACATTTTCGAAAAACTCAACTGATTCTTCAATGCTCATGTTCAGCACATCGCTAATGGACTTTCCCCTGTAGCGTACCTCCAGCGTTTCGCGATTGTACCTACGGCCATTGCATGTTTCGCAATCTACAAGTACATCAGGTAAAAAATTCATTTCTATCAGTTTCATCCCACCGCCTTTGCAGGTTTCGCAGCGACCGCCTTTTACGTTGAACGAAAACCTTCCCGGTGAATAGCCTCTGATTTTTGCTTCGGGTAGCGCGGCAAATAAGTTGCGAATGTCGGTGAACACACCTGTGTAGGTTGCGGGATTGGAGCGAGGTGTGCGGCCAATAGGTGATTGATCTACCTCAATAACCTTGTCGATATTTTTGAGTCCTTTTATTCCTTCATACGCCAGCGGTTGGCCCTGAGCTCTATAAAAATGCTGATGCATAATGGGAAACAAGGTATCGTAAACCAAAGTGGACTTACCGCTTCCTGATACTCCGGTCACCACAATCAATTTTCCAAGAGGAAATTCTACGGATACATTTTTCAGGTTATTTCCTTTTGCTCCTTGCAGTTCAATTTCTTTTCCGGTGCCTTCCCGCACTTCATCTCGCATAGGAATGGACATTGTTCCGTTCAAATATCTTGCTGTCATTGAGTCACTCTCCATGATGTCTGCCACGCGCCCCTGCGATACTATTCTGCCGCCATGCATGCCTGCGCCAGGGCCTATGTCCAGCACATAGTCGGCTGAGGTAATTGTCTCTTTGTCGTGTTCAACCACTATTACTGAGTTGCCCAAATCGCGCAGCTCTTTTAGCGAGTTTATCAGTTTCATATTATCGCGCTGGTGCAGTCCGATGCTGGGTTCATCCAGTATGTAGAGAACTCCCACCAACTGAGAACCTATTTGCGAAGCCAGCCTTATGCGTTGTGCTTCGCCACCGCTGAGCGTTCGCGCTGTGCGGTCCAGACTCAGGTATTCCAATCCCACATTGATAAGGAATTCAATTCGCTTGCGAATTTCCTTGGCAACTTCTGTGGCAACAAGCTTTTCTTTACCGCTCAATCTTTTTTCCAAACCATCAAACCACTTTCCAAGGTTAGCAAGATCCATCACGGCCAGCTCAGAAATGTTTTTATCGTCTACTTTAAAAAACAAAGCTTCCTTTCGTAATCGGGTGCCTTTACATTTGGAACACGCCACTTGATGCATAAATTTTTTGGCCCACTTCTTAAATGATTCAGAAGTCTTGTCTCCAAGCTGGCTAATGATAATGTTGACAATACCATTCCATTGCAGCAAGTATTCTTTCTTTTTATCATTACTAGATCCGGGTACATTCAGCACCTCATCTGTGCCAAACATCAATGCACTCATCGCCTCTTCAGTAAGTTCTCCGACTGGAGTATCCAAATTAAAGTCATATAGCTGCCCAATTGCGGCCACTTGCCTGAAAGTCCATGAGTCCCAGTATTCGCCCAGCGGCACAATGCCACCCTGCTTGATGGTTTTTTTTAAGTCAGGCATGATGGATGCACTGTCTACTTCAGGTACAGTACCCAGTCCGTTGCACTTGGTGCACCAACCATAAGGCGAGTTGAATGAAAAAGAATTTGGTGCAGGTTCGTCATAAGAGATTCCTGTGTCTTCGCACATCAGGTGAAGGCTGTAATGTTTCACATATTTCTTTTCACCTTCGGTCACCATAATGGTGCCTTTGCCATATTTCATAGCGATGGCAAGTGAATCCGTCAGGCGCTGAGCATTGTCTTCATTGACTGATACCGAATCAACAAATAATTCTATGTCGTGTGTTTTGTACCGTTCCAGTTGCATGCCCCGCACAAGCTCTGTTACAGTACCATTGATTCTCATTTTTAAAAAACCAAGGTGGATGTATTGTTCAAATAACTCGCGGTAGTGTCCTTTTCTGCCTTTGATAATTGGAGCGAACAACATGACCCTTTTATCGGCAAACTCTTCCTTGATAAGTGTCATGATTTGCGCTTCACTGAGGCGCACCATTTGTTTTCCGGTTTCATAAGAGAATGCTGTGCCGGCACGTGCGTATAGCAGTCGCAGGAAATCATAAATTTCTGTGATGGTGCCAACAGTCGAACGTGGGTTTTGGTTAGTCGATTTTTGTTCGATAGCCACAACAGGGCTGAGGCCATTTATTTTGTCTACATCGGGTCTTTCAAGTGTGCCAAGAAACTGGCGTGCGTAGGCCGAAAAACTTTCCATGTATCTGCGCTGGCCTTCGGCATAAATGGTGTCAAATGCCAGTGAAGACTTTCCGCTGCCACTTAGGCCGGTTATTACTACCAGCTGGTTGCGTGGAAATGAAACATCGATGTTGCGAAGGTTATGTTCGCGTGCACCAAATATTTCAATAGACTCTATATCGGAAGGGGCGGTTTTTACAGCCATTTAAAGTAGTGGGCTATTGGGATTAATCGGCAAAAGTACCAACTTCTGATAAAACTATTTTTTTGACTCTGTGTTTTCCAGAATCTCAATAGTGTATTCCTTGCTAAGTTTGTTGGTGAGGTATGGTTTTCGCAGCCAAGGGTTGGCAAGTTTGAGGTATTTGTAAGTGGTGCCGTGGGCAGAAGCGAAGTCGGCCATATTGGGCACAGGTCCTGTTACTTTGACAGGAGATGTTGAAAGAGGGGAGTACAAGCCGGTAGGAGGGATGTCGAAACCATATTTCTGAGGATCAGTGATGATTACTTTAAGAGCGGCAATTCTGAACACATAACGAGAAGTTTCTTCGTTAAGTAGCAATTCGTAATAATTGTTCTGTTTTTGGTTTTCGATTTGGCCGGCAAGCCCGCTATAGCCCATGTTATAGGCTGCCGCAGCCATAGTCCAACTGCCAAATTGCGTCTTTGCTTTGCGGAGGTATGCACAAGCCACCTTGGTTGATTTGACGATATGGTAACGATCATCCACTTCGTCATTTATTTCTAACCCCATTTCGGTGCCGGTGGCTTGCATTATTTGCCAAAATCCAACCGCACCAGATGATGAGACAGCATTACTCAAGCCGCTTTCGGCCACGGTTAGAAACTTAAAATCGCGTGGAACTTTTTCTGCATCCAAAAGCGAATCGAGCATGGGGAAATAGCGATTGGCTCGTTTGATCATCAGAAGTGTGTTGGAATGCCAATATGTATTAACTAGCATTTCTCTTTCCAACCGCTCTACCAAATCGAACCGGCTCAGGTCTATATTTTCGTTTGCAAACTGCACCTGATCTGGCAGCGGAAGTTGAATAATTTGTTGAACTTGATACTTGGTGGCTATGTGCGTTGGCGCTTCGGTGTTATTCTTGCAACCACACAACAAACAAACAATACAAAAGGAAAGCAAGAATGTATGGTAAGGCGAGGAGTGAGCGAAATTCATCATGCAGCAATGGTTCCTTTAGCTGTTTTTGAATGGATGTATCTAAAGGTTAATAGAACAATCAAAAAGTAGGCTGCTATTGCTATGGTATAACCTGTTTGCCATTGCTCAACATATCGGTCTATGAAACCCACAAGTACAAGTGAAATAAGATTAATGCCAATAAAAACGAGTCCTACTTTTTGATCAGAAAGCCCTGCCAGCGCAAGGGTGTGGGTGGTGTGGTCTTTACCGCCTACAAATGGAGAACGACCATCTGCAAGTCTTTTGATAACCACAAAAGTAGTATCGACCAATGGTACCATGTAGGCCAAGCATACCAGGCCAAACTGTCTTCCAGGGCTTGGTGTCAATTCAGAATAAGGATCATTCCAAATATACATGATGCCCATAGCTGCAAGTAGCACGCCCAAAAACTGGCTGCCGGTGTCGCCCATGTATAGTCGGGACGGGTGCCAATTGAAATATAGAAAACCAATAATGGCCGCAACCACACCGGTCATGATAAAGAAATGAAGGTTTGTGAAATCCTGATTGAATAAAATTATTTGAATGTTGGTGATAAATATCACCAGAGATACAGAAGCAGAAATTGCATCCATGTTGTCAAGCATATTGATGGAGTTCATCATGCCCACAACCCAAAAAATGGTGAGAATGTAATTCAGGATCTCTATACTTGATATTTGAATATAAATGCCACTTATAATCAATATGACACCACACATTACCTGCACAAAAAATTTCAAAAATGGCTTGGTGTTGTAAGCATCATCAGCCAGTCCCATTAGAAAAGCCATGGTGACAGCTAACAAAATACTCACAAACTGCTTTTGCAATACGGCCGGACTCAAATCAAAAAAGAAAGAGTAGGAGGCAATTGATAACAGAAATACGATGTAGAATGAAATTCCCCCAAATGCAGGCTTGGACAGTGCGCCCCATCTTATCACTGTTTCGTCAACAATGTTGCGCACACCTAAATTTCTGCTGAATTTCAGAAACAGCCCATTGATCAGTAGGGAGAACAATACTGCCGAAATAAAAAACAAATTGTAAACAAGCAGATAGTAATATTTTTGTTCCATCAATTGCTTTTAAAGATTCGTCTCTATTTTTTATAAGGCTGACGATTCAAGATAGATAAATATTCTTGAAGCACGGGTAATTCCTGGTCTTTTTCAGAGACAATTGGTTGCGATACTTCCCAGTCAATATTCAAATCTGAATCATTGAACAGAATCCCTCTTTCGCTTTCTTTGTTGTAGTAGGCGGTGCACTTATAAGAAAAAATTGTGTTGTCTGCCAACGCGGCAAATCCATGTGCATATCCGGGCGGAATCCATAACATGTGATGACTTTGGGCATCTAGTTTGACTTTGTAAATTCTGCCAAATGTTTTTGAATCCGGATTGATGTCAGCCACCACATCTAACACACTTCCTTTGATAACCCTAACCAGTTTGCCTTGGGCGTGCGAACCAGTTTGGAAGTGTAAACCCCGGACCACATTTTTTGAAGACATTGATTGATTATCCTGAATAAAAGAGGTGGGGATACCGTGTTGTTCGAATATCTTTAAGTTGAATGATTCAAAAAAATAACCTCGGTTATCTCCAAATACATTTGGCTTTATCAAAACCAGTCCATCAAGTTCAAGTTTTTCAAAAATCATGTTCAGCGCCTAAGATTTTTTCTTATTGAAACCAAAGAAATTTTTGATTGAATCCCACTTTGTTACTTCCATATAATCTTCAGAGTAGTAACCGTATCCATATCCATAGCCGTACCCGTATCCATAACCATAGCCGTATCCATAGCCGTAACCGTATTTAATCTTAGACATCTCTACGCTGTTCAATATGACAGACATGTTTTTGATGCCTGTCTCATCAATCAGGCGATTGATATTTTGAATAAATACTTTCTTGGAATAGTTGGCGCGGATGATGTAAATTGGATAATCCACAGTTTTTATGATGGGTACGCCATCGGTTACGATTCCAACTGGTGGTGTATCGATGATCACAATGTCATATGCAGATTTAAGATAAACCAGTAATTCATCCATCTGTTTAGAGATAATCAATTCAGAAGGATTTGGAGGAATGGGACCTGCTGTAATAAAGTCGAGATGCTCAAGACTGCTTTTTCTGATAGCCGTTTCTACCGTGTCTTTACCAATCAAGATGGAGCTAATTCCTTTATCATTCGGGACATTGAAGCCGATGTGGATTTTTGGCTTACGCATATCAAGGTCAATGATTACTACACGTTTTCCTGAGAAAGCAATTACGCCACCCAGATTGATAGCGATGAATGTTTTGCCTTCACCAGAAATTGTGGAAGTTACCGCAGCAATTTTTGATCCCGGTTGATTGGAAATAAACTGTAAGTTGGTTCGGATACTTCGAAAAGCTTCGGATATTACTGACTTGGGGTTTTTGTCAACCAAAAGTTGCGACACCGGTATTTCTCTTTTGTATTTTGGGATCAATCCAAGTAATGCTGCATCCGTAAACTGTTCCAGCTCTTCAAGCGAAGATATTTCGTTGTAAAACAAATATTTGAATATGAAGAGAATCATGGATAGAATGAAACCCGCCACCAGGCCAAAACTCACTATCAAAGTTTTATTCGGTGTAACCGGTTTGCTCGGTACATATCCCGGTTCCAGTATTATATTGTTAGTTACAAATCCTGCTCGTGCGATGGAGAATTCAGCTTTCTTCTCCAGCAGCAGCGAATAAAATCTTTCATTGATACCAAATACTCTTTCCAAACGCGAGAACTCTGCTTCTTTAGAAGGCAATTCGCCAAAATCGGCTTCGTATTGATTGATGTTGAATTGAATATTCTTTTTCTTTTCCTGCAAGGCCCCCATTGAATTTATGATGCTTGCCCCGAGAAGTTTTTTCTGGTATTCAATTTGAGTATTAATTATTTTTATCTGCTCATTATCTACAGTAATTTGTCGCAACAATAATTCGCGATCGCTTTGCAGTTTTTGAATCGCACTAATTAATGAGGATATCACACCCTCAGTATATTGTCCCGAAAGAAGCGGCAATAGATTTTGCAGTTTGTCATCTGACTGGACATTTGATTGCAATTTGCCCAACACTTTTATTTCCAGGTCAATAATTATCAATTGATTTTCGAGATCATTGATGCGATTTAATGTATTGCCTGCCACCATAGTGGGGTTAAGAATCTTGTTTGTTTTCTTAAACTCTTCCAGCATACCTTCAGAGTTTGAAAGCTGATTCTGCACGCTTTCCAATGTTTGATCAATGAAGCGAAGAATTTTTTCGGCACCTTCAGCTTTTCGGTCATAATCATACTGAATGAATTCATTCGCAATCACATTCACTATCTCGGTGGCCTTGGTAGGGTCAAAGTCCTGAAACTTAATCAGAATAGTCTTTGCCTCAGGGTTCAGCATGGCTACATTAAGAGCCCCGATAAATGGATTTATAAATGTGGACGGATCGTTAATAATGAAATAAAAAGCAGTTTGTTTTATAAGTCCTTGCTGCTCAGTAATTTGTTCAAAATCTGAAATAGTGACTTTGATGTCAACCTCTGGCAACACAATCATGTTGTTGACATTATAAGTATTCGAATGAGTTAGACCACCTTGCTTATAGGTAAGTAAGAATTTGGTGTTGTCTACAAAGTCGATATCGAACTGCGTGCCACAGATCACAGAGTCTTTGATTACAAATTCAACTTTGAAGGGTGCATTCTTATAGTTCTCGGTGACCAAAACCGCGCCTTTGGCATAGTAGGAGACTTCAAGATCTAATTTTTTGATAGCTCTTTCTACGATGATTTTTGAACGTATAAGTTCTATCTCGCCAGCAATGTCGCTGCCAGTGGCATCTACCATCAAATTCTGACTGATATCCAACACCTTATTTGCCTTGTTTTCACTGCCCAATTTGATGATGGTGCTTGATTCGAAAACAGGCGGGGTATAGCGTAAATAGATATAGGAAACGATCAGTGAAATACTGACAAAAAGCATTAACCACAGAAAATTCTTCCTGACAATGGTGGCAAACAATTTGGGGTCAAAATCTTCATTTATTCCACCCAATTTTTTCTTGCTAGTGCGTTCGGTCATCTAAGGAATAATGTAAATGTGATGATAGTTGATAACAAGGCTGCTATGGGAGTGACTTCTGTAAGGATACTTTGTGATATCCTGCGCACTGGCTCTACATAAATGATGTCGTTGGCTTGAAGTACCACGTTTCCTTTTTTCATTCCCTCAATTGTAGATAGATCAACAAGAAAAACTTCAGGGTTTGTCCTACTGCCACGAATGAGTTTTATCCTTTTCGATTTGCCGGAATTGGTAATGCCACCCGCAACAGCCAATGCCTCTACCAGGGTTGTGTTTTCGTTTTTCAAAGCTATTACTTGACCGCTGCTACCTGAACCCGGGAATACGTAAACCCTACGGTTCACCACTTGCACCAGCACAAATGGATTTCTGTAGAAGGGCGTGTATTTTTCTTCTAAAAATTTTTCCGCTTCCTTTGAAGTAAGGCCGGAGATTTTTGTTCTTTCAAGCGTAGGCAGCTTCACGTACCCTTCTTTGTCTAATACGAACTGCGTGCTGGAAGACACAGCCAATCCTGGAACTGCGCTGCTAAGTACGTCTACCAACTTGAAGCCGTCATTGGTAAACAATGCAAACTCCAACACATCTTCGGGTGCAATTTTGTATTCTTGGGTCTTAAGGCTATCCAGCGAAGCATAAGGATAGTCTTTGCCCGTTTTGAACATCACACTTGACTCAAAAACATTACATGAACAAATGATGGCCGCACAAAGTATGAACAGCAGATACCGATACATATAAAAAAAATTTAGGCCTAAAAGTAGTGATTATTTGAGTTTAAAGTGCTTTCCAACTAACGGAACGCTTTTCGTGCCAGCAAAGTATTGTATAGATTGGCTGTTTCTGTTACCAGACGAGTAAAATGGTATCTATTTGCCACGTGTGTATGGCCTGCTATTCCCATTTGTTCTCTAAGTTCCGGATTATTCACCAATTGTAATATGTTATTTGCCATGCCCGCTGAATCATCCACGGCTGAAAGAAATCCTGAAACACCTTCTATTACCACATTACCAATGCCTCCCACCCGCGTAGAAACAACCGGCTTACCACCTGCCTGCGCTTCTATCAAACTTACAGGCGTACCTTCATTCAGTGATGACAAGGCTATCACATCGAGCCCAGCAATGGCCAACTCCGCACGCTTCATCCATGACGTGAAAACCACTTGCTTTGTTTGCCCTTGCTCGTAAGTATCATTCCACTTAAATCCTAATTCTTCAGCCATCATACGTGTCTCTTCCCGGCTTTCACCATCTCCAATAATTACGGCTACCACAGGTGTATCTGCGTGGGCCTGTGCGTCTGCAAACGCGGTCAGAAACAACTTGTGGTTTTTTACAGGCACTAGTCGCCCCAGTATGCCCACCGCAACGATGTTTTCCGGTATGTTGTAAAGGTGCCGGAACTCTTTTCTCAACTCAGCCGTGTGCAATGTAAATCTGTCCAGATCGAACCCGAGAGGAATGACTGTTATTTTTTCAGGTTCGCAGATGCCATGGACAGTTCCTAATTCGTGCTTCTGAATGTCGCTGATTGCAATGATGGCATCGCTATGCTGTGCCAGATAACGTTCAATGTGTATAAAAATACGTGTTTTGATAGGGTTGAAATAAGAATGAAACACGTGACCGTGAAAAGTATGAATGATGACCGGCACCCTGTGAGCAATTGCGGCCAGCCTGCCCAATGTGCCCGACTTTGAGGCATGTGTGTGAACGATGTCAGGTTTAAATTCCTGCATCAATTTTTTAATCCTTCGGTAAGCAGAATAATCTCGAAGGGGATTGATGGAGCGGTGCATTTCAGGAATATATACAGGTTCAATTCCTAAATCATGAATAATGAATTCAGAGCTTTCTTCAGTTTCATCTTTCATGCCCGAAACCAGCATTGTCTCAAATTCGGGCGCAAGATGACGCGTGAGGTAACCCGCGTTGTAAGTGGGACCTCCAAGGTTCAATCTATTAATGATGCGCATTACTCGCGGCATGTTCTCAAGTTTATTGCATATGTTTTTTCCACCAATATTGAAAAACAATCAAACCCCAAATACGCGCATGAATGTCACCGGGATTGGCAGAGAACAATTGTTCGCGCAGCGCTTTTACAGCATCCGGATTAAATATTTTTTGCTCTTTCACAAATTGTTCGCTGAGCAAGTCATCATTTATAAGACTTTTTAGTCCAGTCCGGAACCATTGTAGCAGAGGTACTTCAAACCCTTTTTTCGGACGATTTAATATTTCTTCGGGCAACAATTCTTTAAATGCAGATTTTAATATTTTTTTCCCTGAACTCATCTCGGTTTTGATTGATGGCTTCATGTTGAAACTATAATCTACTACCGTATAATCGAGAAACGGCACACGCACCTCCAAGCTGTTGGCCATACTCATCAAGTCTACCTTCGTGAGCATATCTCCTTGTAACACCAATTCCATATCTGTTCGCAGCACTTCATTCAGGTCACCAGCGGGTGAAATGTTTTTTACTTGTTGGTATTTGCGTTCGTTGTATAGATTGCGCGCGGGCAGCGTAACAGGAAGCAATCCTGCTGCTTCCTCTTCAGAAGCAAAACTACACCAGCGCCAGTATCGCTCGCGGTTGTTGAGCGAGGCAGCTGCGCTGAAGCGGCTAATCTGCCGTACTTTGTTTGCAAGAGTAGAGTTGCGCGACTGTGGCAGCCTCCGAGCGAGGGGTTCTGACATGCGGAGAAAACGAGTGAGTAATTTCTTCTCCCGAATAAACATCTCAGCGCGGTGTTTGTTATAACCACCAAACATTTCATCTGCGCCATCACCAGATAATGCAACCTTGACATGGCGTGCTGTGCGTTGGCTCAGGATATACACAGCAATAGCCGAAGAGTCAGCAAATGGTTCATCAATATAATCGAGGATTTCAAACAAGTGTTCATACAAATCTTCATCTGTGAGACTGAAAATAGTATGTTCGGTATGATGTTTTTTTGAAACCAGTTTGGCGAAATGTGTTTCGTCAAAGTGTGGATGATCTTTGAAACCTACAGAGAATGTGTTGAGATGCTTTGTGTGGCGGGCTGCCAGACCTGTGATGATGGATGAATCGATTCCACCACTCAGAAAAGCACCCAGTGGCACATCGCTGATGAGCCTCTTTTGCACCGATTGCTCCATGAGCTCAAAAAGTTTTTTCTCTTGTTGAAGTGCTGGAATGTCAGCGTATTCTTTGACAACCGGTAAGGAATAATATTTTATTTGCTGACCCGTATTTTTATTTTTGATGAGCATGTAATGCCCTGCGCGAAGTTTGGAGACTTCCTCCAACATAGTATTGGGAGGAGGCACATAGTTCAATTGTAGATAAGCATACAGTGATGCGTAATCGAGATTGCGTTTTATGCCGTAGCTCAGCATTGCTTTCATTTCAGATGCAAAAATAAATTTGTCATCGTCTTTGAAAATCAGCAATGGCTTGATGCCCATGCGATCGCGGGCCACAAATAGTTCTTGTTTCTCAGCATCGAAAATGGCAAGTGCGAAAAAGCCATTTATTTTTTGAAGACATGCAGGGCCTTCGCGCGCGTAGAGATGAATAATAACTTCAGTGTCGCTATGCGATTGAAATGTAACGCCCTCTTTTTCTAGTGCAACCCGGTGTTCTTGAAAATTAAAAAACTCACCATTGAAGACAATGGTGAATCTCTTGGTGATGTCGTGCATTGGTTGAGAAGCTGCCTCACTGGTATCTATGATGGCAAGTCTTCGGTGGCCAAGGGTCACAGGCCCAAGTCGGGCCACGCCATGGCCATCGGGCCCGCGCGATGTGATGCAAGTGGTGGCCGCATCTACCATTTCAAGGAAAGATGCCCCTTGCGAGTTAAAAGAAAAAACGCCTGTAATGCCACACATGATTTTGAGATATGATCGCTCCAAAAGTAACCTATCGAAATGTATTGAAAATAAAAAAGCCATCAAACTATTGATGGCCTTTTTGTGATTCGTTTCTGTTACATATGTATCACTTCACCGTAGGCAGCCGCAGCCGCTTCCATCACGGCTTCCGACATGGTAGGGTGAGGGTGAACCGACTTTATTATTTCGTGTCCGGTGGTTTCCAACTTTCTTGCTACTACCACTTCTGCTATTATTTCAGTCACATTGGCACCTATCATGTGCGCGCCTAGCCACTCACCATACTTCGCATCAAATATTACTTTCACAAATCCATCTTTTGCACCGGCAGCACTTGCCTTGCCCGATGCCGTATATGGAAACTTGCCCACCTTCACTTCATAGCCTGCTTCTTTTGCGGCTTTCTCGGTGTAACCTACGCTCGCAATTTCGGGCTGACAATACGTACAGCCAGGTATGTTGTTATAGTTTAGTGGCTCAGGATTTTGACCTGCTATTTTCTCTACGCAAATAATGCCTTCGGCTGAAGCTACGTGGGCCAGCGCTGGGCCGGGAATCACATCGCCAATGGCATAAATGCCTGGTAAGTTGGTTTGGTAAAAATCGTTTACCAATATCCGCCCTTTGTCGGTGATAATGCCAACGTCTTCGAGCCCTATATTTTCAATATTGGCTGTGATACCTACGGCTGACAGCACAATTTCTGCCTCTACGGTTTCTTCACCCTTCGCAGTTTTGATTTTTACTTTGCATAACGATCCTTTGGTGTCCACACTTTCTACTGAAGCATTCACCATCACATCCATACCCGATTTTTTGAAACTTCGGGCCAACTGTTTGGACACATCTTCATCTTCTACAGGTACTATTTCGGGCATAAATTCTACCAGCGTTACCTTGGTACCTATGGTGCTATAAAAATAAGCGAACTCCGATCCGATAGCTCCTGATCCCACCACCACCATACTTTTGGGTAGCTTGGGTAATACCATCGCCTCGCGATATCCGATTACCTTTTTACCATCTTGCTTCAGGTTGGGGAGTTCGCGAGAACGGGCACCGGTTGCAATAATGATGCTGGTTCCTTCATATGTAGTTTTCTTACCATCTTCATCGGTTACTTCTACTTTTTTACCGGCCAGCAGTTTGCCTGTGCCTTGCAGGTGTTCAATCTTGTTTTTCTTAAAAAGGAATTGGATTCCTTTGCTCATACCATCAGCCACATCGCGGCTCCTCTTTACCATGGCGCCCATATCCGCTTCGCCACCTTTTACTTTTATTCCATAGTCGGCAGCATGATTCAAGTAATCAAACACCTGAGCACTTTTGAGCAGTGCTTTGGTAGGAATGCAACCCCAGTTGAGGCAAATGCCACCCAAGTTTTCACGTTCTACCACAGCCACTTTGAGGCCCAATTGCGATGCGCGTATTGCCGCTACATATCCACCCGGCCCACTGCCTATAACTATCAGATCGTAATTCATATCGTAATTAAATTTTGAATGCTTGTGAGGTGGCGAATTTAACTAAAATTCATTTCTTCGGTACACGACCCTTCCCACCGCGGTTGCGCACAGGCCATGGCCATCTGCGCTAAAATGATAAAAACATATCTTTGCGGCAATCTATTTTTATGAAGTATACCGTCTCCTACCAACGCCCGTGGCACCAATTTGTCGACATCGAAATGGTGATCGATAATATTACAGAACCCTTGCTGGTGCTGCAGTTGCCCGCATGGCGGCCGGGTCGCTACGAACTCGGAAATTTTGCCCGCAACATACGGAAATGGAAAGCCATGGATGGTAACGGAAATTTGCTGACTTACCGTAAAGTGACCAAAGATCGGTGGGAAGTTGATACCAATGGAGCAAGCACTGTATTGGTGCAATATGACTACTATGCATCGCAGATGGATGCTGGCGCTTGCTGGCTCAGTGAGTCGCAGCTTTACATAAATGGAGTACACTGTTTCCTTTATGTACCCGATTGCATCAATCATCAATGTGAACTGGAGTTAAAGTTGCCGGACAACTATGACGTGGCCACAGGATTGCCAAGCGTTGGGAAGAATACATTCCGAGGTAGCGATTATCATCAGTTGGTCGATTGTCCATTTATAGCCAGCGCCAATTTAAAGCACGATGTGTATGAGATACAAGGCGTAAAATTTCATCTTTGGTTTCAGGGAAACGGTATGCCTGCATGGGACAAAATGAAAAAAGATTTTGCCGCATTTTCTCAAGTGCAGTATGCTACCATGCACAGTTTTCCATTTTCCGAATATCATTTCATGACCCAGTTGACGGATCAGAAATTTTACCACGGTGTGGAACATGCCAATTCTACGGTGCTGGCATTTGGCCCCGGTATCAACATCATGCAGGAAGAAAATTATATCGACTATCTGGGGCTGGCATCGCACGAACTTTTTCACGCATGGAATGTGAAAGCAGTGCGTCCGGCAGAGATGATGCCCTATGACTACGCACGCGAAAATTATAGCAGGCTGGGCTTTGTGGCTGAAGGGCTCACCACTTATTATGGCGATTTGTTTTTATTCCGAAGCCACGTGTACAATGTGGATACTTATTTAAATGAGCTAAGCAAAGTATTGCAAAAACATTATGACAACCCCGGCAGATTGAATCTTTCGGTGGCCGACTCCTCTTTTGATACCTGGCTTGATGGCTATGTAGCCGGAGTGCCGGGGCGCAAGTCTTCCATCTATACCGAGGGAGCGCTATGCGCGTTTATGCTGGATATATTCATAAGAAGGCAAACAGACAACAAACATTCACTAGACGAAGTAATACGAAGTTTGTATGCCGACAAACAAGTGCTGGAATCGGGTTATACCGAGGCTATGTATATACGTGCAGCCGAACAAGTTGCCGGTACTGATCTTTCGTGGTTTTTTATTGATCATGTGTTTGGTGCCAAGTCGTATGACAAATTACTTTTAGAGTCATTCAATTATTTGGGGTTGAAAATGGTGGCCAACGCTGCACCGTTTATGCACGAAAAAGTTATCGGTATCAAGCTCCAGCAGAACAATGGCAGCCATATGGTGCGGGCACTTGCTCCAGGCAGCCCGGCTGACGAGGGTGGACTGGCCATCAACGATGTGATAACGGGTATCAATAATTATGAAATAAGGGGTAATCTAAATGATATTATTGCCTTCCACAGCAAGCACAAAATATTAGTTTCTTTTCATCGCAACGGGCGCGAACGCCAAGTAGAGATGGTGTTGAATGACGATAATTATTTTCCTCAATATGCGCTCGAGTTTATTGATTCGCCCAGCCCAGCGCAGGCCAGCGCATTTGCCGCCTGGGCAGGCGTGCGCAATTGATTATAAGGAAGCCACCACCGATATTTCCACATTCACATCTTTGGGCAACCGACTCACTTCTACCGTTTCGCGCGCGGGGTAATCGCTGCTAAAGTATTTGCCATATATTTCGTTTACTTGCGCGAAATTGTTCATGTCTTTGAGAAAGATGGTACTCTTAATCACATTGCTAAAATCCATGCCGGCAGCCGATAGGATCGATTGCAGATTCTCCATCACCTGAACCGTTTCTGCTTTTATATTTTTCACAATGATGGTTCCTGAGGCGGGTTCAATGGCTATTTGACCGGATACAAACAAAAAGTCGCCTATGCGCACAGCCTGACTGTAAGGTCCTATAGGAGCAGGAGCTTCGGTGGTGTGGATTATTTTTTTCATGTTTATCAATTTGAATTAATTTTTCTTTGTCGCTTTGTACATACATTACAGGCTGCTAAATTTGTAAATATATAGCTAACAATGAAACTGCTGGTGTTTGACAATTTCGATTCGTTTACCTACAACCTTGTGCACATGCTCGAAGCCATACTGCAACAAGATATAGAGGTGCTGCGCAATAATGAAGTCAACGCATCGGCTGCTGCACACTACGACCGCATTGTTTTCTCACCGGGCCCTGGCTTGCCGGCAGAGGCTGGATGCATGAATGAATTGATACTGGCGCAAAGCCCGCGCACGGCCATGTTGGGCGTATGTCTGGGCATGCAGGGCATCGCACAAGTATACGGAGGCTCACTCAAAAACTTACCTCAAGTGCATCATGGAGTGGCCATCGAAACCAATGTGATCCATGCCAAAGGATTGTTTCAAAATTTCCCTTCCCATTTTATGGCCGGTCGTTACCACTCATGGGTAGTTGACGAGTCCACGTTGCCCGATTGCTTTTCTGTAGATGCCATCGATGCACACAATGAAATAATGGCCATCAGCCACCGCGCCAAAAGACTTTCCGGTGTACAGTTTCATCCCGAATCGATACTTAGTGAACACGGCAGACTTTTACTCGAAAACTGGCTCAATCTTAACTAGCATACACAACACACCACATGAAACCCAACGCACCGAGAATTGTAATTGCCCCTTACAAGGTGCCCAAGAAAAATCAAGAAGCATTTATAAAGCTACTGGTGCGCAAAAGAAATTATTATCTGAAACACGGCTATGTGACCACGCGTATGCCCATACTGATGCGGTCCAACAAAAACCCTAAAATATTGATTGATATTTTTGAATGGATGAGCAGTGTCACTGAACTACAAGCCCACCGCGATACCAACGTTCGCAAGATATGGCGCAAAATGGAAGCACTGTGGAGCGATGGTGGCATGTTTTTGGAAACGCTTCCCGAAGCGCATCTTCCGTTTCCTGAGTTTGAGCCACTCAATATTTATAGCAAATAAATTTTAACCATTTTTTTTTCAACTCCGCGCACCTTGCATTGCCTACCCGGTGAATATGCATGTGGTCAAAATGTCATTCCTGAATAGAAAAAATCAGCCGAATTGACATTGCAACTTATTGATATATAGCAGACTGGCAGACTTTAGCAACAAAAAATGGGTTGGTACACCCTTTGTCGGAGGAAACACGAAATTGAAAACAAAAAAATATTTCTAACAACTTAAAAACAGGAGGATAAAAAATGACACTTATTAAATGGAAAAATTCACCCGAAACAACCCGTTTAAACAGGTTCACCTCACTACCGCTTGCATTTCCCGAGTTATTCGACAACATGATCGATGCCAATTTATTCAATCGATCATTGGATACCACATTGCCGGCAGTTAATGTAGCCGAATCAAATGATGGTTTTCAGATTGAAATGGCCGCACCCGGTTTTAACAAGAGCGACTTCAAAGTAGAAGTAGACAATATGGTGTTGACCATTTCGGCCGAATCGAAAGCAGAGCAAACCGATGAAAACGAAAACAATGGTTTGCGTTATGCGCGCAGGGAGTTTAGCTATCAATCATTCAGCCGTTCGTTCACATTGCCCGAAACCGTGAACACCGACCAGATCAACGCCACTTATGAGCAAGGCTTGCTGATGCTGAACATACCTAAGAAAGAGGAGGCCAAACCACAGCCGGCACGCGCCATTACGATTTCGTAATCTTTGAAAGATGGGTTTAGTGAAGCGTCTCCACGAGGAGGCGCTTTTTTTTGATTCATTATGTTGAAAACACCTCAGTCAATATTAAGCCACTACTCAAATTAGTAGTAATTTTGCCTACAC
>JBBKVM010000132.1:0-12385 GCA_037968415.1 Bacteroidia bacterium | reverse complement strand
GGCGTGATGGCCAGCACTGCCTTTACCCGCGCGTCAGCCTTGGCGGCCAGCTGCGCGCCACCGCCACCCATAGACCAACCGCCTACGGCCATTTTGTTGGAGTCCAGTTGCTGGTAAAGGGGAGAGGCCATCCTGTAGTTTTCCTGGCGCAGAGTTTCCATGGCATCCAGCAGCGCGGCAGCGCGCAGTGCCGGGCTGTCAGTAAGGCTGTTGGTGCCAATGGTCATGCACACAAACCCGCGTGCGGCCAAATAACGTGCCCACACAATCACCGATGACTGGGTAGCCAAAAAACCGGGTACCAGCACCAAGCTTTTTCGGTTGGTGGTGGCTGTACTCGGATAAAACACTGTGGCACCCGCGTAGGCAGGGCCGTTGCGCATGCCATCGGCTTCATACATGGAGTCGATAGCTACAGGTGTATAATTTGTTACTGATTGCACACTGATAGTACCACACTGGCTGTAGGCAAGCTGCGCGAGCGCAAGGAAACTGAACACTATAAGTATTTTTTTGTTCATGGATTTAAACTTTATGAGGACGCAATGAAAAATGAGTTGTGCGCCAAAGCATAAATTTGATTGGAGCATTTGGGCATACCGAAAGTAATTAATTATTCAAAATATAGACGCGTGCGGTGGCAATTAGCGCGCAAATGCAGTATAAACTATTAATGCGCAATCAAATCTATTTTTATTCAATAATTAACTTGCGTGTGGCCACGGTTTTAAAGTCGTTTCTCAGTTCAACAAAATATGCACCATTGACTAAACTTGCCCTGTCTATTTCAACTCTTTCGCTGTTTACATTGTTGATAGTACGAATGACTTTACCCAACATGTCATAGATGATAATGGAGTGATTCGCACTGTTGGGATTGTTAAACTGGAGTGTGGTTGTTTTGGTAAAAGGATTTGGATACACAATCAGCAAGGCGGTGTTAATTATTTCATGTTGCCCCACATACAAAGGGAAATTTAATTTCCAAAGGGCGCCTCCATTTTCTATCACATACATCACATTGCTTACCAACTCTGCATCTACCGGTAAATAAAATCCTCCCACAATGTTTGATGTGGTCATGGTATAATTATCGATACCCGCGTTGTAAACCAGTTTCATTTGCACAAGTTCTCTTGATGTATCAACAAACGGAACAGGTCCGCCCCAGGGCGAAATAGGGGAGTACCCGGTGCTATCGCCACCGGGCATAAAACTCATTACAAATCCATCACCTCTGAATGGCGCAGCCAGCATGCTGTCTCTGTCGAACACCAACCCCAGAGGTGATCGGTGTGCAGTGAATGTTGAAATATAAGTTCCTTCATCGCTGGCGTTTTTTACATTTCCGGAAATGGAATCTCTGAAGAAATCGGCAGTGGTGCCATAGTTACGCACTGGGTCAGTAAACGCAACACCCGATGGAATGGCCGGGAATGTGGGGTCGTCCGCGAACCACCCGGAAAGGTACCCTGAGCTCAAATGATTTACCAAGGGATCATTATTTACATTGTAGGGCGACACGCTGATAGGATTTCTGTTATCTCCCATCCGCCATGGATAACCATAATTTTTTCCCTGCTGCAGCCAGTTTAGCTCTTCAGGATCATCACGTTCACCCGAATTATCAATTGCAAATAAATTGTTGTTGCCATCCCACCCCATGTCATATGCGTTGCGGGTTCCTGTGGCAAACAAGTATCCGCTGTTATCAATAAGGTTAGAGTCGTTGGAAAGCGTTAAGCCCACAGAATTTATTGGAAACCTAAAGATGCGCGATGTCATCGGCACTTCCCTTTTATTGGGCCATGTTCCTCCATTGGTTCTGATTTCTCCCAAATGTGTTCTGGCTCCGCTCGACACATAAATATAGTTTCCTGCAGGGTCAATGTTGACAGCCGAAAATCCATGATCACCATTGATGTTTGCTGTTTCATAGGAATTGGTGTTAAGAATATTTGTCCACACCCTGGTGCCATTTGGTTGGAGTGTTCCTTTCGCGATTTTGCCAATGCCGGTAGTACTCGACCACCAATTTCCGCATACATACATCACGCTATCGCGAAAGCAGAGGCCTTGTAAGTAAGGAATTCCATGATGGCTTGCATTGTAGCGCAGCGTATCTGTTGTGGTGCCGGGAGATTGAATGAACACTTCGTAAATTTCTCCTCCTAGCACTGAGTAAAACAGCCTGCCACTCACCGGATCCATGGCCAATTTGGTAGCCCCTGGCTTGACTTTATAAATGGAATCGACTGTGATGCCAGGAACTAGCGGAACAACACGTTGTGCATTTGCACTTGAGCTGATGCCGAAAAGAAAAATCAGGCAAGTAAGTGGAGTAATAATTTGGCGCCTCATGGTTTTGGGTTTTCTGATTAATGAGAATTAAATACATCGAATATGGAATTGCGATTCTACCTTCTAAAGTACTCAAAACTCAATCATCAAGCCAACAGATGGCAATACTGTGCCGCTCGAATTTTCAATTTCCTTGAGTAAGTATGCAGCAGCGTTGTTGGGATCCACCACCGGATTTCCGGATGCATCTCTTACTACATCAAGATAGGGCTGCCCCATCGCTGTGAAATTGTAGACGTTTTCCACATCAAGGTAGGTGTTGAATGTCCATTTTTTAAAGAACCATTTTTTATCAATTCTCACGTCTAATCCATGTGAGTTGGGATTGCGCAAAGTGTTTAATCGGTCCCAGTCAAAAACGCCTTGCCGGGTAACATCCCACACAGCTATCTGGGCTGATTGGTCAATATCATAGGGTGTGTAAGGAGCTCCACCCAGAAATCGAAACTTCAAACCAAGTTCCCAATCTTTTTTGAATTTTTTACCTGCCGTGACGTTCAGAATATTTCTATTATCCCATGATGAGGGAACTAGTCCGCCACGTTTATCCGAGAATTGACTCTTCACAAATGTGTAGGATAAAATTCCGTACACTGAAGAAGTTAGTTTTTGCTGGATCAAGAACTCAACGCCATAACTTCTGCCATTGGAGCTTGAAGTGGCCGGTTCGTTACCGATTACGCCAAAGTCACCACCCAGATTGGCGAGCGAAATGCTATCTCTTAACAAGAAGGGATAATCATCGTACTCTTTGTAAAAACCTTCCAATGTAATTTTGGATGCATTGGTTGGCCGGTATTCCAGTCCTGCAATGAAATGGTCTGCTTGTATGAAGTTAATGTTGTCCTTATTCACCAGTGCACTCAAACTATCTCTGTATCCCATTACTGTGTAGGTCGGCAACTGAAAGTAGCGGCCCATGTTAAAGTTTGCACTTAGCTTTTCGGTGATAGCGTAGGATGCAGAGAATCGGGGAGAAATTTGTTTAGCCGGATTGGACATTGCCTTAGAATAGTCGGTGAAGTCTGTGCGCAGGCCAAGCGATAAGATAAGCCGCATGGCTGCCAGCTCCTTGCTTACTTGAGAGAAAACCGAATATTTGTTGAGTCCCAATTTGGAATCAAAGTTGATTACAGTAACCTGCCCACCAATTGCACTTTTGCTAAAAGTAGAATTGGTATAGGTGACATTTTCAAATCCAACGCCCATGTTCAATTTCCATCCATTCTGACGGAGTGTATTTTCCAGCCTCAATTTGTTTTCAATTTCCTGCGAACTGTAATCCAAAAGCAGCGCCTCTTGATTTTCAATATTATCACGGTATTTCACCGCTTTGTTGTTCAAATGATTGCGGCTGACTATAATGTTCTGATAGCTGTTGGCGGCAAAGTGTGTCCAGTTGGCGCCCGCAGTATAGTTCCACTGCGTATTTACAGGCAGGTTGCCAAGTATGTAGATATTACGGGTAATCAAATCTGCATCTTCAAGACCATCATTGACCCTTGTGTTTAATTTAAAATCATCAATGGCACCCAGTCCGATAAGTGTGACCTTATTCTTGTCATTTATTTTGATGGTTTGTTTGTATTGAAAATCGTTGTAAGTAGGGAGAAACGGCAGCGACAATGCTTTGAACAGAAATTGCAAATAAGACCTTCGGGCAGACAAAATAAAAGTGGATTTTTTTCCGGCAGGCCCATCCAATGTAAGCCCCACATCGCTGGAACCGAGCATGAACGTGCCTCTTAGTTTTTCATCATTGCCTTCTATTTGTTTGAATTCCATGATAGAACTAAGAGAGTTTCCCCTGTTGGCTGGAAAAGCACCAGCATAAAAATCTACTTCACGAATAAAATTCACATTGATCATCCCCACCGGCCCGCCTGAAGAACCTTGCGTGGCAAAGTGGTTTATATTCGGCACTTCAATGCCATCAAGGTAGAATCGGTTCTCATTGGGAGCACCTCCTCTTACTATGATGTCGTTTCTGAACGACACCGTAGATGCCACTCCAGGTAGGATCTGAATTACTTTTGAGATATCTCGGTTGCCACCGGGGTTGCGGTAAATTTCAGAAGCATTGATGGTGCGCATGCTAAGCGGACTTTCTTCGCGTATTGTGAATGAAGATCCACTTACCACAACCTCGTCAAGTGAAGTGCTTTGTGAAACCATTTCAAAATTTATCACCGTGGGGCGAATAGAGGAGACACGCACTTCATATTTAATTTCTTTTTTGAACCCAATGGATGAACAAATCACATTGTATGTACCCGGTTTCAGATTTTCAATCTTGTAGTTTCCATCGATATCAGAAGTAGCACCTACGGTTGTGCTGTCAATCACAATATTTGCGAAGGGAATAGGCTCGTTGTTGATGCCATTTGATACAAGCCCTCTGATGGTGCCTGTTTGGCCGAACAGCGTGGTGACCTGTCCGATTATGAGTATGCTGAAGAAGAGGATTTTTAATTTCATGCTATTGATGAATTCAGTTTTTTGATTTCTACTAGACGGTCATAAAAGACAATCCCGATTTGAATCGGGATTGTCATCATTCATTCAACTCATAATTATGCAGTCGCTGTAACAGCGGAAATTAACTGGTTAGTTCAAATCAAACCGATCTGCGTTCATCACTTTTACCCAGGCAGCTACAAAGTCTTTTACAAACTTTTCTTTGTTATCGTCTTGTGCATACATTTCGGCATATGCGCGCAATATTGAATTAGAACCAAAGACCAAATCCACGCGCGTGGCCGTCCACTTGGTAGTGCCTGTTTTTCGGTCCACAATGTTGTAAACATTTTCACCGGCAGGCTTCCACGAGTAGTTCATGTCCGTAAGGTTCACAAAGAAATCATTGGAGAGTGTGCCTACTTTATCGGTAAACATTCCATGTTTGTTGCCGCCATGGTTGGTTCCCAACACGCGCATACCGCCCAACAACACAGTCATCTCAGGTGCGGTCAAGCCCATCAGTTGGGCACGGTCAAGCAACAACTCCTCCGGTTTTACTGCATAAGATTTTTTCTGATAGTTTCTAAACCCATCATGGATCGGCTCCAGCACATCAAACGATTCTGCATCGGTCATCGCATCGGTGGCATCGCCACGCCCAGCGCTAAACGGTACCTTGATTTTTACTCCTGCTTCCTCTGCGGCTTTTTCTATGGCCGCGCTGCCGCCCAGCACTATCAAATCGGCCATGCTTACTTTTTTAGCTAACCCTGCTTGCACGCCTGCAATTGCTTTCAACACTTTTTGCAAACGCTCAGGCTCGTTGCCTGCCCAGTCTTTCTGCGGTGCAAGTTGTATACGCGCACCATTGGCGCCACCTCTAAAGTCAGAGCCTCTGAATGTGCGCGCGCTGTCCCACGAAGTGTTGATCAGTTCAGTGCGGGAAATACCGCTGCTCAATAGTTTGGTTTTTATTTCTTCTATCTCCGCATCCGATAACTTGTAATCAACCGATGGAACTGCATCCTGCCACATCAATTCTTCTTTGGGTGCGTCTGCTCCCAGGTAGCGGCTCTTAGGACCCAGGTCGCGGTGGGTAAGTTTGAACCATGCCTTCGCAAAAACCTGCGAAAAGTATTCAGGGTCTTTATGAAAACGCTCCGAAATTTTTCGGTACTCGGGATCTTTTATCATTGCCATGTCGGCATCGGTCATAATCGGATTCTGTCGCTTGCCGGCATTGTGTGCGTCCAGCGGCTTGTCTTCTTCTTTAATGTTTATCGGCTCCCACTGATTGGCGCCTGCAGGGCTTTTCTTCAATTCCCACTCATGATTAAACAGCATATCGAAATAGCCATTATCCCACTGAGTAGGGTTAGTGGTCCACGCGCCCTCCAGCCCGCTGGTTACCGCATCTCCGCCATGGCCATTTCCTTTCGGGTTCATCCATCCAAATCCCTGGTCGTGTAACTCTGCGCCTTCAGGACTTTGCCCCAGCGCGCCTGCATCGCCATTGCCATGCGCCTTGCCTACGGTGTGTCCTCCGGCAGTCAGCGCTACGGTCTCTTCATCATTCATAGCCATGCGCTTGAAAGTCATGCGTACATCTTGTGCGGTCCGCAGTGGGTCTGATTTGCCGTCAACACCCTCGGGGTTCACGTATATCAATCCCATCTGAACAGCGGCCAGCGGGTTTTCCAGTGTCGCGCGGTCGGCATCGTTTGCATATCTGTTTTTGGTAGGGGCAAGCCATTCTTTCTCTGTGCCCCAGTTAATGTCTTTCTCAGGATGCCAAATGTCTTCGCGTCCTCCGGCAAAACCAAAAGTTTTGAACCCCATTGACTCGTAAGCCATGTTGCCGGCCAGGATATATAAATCAGCCCATGATATTTTGTTGCCAAATTTTTTCTTGATGGGCCACAGCAGTCTGCGCGCCTTGTCCAGGTTGCCGTTGTCGGGCCAGCTGTTGAGCGGGGCAAAGCGCTGGTTGCCGGTGTTGCTGCCACCGCGGCCATCAGCCACGCGGTAGGTGCCGGCTGCATGCCAGGCCATGCGTATCATCAGGCCGCCATAGTGACCCCAGTCTGCAGGCCACCAGTCCTGGCTCTCGGTCATCATTTTCTTAAGGTCTTTTTTCAGCGCTTCCAGATCCAGTTTCTTAAACTCTTCTTTGTAGTTGAAGCCATTGCCCAGTGGGTTGGTCTTCGTATCGTGCTGATGGAGTATATCGAGGTTAAGTGTTTTGGGCCACCAGTCGGTAACCGTGTGCATTGTTTCTGTGTTGGCCCCGTGCATCACCGGGCATTTTCCTGTCATCGTGTTGTTCATTGTATTCGTTTAATAAGTAAAAAAATCTTTGTTTTCGATTGTCACCAACCTTCAGTATGTCTTTGCCCATTAAACTTTGCTGTTTGATAGCATAGAAAACAAGCAAACTTTTGAGCATCACATAACATCCGGTTACGATTCTGACAATTTACTACGAAATTTTGAAATTTGTTTTGGGTCTGAGTAGGCACATCCCATAAACTGATTTGGCTCATATCAAAAACTACCGTCTGGCACGCCAATCTTTGCTCACCCGTGGGTTTTATTCGACAAGCATTACGTCAAATTGCTGAGCTCGGGCCTGTGCTGTAGCAAGCGCGGCCTTGTGTGCACGGTGGCGGTGTATGCGCAGTTTATGGTGTTGTGAGGCGTTGAACAAAAAGATATCGTATTGAGAATCGGTGAGGGTGGTAGAGAGGTTGGCCCGGCTGTAGGTTGTTTGGCTTTGGCGGGTGGTGAGTTTAGCCAGATGAACAAACCCACCCAGTGACTTTCACACCTCTGCCTTTAAACCAAACAGGCTGACGTACTCCTTATACTTTTGGTTGGCCACATCTATTTGTATGCCCGCCACGCTGAAACACACCACGCTGCTTGCAACCAGTAACACCACACCAATAATTACATTATTAAACAACGAAAACACCCCCAGCGCCATAAACACATACCCAACAAACACAGCGGTGGAAGAAAACGCTCTATCGAATGTGTTATTGAAGAGGTGTGGCATGAAAATTTTTTTCGTTGGTTTGGCCCGAACGAGTGTATGTTGAATTCTAATTGAGCAAATAAAACATTAATTATTTGTTCCAATATAAATGTTAACTATTGCTAACCCATAGTCATACCTTTCGTGTTCAGTGATATCCAGTGGTGTTTTGATTTCACATTCTTCAAGCGAAAGCATGCAGCTTATCAGAGTCAATCAGACTTAGTTTAAATTGTAACTCCGATTGGTGAAGATGTAATTAGTTATCGGGTAGGGGAGATCACTTATTTGAGCTAGGCACGAACGTCATTCATTTTGATATAATTCTAATTTGTTTTTGGTTAGCAGCAATTCATTTTGCAGGGTTTCAATTTTGCTTAATAGATGTGCTATTGCATCTATTCCTTCTATGTTGATATTAAGTTCAGTATGAAAGTAAATCATACTTTCCAGTTTTTTCAGTTGTTCCTTTTCTATGTAGCAATCATTATTTTCAATTATCAATTCTACATGGCCAAGCTCATGCAATGATTGAATGAACACATCATTGACTTTGCAATGCTTGCATACTATTTCTATGTGGACTAAGTTAGACTTGTTCATGGGTTCTCAGTTTTTTTAATTTTGAAAACATTTCTTTTTCTTCATCCGAAAGCGAGGTGGGAAGTTTAATTTGGTACGTAATAATTAAATCACCAAACTGACCTTCTTTTTTGTAAACCGAAAACCCTTTCCCTTTTAGCTTTACAGTCAATCCCGATTGGGTTTCGGGTGCTATTTTTAGCTTAGCTTTTCCATCAAAAGTTTTTATTAAAACTTCACCTCCTAGAAGTGCCGTGTAAAGATCTAAATCGGCATTGGCATGCAGGTTGTTGCCATCTCGTTTAAATTGCGTGTCATTTTCAATTGAAAAAGTGATGTACAAATCACCGTTTGGCCCACCGTTTATGCCAGGTGTGCCGTGTCCGGCAATTTTGATAATTTGACCATTTTCTAAGCCTGCTGGAAACGTGAGGCGAATTTTCTTACCGTTTATGTTTAATGTTTGCTTTTGGGTTTTGTAAACTTCTGTCAATTTGAGGTTGACTGTGGCATTAATGTCTTGACCCCTGAATTTGAGTTGACCACTTTGACTTCCTCCGCCACCAAACATCGATTCAAAGAAATCTGAAAAATTACCTGAGTACTCATTAGTTTGACCTTGTTGTTGGTAGCTTCGTTGTGATTGACCCTGTTGTTTTTTTGCGGCTTCAAACGCCTCCGAGTGTTTCCAGTCCTTGCCGTATTGATCGTATTTTTTTCTGTTTTCAGGATGACTAAATACCTCATTGGCTTCATTTATTTCCTTAAATTTCTTTTCGGCTTCCTGGTTGTTGGGATTCAAATCAGGATGATATTTTCGCGCAAGTTTTCGGTAAGCTTTTTTGATTTCATCCTGTGAAGCTGATTTGTTTATCTCCAGGATTTTGTAATAATCTATAAATTCCATTAATCGTTTGGTTGCTTAGAGGTCTTTCACCAATTGTGTTTATATATTTATAGCACACTGCATCAGGGCCCTTTGCTTTAGTAAGATATTCCCGGTGTCTTCTTTAAATAAGTAGTGTCACTCAGTTGGCTCAAACAAAAATGAGCTACATCTGCCCGTGATATCAATTTGGTAAGAATATAGCTACCCACATTATCGCCATGTTTGTACACTCCGCGCATTTTGCCATCAGTCATTTGAGCCGGGCGCACTATTGTCCAATTTAATTTACTTTTTTGAATCAACTTTTCCTGTTTGGCCTTATCCCAAAAGTAGAAAAAGAGGATAACCGGAATTACAAATAGTGTATAATACAAGCCCAGTTTAAACCGGCTATCATTGATGCCCAGTGAGGTGATGCAGATGAATCGATTCACTTGATGCGCTTCCATCGCACGGATCACATTTCGGGTGCCTTCTGACAGAATACTTGTCTTGATAAAAAATCTTTTGTGTCCGAGTGCTGATATTACAGCATCCTGCCCCGTAACTGCTTCCTGCACACTTTCATAATCAAGTACGTTTCCTTTTACGATTCGAAGATTCGGATGTGTGATTTTAACATTTTCAGGAGTGCGCACCAATGCAGTCAAATGATGTCCTTGTTCCAGCGCCTGATTGATGATTTCCTTACCGGTTCCACCTGTTCCGCCAATAATTAATATTTTCATTTAATATGTAATTTCAAGTCGTAAATTTGTTATTTAATTTTCGAGTTACCGTTTCGCAGATTTCGCCTCGCTGCTGCGGAATGAATTGAATGGCGGACTTTTTAGTGTGCTGATAGCTAACAGGTTGCAATATAACATTTGGCTGCCTGGTGCGTAGGCGATTTGTATTTTAACTTATCACTGACAAACACAAACGAGAGGCCTCTCAGGGTTGGAAGGTTTTAGTGTTAGGGGTTTGTACTGTTAATATTATTTAATTACTCCACTTTCAAAGGGGGGCCAACTACTTTCATATCGTGGTCTTCAAACACTTTTGCAATTTCCGCTTTTGACGGGGGAGTGGTCCACTTATCAGTCGCTTTGAAAAACGCTTCCATTTTGCCGGCTGGAAAATAGGTGACAATCATTTTCGCCTTTTCTGTCAATTGGACGAAAGCGTGTTGCACGTTTCTTGGAAGGAAAATGGTGTCGCCTTTTTTCAATTCATATTTGTCATCACCCACCTGAAAATGGTACTCACCTTCAATTACATAAAACCACTCGTCCTGGAACGGGTGAATATGCAACGGTGGCCCTCCATTGGGTGTGAACCCTGTTTGTTCGAACATAGCCAGGTCATTTTCGGTATCGGAGCCGGAGATTTTAATATCCAAGTTGTTGAGAGTGACCCCTTTCATCTTGAAATGCTCACCAAATCGCGCTTCACCTGAAGCTACTTTAAAACCGGCTCCTGTTCTTGAAAGACTAAAAGGTCTGAATTTAGCAAAGACACTTAATGGAAATAGAGCCAATGCCGACAAGATAAATCTACTTCGTTTCATTTTATTTGTTTATTAACTAGTTGTAAAATATATACAGAAGTGATGACATGCACAATGAATATCCCTACCGCACTTTTACTACAATGTGGGAACATATTTCTGAATCCAAGTGTGAGTTATAATTTCAAATTAATTTTTCGCCAATTATCCCTGCCAAAAACCCAAGTGTAGCACCTAGAGAAGTCATGTAATTGTTTTTCAACTTGCTTTGGGGTATAATGCTTTGTATGAGTAAATACAATATTCCACCACTGGCAAACACCATTAAGTGTGCCGTCAACACTTGATAATCGCTTAGGAAATAATATCCAATAAGGGCGGAGAAAAGCCCAAAGAAACTGATGAAGAAGAAAATGGTCAAAGTCTTGCGTACCGTAAATCCACTTTGAACTAAATCTCTAAATGAGTTAAAAGCTTCAGGTAGATTTTGAAGGCCGATAAACACTGCCAGCAGTGCGGCTGTAGCCGGCTCTATGGCCACCACCGCGCCCAATGCCAGGGATTCTGGAATAAAATCCATGACCATGGCCATCAACGTGGCTGTTTGTCCTCCTTTGCGCTCGAAATAACGTTCGGTAAACATGAATACCAGTGCTCCGCCTATGAAAGATAGCGACATAGGTATCAATTCTAATTCTTCCATCCCTTTTGGAATAAGCACCAATGCAAAGGCTGCCAGTATAATACCGGCACCAAAAGCCATCATTGTATGAATAACCTCATCTTTGAAAGGACTTTTTTTGACATGCTGGTTAAAATAATTCGCCAATACGCCTCCAATAAAAACAGTACTTCCGGCAAAGGCACAGTATAGAAGGATTTTTTGTAGCATAAGCTAAACTTACAATTATTGAGTGGTGATGTAAAATCCAGATGTAAGTTATCGGGGCTAAACGAAGAAACAATTATCGAGCAGCTCCAATATTATGTTAACGGCTGTATTCGTCTTTAGGGGAATGGTCTTGCGGATTCTTGATGAGTCCGTTTTCCTCGAGTTGCCAAACTGCGTATCCACTTACCATTATTAAGCATCCTTTACCACATGGTCAGGTGTTTATTGCTATTAAAGACCAGTGGAATTCTGTACCATTTGATTTGGTAACAAGGCTATCAAACCTCACCACCATGTCAGGAAAATTAGTCAATAATCCTTAGGTAACTTTTGAAATGGAATTTCTGCGAGTAACAATTTATCCATCGTTTAAAGTGAGTGATTCATCTTTGCTAAAACACGTTGCTCCAAATTCCGGCATAAAGCTGTACTAAGCCTGCGCACAGCCAAGCGCAAAAATGTTTAAATCAAATTTTCTGTTTTATGCTGCTATCTGTTCAACAGAATAGGACAGTCCAAATAAATGCGTCCAATTGCCTTATCTGTTTTTCTTTAATTGATGTCTTACACCCCATAGTGCAGTTACGGCTGGGAGGAGTAATAATGTGGGCATTGGGTCAGTCCCGCGAATAAAAATGATTATTGTTCCAATAACCAATCCAATGAGTGCATGAC
>JBBKVM010000131.1:0-32300 GCA_037968415.1 Bacteroidia bacterium | reverse complement strand
CTATTAATTTCATTGAGCAGTGAGGCTGGCCCGGTAATGTTACAAACATAGGGCTTATGCGCAGGCTGTCTTTAATTGTAAACTGGCGTGCAAGGGTGTAGGTCACATCGTTAATCAATGGTACCCGTTTCTCAGCCTTCTCACTGAAATAAACGGTAAGTAACCGTGGTTTTACGTCAGTTACCTGCACATCAGGGGGCATTTGTTTTGAAAAAATATCTATCAATATGGCGGAGGTAATCGTAGTCTCTTTTTGACCTTTGCTCATGCGTGTACCAATGTCTGCCGGATAATCAATCACCAGATCGGTATCAATTAGCCTTAAATGGTAAAACATGAGACTAAACCCACTGGTGCGCAATTGCACGCTAAAGAGCTGCGGAAGCTCATTTACAAGGAGTTTGTTGTCTCCAAAATGGGTGTACCGCACGGGCAAATTTACATAGCTGGTGTATTCCTTATTTAGGGCCACCAAAAACCAAAAAACTGTAGACAGCACCACAAAGACAAGAAACCGTGGTAACCAACTTTTCTTGGTTTCAGTCTCCGGCTGTATGCCGTGTCGGATCAGTTTAAGGAGTGTGGTTTTCAATCACGCAGTGGCTAGGCTATTTTTCCAAAAGTCTTTTTGAAGATTCGGCAGAGATGGCCGACTTCTCCACTTTTACCTGCACATTGCCGGCTATTTCGATGCTGAAAGTAGTGTCCTGAATCTCGGTGATACGGCCATGAAGCCCTCCGATGGTCACCACTTTGTCGCCTTTCTTTACTGCTTCCTTAAACAGGCGCTCTTCTTTGGCTTTCTTGGTTTGCGGCCTTATCATAAAGAAGTAAAACACGATCACAATCATTACGATCATGAGGATGCTTTGCATTCCTGAACTGCCTGAGGGAATTTGTAATAATGTGGTGAGTAATTGCATGATTGAATTTATTGGGTGACAACTTCACCGGTGAGTGTTAGTACTTTAGTATTGGGTATGGTGTTGGCTATGATGGTCACCGTAACGCGCTGCATTCCTTGTTTGCCTGCGCTGTTGAACTCTACCTTTATCGCGCCTGTTTCACCCGGTTTGATGGGTTGTTTCGGCCAGTCGGGCACAGTGCAGCCGCAGCTTCCGCTGGCAGTGGTTATTACCAGGTCACCTTTACCGGTATTCTTAAATTTAAAGTCGTAGTTAACTTTGTCGCCTTGTTTTGTTTTACCAAAATCATGTGCGTCATTATCAAAGCTAAATTCAGGAAGCTTCTCTTCGCTTTTGGTATCTGCAGCAGTCATAGGGTTGTTAACTACTTCAGGAGATACGCTTTGTGCGGCCGGATCAGCGTTGGTGCTTCCATCGGTATTCTGAGTTGCATTCTGGCACGATGCCAATGCGAAAGCCATAGATAAGATGAATAAAAATGATTTGTTCATTGATGAAAACAGTTTATTGGTTATTAATTATAGGCAAATGTAAAGAAATGTAAAAAAGAATTGCGCTGAGGCCGGTGCAGATTTTTAAAGTTATTCAATAAGACCGCGACCTGTTTTTACAATCTCGTTTTTCTCTTTCATGTCCGTTACTAGCTTATCGATTATTCCATTAATAAAGGCTTTACTCTTAGGCGTGCTGTAGTCTTTGGATATGTCGATATACTCATTGATTGACACCTTAACCGGTATTTGGGGAAAGGCTTTGATTTCGCTGAGAGCCATTTTAATAAGAATGATATCTACCAGCGCAATGCGCTCCACATCCCAGTTCTTCGTGCGTTCGGAAATCAATTTTTCGGTTTCCTTGTCATTGCGGATGGTAGCCCTGAAGAGCTCTTTTACAAAAGCCGTGTCGTCTTCTGCATCTTTCATGATGGGCATTATAAAATTCTGATTCACTTCGCTACACTTTATGGTAGTAATAGTTTTGCTCACCATGCTATTGATGAAGCTATTGTCTTCGTTCCAAAAAATATTTTTTTCTTCAAAATGTGTGCGCAAAGGCTCTGATCCGCCAATAAAAAGCTTAAACATTTTCAATAACCACGCTTGTGCAGAAACTTCTGTGTGATCATCACTGCGAAGTTGCTCGGCATATTCATCCGACTTGCGTATGGCGGTGTACACTTGCTTCACCATATCCATATCGTTTTGCCAGCTCACTTTATACTTCTTTATCTCTGCTTTGAAGTAAGGTGAATTGATTATAGAATGTACCACAGGGTTATCTGCCAGACGGTTGGCCTTGGAGATGTCAATGTCGGTAGGAAAATATTTTTGTTTAGAGTCGGTAGTATGTATACGATCGAGTTCGGCTAACTCGGGCAACAGCGCCAGGTTATACAGATAAAGCTCATACAGCTTATCGATGCCGGTCATGAGGTCGCGCTCCATCTTGGGCTGGTCGCTGTGGTCACTTTGATACCAAGCGTAAAGCGCTTGGAGTACTTTGGTCCTGAGTTGCCTTCGGCTGATCATAAATTGAAGAACGTAATTAAATCTAAGCGTGCCATTGCCGGCATGCGGGCGGATAAATATTTGATGTGATTAGTATGTAGCTTTTACGTTGCGGATATCCAATATGCGTTTTTCGGCCATTGCGTTTGCGGCCACATACGTAGGAATATTTTGTTCCTTCGATACTTTGAGAATATCCAGGGTAACGTCATATATTTTCTCGGTGGCGCGCATGGCACGGTCGCGGTTGTATCCATGCAACTCTGAATACACATTGATCAGTCCTCCCGCATTGATGAGGAAATCGGGTGCATACAATATGCCTTTATCGACAAGCATTTGCCCGTGTAGACTTTCTTTACCCAGTTGGTTGTTGGCCGCACCGGCTATAATCGAGCATTTGAGCCGACCGATCGTATCGGTATTTACCGTTGCGCCCAACGCACAAGGAGCGTATATATCAACATCAAGATCATACACATCTTCGGCATCTACAACTATTGCATTGTGTTTTTTAGCAAGGGCCTCAAGCGCAGGTTTGTTGATATCAGTGATGTACACTATGGCTTTTTCTTTCTCGAGTAGTGCGACCAGGTTGCTGCCCACACTGCCTATGCCCTGTACAGATATCTTCTTCCCCGCCAGGCTATCGCTGCCCCACATTCCTTTGGCGCAGGCTTTCATGCCCATATAGGTACCATATGCAGTTACCGGTGATGGGTCTCCGCCACCGCCCATCGATTCGGGCAGACCAGCTACATGGTTGGTCTCCATCTTCACATAGGTCATGTCTTTCGTGGTAGTGCCTACATCTTCGGCTGTAATATATTTTCCGTTGAGGTTGTTCACAAAGCGGCCGAATTTTCGGAATAGTGCTTCGCTCTTATCTTTTTTGCTGTCGCCAATGATTACTGCTTTGCCCCCGCCCAGATTAAGCCCGCTTATGGCTGCCTTGTAGGTCATTCCTTTGGAGAGTCGCAGTACGTCACGCAATGCCTCGGCTTCGTTGTTGTACATCCACATGCGTGTGCCGCCCAATGAAGGCCCGAGCACGGTATTATGAACTGCTATAATGGCTTTTAAACCCGTATCATGATCATGACAAAAAACAACCTGCTCGTGATCCATTCTAGCCATTGGGCCAAAAACCGCATCTTCGTTCAACTTTTCTTTATTCAATTCTTTCACTTCAAGCATGGGATTGGAATTTAACGTTAAAATTGCAATACTTTTGCCCTGCAAAGCAACTGTGACAAGCCTGTGACAAGGTGCCGCAAAATTAATGTAAAAAAAAGTGGCATCAAAATCAGGCTGTAAGCCGCGCTCAGCGTATGAAAGCACTCGCCCACCTCAACAAATATCTGATCAAATACCGATGGAGACTTCTACTCGGTTTCGTGTTTGTGCTCGCCAGCAATATGTTTGCTATCTTCCCTGCACAAATTATCCGCCATTCATTTGACCTTGTAAAAGAAACCATTGACGTATACGCCTTGTTTGACAACACTGATCTGCAAGCCGGGCTATATAAGACTTTCGGCACATATCTGTTACTATTTGGTTTAGTCGTCTTGGGCTTGGCTATTATCAAAGGCATCTTCACTTTTTTTATGCGGCAAACTATTATTGTGATGTCGCGCCTGATTGAATATGATTTGCGCAACGAAATCTTTGATCACTACCAGCAGCTGAGTTTGTCGTTTTACAAACGCAACAGCACAGGTGATATGATGGCACGAGTTACAGAAGACGTAAGCCGTGTGCGGATGTACCTGGGGCCGGCAATTATGTATACCATCAACCTGGTTGGCCTTTTTATTCTGGTTATCGTCACCATGATATCGGTAAATCCGCGGCTGACGCTGTATGTGCTTATTCCTTTGCCCATACTTTCGGTGAGTATATATATGGTTCAAAATATAATCAACCAACGCAGCGAGCAAGTGCAAAGGCAGTTGTCCTCACTGAGCACTTATGTACAGGAAGCTTTTTCGGGTATCCGCGTACTGAAAGCCTTTGTGCGAGAGCAACAGAGCGCGGATGACTTTGAGCGCGAAAGCAACACCTATCACGATTTGTCTATGAAACTGGTGAATGTAAATGCATTCTTTATGCCCATTATGCTAATGCTGATAGGGCTAAGCACGCTGATTACTGTGTATGTGGGTGGGTTAGAGACCATCCGCGGTGAAATCACCATTGGCAATATAGCTGAGTTTATCATTTATGTAAACATGCTCACATGGCCAGTGGCCGCACTGGGCTGGGTTACTTCGCTTGTGCAGCGGGCAGCGGCATCGCAGCAGCGCATCAACGAATTTCTCGAAACCAAACCAGAGATTTCCTCACCGTCAAAAGAAAAAATTGAGATTACAGGCGACATCGAATTTCAGGATGTTACCTTCGTGTACCCTGATTCAGGCATTACCGCCATTCAAAATCTATCGTTCCGAATCAAACCCGGTCATTCGCTAGCCATACTCGGACGCACGGGCTCAGGAAAATCTACAGTGGCCAACCTTATTACCCGCTCGTACGATGTAACCAGCGGTAAGGTACTGATAGACGGCCGCGATATCAGAGCGTACCGATTGGATAGCCTACGCGCACAACTTGGATATGTGCCGCAGGATGTATTCCTGTTTTCTGATACCATCGGCAACAACATTGCATTTGGCCTACACGACCAGCTAACTGACGCGGAAATGGCGCAAGTAACACGGGAAGCCGCGCGTCAGGCCGTGGTGAGCCACAACATTGAAGCATTTCCCGATGGCTACGAAACCCGCATTGGCGAGCGTGGCATCACGCTTTCCGGTGGGCAAAAGCAGCGCGTAAGCATAGCGCGGGCCATCATCCGCAAGCCCGCCATATTACTCTTTGACGACTGTCTGAGCGCGGTGGACACACGCACCGAAGAAGCCATCCTGCACAACCTCTCCGACATAATGGACAAGCGCACTACCATCATCATATCGCACAGGGTTTCGTCTGTAAAACACACAAACCACATACTGGTGTTGGACAAGGGGCGTGTGATAGAACAAGGCACTCACAATGAACTAATGCGAGTGCATGGTATATATGCCGACATGTATGAAAAACAAAAACTTGAAGAAGAGCAGCGCCAAAACGTGGATTAGTGAATTCCATACACACAATTTTTACTTGTACTTATCATTATTTTCATAATTTTGTTTTGGACTAATCTTAAAATTATATGTCAGAAAGAGATCATCACGACAGAGAAGACATTTTTTCAAAAGCAGTGCGAGCAGGCAAACGCACGTACTTCTTTGATGTGAAAGCCACACGTGGCAACGATTATTACCTCACCATAACGGAGAGCAAAAAGATGTTTGAAGATGAGAAACCCGTGTTTCGTAAACACAAGTTGTTTCTCTACAAAGAGGATTTTGAAAAGTTTACCGAAGGATTGAAGGAAGCGGTTGATTTTATCCATCAAGAGCAAGGAGAAGAACCACCTCGTGTGTATGAAGAGCGCCAGCCACCTGCTGTCTCTGAAGCGACCGAAGAAGCACCAAAGCCTCCCGCCCCTGCTTCACCAGCGGATCCTGATGATAAATTTACTGACATCAACTTTGACGACCTGGGTGGCGATAGCGATGCCTCAAAATCGTAAAAGAATCACAACAATACATAGTGAATCCCTGCCTTAAGCGGGGATTTTTTACTATTGAAAGAATACAAAACACAATCAATTTGGTTCATCTTTTTTGCTGATATTCACAATTCACCTTCAAATAAAAATGACATGAAAAAAGGAAGACTGGAAGCCTTTAGCGATGGTGTGTTGGCCATCATTATCACCATCATGGTGCTGGAGTTAAAAGTACCGCATGGTGACAAATTCACGGATCTGGTACCGCTCCTGCCTGTATTTTTAAGCTATGTGCTCAGCTTTATTTTTCTGGCTATTTATTGGAATAACCACCATCATATGATGCAGATAGTAGAAAAAGTAAATGGACGTGTGCTGTGGGGGAATATGCACTTACTCTTTTGGCTTTCGTTGGTGCCGTTTGTTACAGGTTGGATGGGCGAAAATCATTTCACCGCAGTACCGGTAGCGCTTTATGGTGTTGTACTGCTGATGTCAGCCATTGCATATTACATTCTTTCTCAAATATTGATTCGCCATCATGGCTATGAATCCGCGTTGGCCCGGGCTTATGGCAAAGACAAAAAAGGCGAGCTTTCTTTAGGGTTATACATCCTTGCCATTGTGCTGGCACTGTTTTGGCCCAGCATAAGCCTCGTTATATACGCACTTGTGGCTATAATGTGGCTCATTCCGGATAAGCGCATAGAGCGCACCATGATAAAAGAGTAATCCGGCAACGGGATATCAGCCCAGTATAAAAATGGACAATAAAGTGAGGATGAAATAAGGCACCAACACGGCTGCTCCGGTGTAGTCTTTTGCGATACGCTGACCAAGAAACAACATGGTGAGGGATATGCCGCCCAACACCGCTCCCCAAAACGAAAGTGTGCTGTTATCGAGCCACAAAATAGAAACCATGCCGATAGCACACAGTATCCCGGCCGCCATTTCCATCACACTGATTACGCTCAGCATCAACCCAACTTTAAAAATACCTCCCAGAGGTGTGTCTTCAAAATGACTGGTGAGCCACGCCATGTTTCCTTCGCGGTCCACCACCTTATCGATGCCGGCTTGTAAGAACAAAATGGATAGAAACGAAGAAGTGAGAATTTGAATGACTTTGAAGTGCGATAGCGATTCGGTGATGATGGAAAGTGTAACCATGCTGTTATGTTTTGATGGTTCAAGTTAGCGAAAATGCTCCGCACACTGCGTGCACGCATGGCATGTTTTCAACAACAAAATTTCATAAACTCCTCCAACTGCTTGTTCACCACTTTTTCCGTCACCGAGTTGATGAGTTTGCCATCTTCGTCTATTTCGTCATGCACTTTTGAGATGGGCAGTTTGTTTGACAATACCTCTACCCGCAAATGATGAAGAATGTCAGTGAGATGATCGAGCCCGCGAAGGTTGCCTGCCCTGCCCGATGCTACGCCCACCAATGCAGCCTTCTTGCCAGCAAAACAAAGCTTTACATCGCACGCATCAATAAATGCCTTAAACACGCCAGGAATGCTTCCATTGTACTCGGGCACTACCAATACAAAGCGCTCCACGTCCACTAAGTATTTCTGCATAATGGATTCAAACTCGGGACTTCGGTTGCCAAATGAATCGGAAATAATAAAGTCAGTTGGCAATTCCGCCATAGTAAGCAATTGAGCTTCAAGGCCGTGCGCACGCAGTTTGTCGAGGTAAATATTAGCCACTTGCATGGTATTGCTTTCGTTGCGGTGGGTGGCACAGATAACAGTGATAACAGACATGGGCAAACAGTTTGGTGTTTATAAGTGATGTGGATTTGTTAATAAAAACAAGCGTTTCCGCGTTAAATTTAGGAAATGCAAAGTAAAACAATCGTATTTTTGCAAGGCATAGCCGGTTTGATAACAGAAAAACCGCTCCGGCCGCGCCTGCAAGCAACCTTCACTCGAAACTACAAAGTAGTTTGCTGTTGCAAAAATGGCAAAATTAAAATCCGGAATTCGGAAATCGGAGTCACATCACCATGAAAATAACGTATTACGGTCATTCGTGTTTCAGCGTAACAGTCAAAGGCAAGACATTGCTTTTTGATCCGTTCATCAGCGGCAATCCGCTGGCAGCGCACATTGATGTAAACAGCGTGCAAGCCGATTATATACTGGTGTCGCATGGTCATGAGGATCACATAGCCGATGCGGTGGCCATTGCGCAGCGAACAGGAGCTACAGTGGTTGGAGGCTTTGAAGTGATTACATGGCTTGAGGGCAAAGGCGTTAAAAATACGCACCCCATGAATCATGGTGGCCATTGGATTTTTGATTTTGGCAAATTGAAAAGCGTGAATGCCGTGCATAGCAGCAGCATGCCCGATGGCTCGTATGGCGGGCAGCCCATGGGTTTCCTGGTGGAGAGCGAGGAAGGTAATTTTTACTTTGCCGGAGACACTGCCCTTACTTACGATATGAAATTGATAGGTGAATACAAACAAATTGATTTCGCGTTTTTACCCATCGGCAACAATTTTACCATGGGTGCTGACAATGCAATCATCGCAGCCGAGTTTATCAACTGTACCAAAATCATCGGCATGCACTACGATACATTTGGGTTTATTAAAATAGATCAAAAAGAAGCAATAGAAAAATTTGTGCGCGCGGGAAACCAACTGCATCTCATAGAAATTGGAAAAAGCATTGAAATTTAAATTGAAAGATAATGGGTAAGATAATAGCGATTGCCAATCAAAAAGGTGGCGTAGGCAAAACCACTACAGCGATGAACCTTGCGGCCAGCCTGGCTGTGCTCGAATACAAAACGCTGATTGTAGATGCCGACCCGCAGGCCAACGCAACCTCAGGTGTAGGCTTCGATCCGCGCAATATTAAAACCAGCATATACGAATGTATCATCAACGATGTGAATCCGGCTGACATCATTCTGGAGACCACCACACCGCACCTCCATCTCTTGCCCTCGCACATCGATCTGGTGGGAGCCGAAATAGAACTCATCAACCTGCCACAGCGCGAAGTGATGATGAAAAAAGTGCTTGACACAATCAAAGACGATTTTCAGTTCATCATCATCGACTGTTCACCCTCGCTCGGACTGGTTACAATAAACGCCCTCACCGCTTCCGACTCGGTAATCATACCTGTGCAGTGTGAGTACTTTGCACTTGAGGGTTTGGGCAAACTGTTAAACACGATTAAAATTGTGCAGAACAGGCTGAATGAACATCTCGAAATAGAAGGCATTCTGCTCACCATGTACGATTCGCGATTGCGCCTGAGCAACCAGGTGGTAGAAGAAGTAAAAACACATTTCCAGCAAATGGTGTTCGACACCATCATACAGCGCAACACCAAGTTGGGCGAGGCACCCAGCTTTGGCGAAACCATCATCATGCACGATGTGAATAGCAAAGGAGCTATCAATTACCTGAACCTGGCGCGCGAAGTATTACAGAAGAACAATTTCACCAAGATCAAAGAATCAGATAAGATTATAAAAGTTGACCATGACTAAGAAAAGTGCATTGGGCAGAGGCCTAAGCGCGTTGTTAGAAAACGCGGAAACAGACGTAACATCCAAGCAGCAGATGCCCGGCACCACAGCCATTGTGGGCTCAGTTGCAAACATTCCATTAGATAAAATTGAAGCCAATCCATTTCAACCTCGCACCCAGTTTGAAGAAGAAGCGTTGAATGAACTTGCCGCATCTATTCGTGAGCAAGGCATCATACAACCGGTAACAGTTCGTAAACTTGGTTACGACAACTATCAGCTGATATCGGGCGAGCGCAGGCTGAAAGCAAGCAAGATAGCAGGCTTGGAATCGATACCGGCTTACATTCGTATTGCCAACGATCAGGCTATGCTGGAGATGGCACTGGTGGAAAACATTCAGCGCGAAAATCTGAATGCCATCGAAGTAGCGATAAGTTACAAGCGACTGATTGACGAGTGCAGTCTGACTCAAGAAGAGCTGAGCGACCGCGTGGGCAAAAACAGATCTACGGTAACCAATTTTTTGCGTTTGCTCAAATTGCCACCTGAAATTCAAATTGGTTTGCGAGACAACCTAATCAGCATGGGCCATGCGCGCGCGCTGGTAGCCATTGATGACATAGGCACGCAACTAAGCATGTACAAGCAAATCATCACGGGACAGTTTTCTGTGCGGCAGGCAGAAGAGATAGCGCGGGCAGGTAAAACGAAAAAGGATTCCAAAAAATCGGGAAGCGGCAGTGAACTGATCAACCACGAATTGCGTAAGGTGCAGGATGTGTTGTCGAGTAAATTTGAAACCAAAATCGAACTCAAAGCCAATCCCAAAGGCAATGGAAAAATAATAATACCGTTCAGTTCACATGACGACCTCAACAGGTTGCTGGAACTGTTTGATTACTAATTCGACCTCATTAGCTTCTATGACCAAAGCCCTGCTGATGGCGCTGGCCACGTTTTGTTTTCAATCTCTGTGGGCGCAAGAAGCTGCGCTACATGATACGTCTGCGCGCTCCGAAAACGTGCATTCCCCGAGCACAGCCACCATCATGTCAGCCTTGTTACCCGGCCTGGGCCAGGCTTATAACAAGAAATACTGGAAAATACCCATCATCTATGGCGGGTTTGGCGGTTTGGCGCTTGCCATTAATTTCAACAACGTGCGATACAATCGCTATCGCATCGCCCTCAAGGACCGCATTGACGGTGACCCTACCACCATCGATCCTTATGTGGCCATATACACTGACGAGAATCTGGTGACACTCAAGAATTTTTACAGACGCAACCGCGACCTCACATTTATTTTTACGGGGGCGTTATATGCGCTCAATATTTTAGATGCACACATAGACGCACACCTTTATTATTTTGACGTGAGCGATGACCTGAGCCTGCGCATTGGCCCGGCCCTCCAAGATCAATTCACACCTGCCCTCGCACTTACTTTAAAATTTAAATAAAATGAAGATTGCATTGTTGGGATATGGTACTATGGGAAAAGCCATAGAAGAACAAGCATTACAGCGAGGCCACCAAGTGGTGCTAAAAATAACCAGCAACAATCTGCACGAGCTTACAACAGAAGCATTGAAGCAAGCCGATGTAGCCATAGAATTTACACAACCAACGACTGTTTTCGACAACATCACCAAATGCCTTGAAGCCGAAACGCCCATTGTAGTTGGTACCACAGGGTGGTACGACCGGTTTGAAGAAATGCAAAACTTGTGCACTGCGCAAGGAGGCACTTTGTTCCACAGCACCAATTTTAGCATCGGCATGAATGTGTTTTTTGAAATCAACAAAAAACTCGCGCTGCTGATGAACGGATTTCCACAATATAATGTGCACATGCATGAAACACATCATGTGCGGAAGTTGGATGCGCCCAGCGGCACGGCCATTACGCTCGCCAATCAAATCATCGAAAACCTGGACAGAAAAAAAGAATGGAATCTGACTGATGGAGAAAACACAAAAACCTCCTCTGCCCTTCCCATCACCAGCCACCGCATCGATGATGTGCCAGGTACACATGAGATAAATTACATATCAGAAATAGACGACATTACCCTTCGACACACCGCACACAATCGCGCAGGGTTCGCGGCTGGAGCGGTTTTGGCTGCTGAATGGATTGTAGGCAAAAAAGGTATATTTGCCATGCCTGATTTATTAAAATTATAAAAACAGAACTATGATGCGTTTCATTGACGGAATGTCAAAATCTCAAAGGCTCACCTTCTTCGCACTGAGTGGTGCATGCGTACTATTTTTCTTCATCCTCCTTTTTTCAGGCGTGGGATTACTCTCCTCCATCATATTTTTTCTGGCGGTAGAAGTAGTGGTACTCGCATATTACCTCACTATAAATTACCATTCGCGCAAGTCGCGCACACGTGAGTGGATTGATGCAATCTTGTTTGCGGTGATAGCAGCCACCATCATCCGCACCTTCTTTATTGAGGCTTTCACAATCCCCACTCCCTCTATGGAAAAATCGCTGCTCGTGGGCGACTTTCTTTTTGTCAGCAAGGTGAGTTACGGCCCACGCACACCCATCACGCCCCTTTCGTTTCCGTTTGCTCATCAGGAGATGCCTATCATAGGAGGAAAATCTTACTTGGAAATACTGCAACTACCCTATTACCGCCTGCCGGGTTTTGGTAATATCAAGCACAACGACATTGTTGTTTTCAACTATCCGATGGAAGATGACAGACCCATCGACAAACAAACCCATTACATCAAGCGATGCATTGCACTGCCCGGAGATACCATCAACATCGTAAACCGCGAAGTATTTCTCAACAACGAAGTGTCGCCAGTACCGGGACATAGTCAGTTTTTTTATCAGGTGAAAACAAATGGCTCGCAGCTGAATCCGAACACATTAAAACAAATGAATATTACCGATGGCGGACCCGTGAGCAGCGAGGGCGAATACCGTTTTGCGCTTACGCCTGAAACTGTGGATAAGATGAAAGCAATGACCAGCGTGACTTCCGTAGAACCGCTTATCGAACCCAAAGGATATTTTGCCGATTACATTTTTCCATATGACAGCCGTCACCCGTGGAATGTGGACAACTTCGGACCGTTGTATGTGCCAAAAAAAGGAGCCACAATTACACTTACCGAGGAAAATTATCCAATCTACGAGCGCGTGATCCGAATGTATGAGCACAATGAAATTGAAACACGAGGGGACAAAATTTATATCAATGGAGCGGAAGCCACCACATACACCTTCACTATGGATTATTATTTCATGATGGGTGACTATCGCCATAACTCGGCCGACTCACGCTTCTGGGGATTTGTTCCCGAAGATCATATTGTGGGCAAAGCTGTATTCATCTGGATGTCGTTTGATTCCAATGGATCGTTTCTTAGCAAGATTCGATGGAACCGTCTGTTCCGCGTTATACACGACTAACCTACACTACACGATGGCATCCACCATCCTGCTGAGTTCTGCTTACTTCCCTCCGGTATCATGGTTTGCTGCTGCGCACTTTCAGCTGCCGGTTCAGATTGAATACTACGAGTATTTCGAAAAACAAAGTTATCGTAACCGCTGCCAACTGATGACCGCCAACGGCATCAACACCTGCACCGTACCGGTGCAACACGCGCAAGGTAAGAAGCAATTGATGTGCGACATCAAAATTTCATACAGCGACAACTGGCAGCAAGTCCACTGGCGTACCATCCAATCTGCCTATGGCCGTGCACCATATTTCGAATATTTTGAAGAATATCTTGAAGAATTGTTGTCTACTCATTTCGAAAAACTTGTCGATCTCAATGAAGCCACAGTGCTATTTCTGTTGAAACACATGGGCAGTTCACTGTACACTTCGCCCACCACAAGGTATGAACCGGAACCTGCCCACACCATCGACTTGCGCCAAGCCATCCATCCCAAGCGTAAGGACACAACCTACATTGCTAAACCTTATCAGCAATGCTTTGCCGAAAAATTTCCGTTCACTCCCAACCTCAGTATGCTCGACCTGTTGCTGTGTCGCGGCCCTAAATCAGTAAATGTGCTGGGTACACTCAATCCATAAACCTTAATCGGGAGTTAAGTATATTTGGACACAGACAATCTGAAGAAAACGAAATGAATAAGAAGATCGACATAGAATTCAATGCCAACGAAGATGCCATGAAGCAACTGCTTTCAAAGTTGCAGTACAAGCGCGACCAGGTGCACGAAGGCGGAGGCGAACGCAATCAGAAAAAGCAAAAAGATAAAGGCAAAATGCTGGCACGCGAACGGGTAGAATACCTGATCGACAACGACTCCAGATTTTTTGAAATCGGTGAGTTCGCTGCTTACAATATGTATGCGGAAGAGGGCGGATGCCCATCGGCCGGTGTGGTGGCAGGCATCGGATATGTGGCAGGCCGCCAGTGTATGATTGTGGCCAATGATGCCACAGTTAAGGCAGGCGCTTGGTTTCCGATGACCGCAAAGAAAAATTTGCGCGCGCAAGAGATCAGTATAGAAAATAAATTACCCATCATATATCTGGTCGACAGCGCGGGGGTGTACCTGCCGATGCAGGATGAGATTTTTCCTGACAAAGAACATTTCGGGCGCATGTTTCGAAATAACGCAATCATGTCTTCTATGGGAATCATTCAAGTGGCAGCTATCATGGGCAGTTGTGTGGCTGGTGGTGCTTACCTGCCTATCATGAGCGATGAAGCCATGATAGTAGACAAAACCGGTTCTATATTTTTGGCGGGCAGCTACTTGGTGAAAGCAGCCATAGGCGAAGACATAGACAACGAAACACTGGGCGGTGCGACCACACATTCAGAAATTTCGGGCGTCACCGACAACAAGTTTGAATCCGACAGCGAATGTCTCGATTACATCAAACGACTGATGGACAAAGTGGGCACGTTTGAACAAGCCGGCTTTGACCGCGCCACACCTGCCGCACCTGAGAAAGACCCCAAAGAAATTTACGGGCTGGTGCCAGTAGAGCGCGACAAGCAATACGACATGCATGAAGTGATATACCGCCTCACCGACAACTCGGAGTTTGACGAATACAAAGCGCAGTATGGCCAGTCGCTGATTTGTGGCTATGGCCGCATTGACGGTTGGGCAGTTGGCATCGTAGCCAACCAGCGCAAAGTGGTGAAAGCCAAGACCAGCAAAGGCGCTGCTGAAATGCAATTTGGTGGAGTAATATACAGCGACTCGGCTGACAAGGCCACGCGTTTTATCATGAACTGCAACCAGCGAAAAATTCCGTTGGTTTTTTTACAGGACGTTACTGGATTTATGGTAGGTTCGCGCTCTGAACATGGAGGCATCATAAAAGATGGAGCCAAAATGGTAAATGCGGTGGCCAACTCTGTAGTGCCGAAGTTTACCATCATCATAGGCAACTCCTACGGTGCGGGCAATTACGCTATGTGCGGCAAGGCATACGACCCTAGGCTTATAGTGGGGTGGCCCACCGCGCGCATAGCCGTGATGGGTGGCGAGCAGGCAGCCAAAGTATTACTGCAAATTCAAGTGAGTTCGCTCAAGTCGCAAGGCAAAGAGATTACACCTGAAGATGAAAAGGAATTATTGGACACCATCACCAATCGGTACAACGATCAGTTGTCGCCTTACTATGCGGCCGCGCGGCTGTGGGTAGATGCCATCATCGATCCGTTGGACACGCGCAGGGTTATTTCAACCGGTATAGAAGCAGCCAATCACGCGCCCATCACACGTCCCTTCAATGTGGGTGTGATACAAACATAATCCCGAATATAAATCAATTTTTCACTTTGTGGTGGAGCGATTCTTCGGCTGTGTGTTTCACCAGTGAGTCTGCTTCTTCATCGCCCAGGTATCTGTCAATGAGGTGATGCCCCAGATAAATGAGTGGTGTAAGTAACACCGCAATGATGAGTTTGAATGTGTAGCCTGTAAGTGCGGCATTAAAAAAGACTTCGGTTGTCATTTTTCCGGGCAGCCAAAATGCAATACCCAGTACCACGAACGTATCGATCAGTTGCGAAACGGCTGTAGAGCCGGTAGCGCGCAGCCAAATCATTTTCTTTCCGGTTTTATCTCGCAGCAGCCAGAACACCGACACGTCTACCAATTGTGAAATGAGAAAAGCGATGATGCTGCCCACAATAATCCACATGCTTTGGCCGAATACAGCAATAAACTGTGCATCGGTAACCGGAGAAATACCGTCCGCTGCCGGCACATTGATAGCGAATAACAAAACGATAAAAGCGTAAGCAATGAGCGCGGCTGTAATAAGCGTAAGCCTGCGCACCCCTGCCCTGCCGTAATACTCATTGATAAGGTCGGTGGAAAGAAAAACTACCGGCCAGGGAATAATGCCGATGCTCATAATGAACGGTCCCATTTGAATGAGCTTGCCACCGATTAGTTCGGCTACCACAGCATTGGTGATAAACAATCCGGCAAGTATTACGAATACGATGTTCCGTTTGGAAGAGAAGATCATATGAGATAACTGTGATTTGAAAAGTTGAAATTACTCAATCATTCTTGAACACAAAAAGAATCGGGTTGTCTGTGCCCAGACAACCCGATTAATTATATTACGGAGGTAATATTATTTGCCAGCCACAATCAGTTTGCGATTGTGTGTTTCGCCATTGGCAGTAAATTCAACTGCATACATGCCACCAGCAAAGCTAGATATATCAAGCGTAGCTCGCTGCTCGCCTATGCCCGGCAATGATATGTTTTCAGTATGAACCAACTGTCCGGAAGTGTTGAATATTTTCATTCCTACTTTGCCATCACCTTTTACAATATTCAATGTAAATGACACTGAATTTACAGCAGGCATTGGGAAGAAATTACTGATTTTACTTACGTTCTCAGCTTCGTTGATACCTACACCTGAAGGACGGGCAATCACCGCACGGATCATTACATCTTGCACTTCACGCGAACGATAAATAGACCAGCTACCGAGCAATTCGTAAGAACGATTGCTGATTGGCAATACATCATCGGTACCGAGTGTGATACCTTCTCCATCCATCATCCAGCCCACAAAAATAGAGTTGGTGTTTACGGTGATAGGCGAAGGCATTACTACAGGATTCCATATGTTGGGTGCAAGCACAAAGGGAGATGCTACGTAAGAAGAATCGAGCAATGCACCAGGGCCATTGGCAACACCAGTATTGTCATACACAAGTGAATAGAAAGAAGAGTTTTGGGCGTTAGACACAATAAAATATTCTACACGCTTGAGGATAAACGGAGCGAAAGGTGCTACAATCTCTACACCCAGTCCTGCATTTCCGCCCGACCAAGAGATACCTGCATTGGCAGGAGAAGAAGTGGCACCCGTAAAACTCAATACCATTTCAGAAAGAGTCGTGTCAACCACTACCAATTCCATGGTGCGCGTGTTGTTAGATGGCGTAGCGTCACCAGTAAGCTGTGTAGTGGTGCGGAAAGAATAGGTAGCTGCAACCGTTGGGTTGTAGGTAGTGGTAGCCATCAAATCATGCGTTTGGCCTGGTGTAAGCGCAGGCACTTGCATCGTCTGTGATGCTTGAGTTACGTTTACTGCATTCACTACACGAAGGTCTGTATTGAAAGGATTGAGCGCTTGGTTTCCTGTGTTTTTTACTTGTGCGGTCATTGTAAATGGCGCACCGTTGCGGCTAATAAATCTTCCGCCTGATTCAGCATTGTCCACATAGCTGGCTGATGCGTCAAACACCTGGAAATTAGTGCTCTGCGGGTAATACCACTTGATACTTGTGTTAGCAGTTGGATACACATTGTTTTTCCACATTAGACCCACTGCGCCTGAATTGTTTTCCATTCCTACAGAAACGAAAGAACCACCATTTGCGCTTGCACCCTGTTGAGTGAGGTAGTTAAATGTTACTGAGCTGTCCACTTTTGTCATCACTATCTGGAATGTGTTTGCACCCGTATAAGCAGGTACTGCATTTACCCAAAACGGAGCATTGATAAATGACACAATGCAACTGTCGGTAAGGTTGTTCCATATCCAGCAGGTGCCAGGGTTTCCTGGATCAGCAAAGGAAAGGTCAGACATAAACGGTCCGATAAAATCATTGGGTGCAGCGGTTAATGGCAGCAAAGGAAACGGATGCGAAATGGCTCCGTTGTTAAAAATGATGTAACCGTTTGATCCAATCTTAAACTGATTTACGGTGTACCAGTAATAAGGCATATTAAATCCTATTGGAAAATAGCCCACTGTGTTGTCATCACCGAGTCCGGTAACTTGCGTGGCACCTGGCATGGTGGTTATGTCAATCCAAGTAGCAGCTGGTCCGCTGGGATCATTGCTGTCGCGCCAAATATAACCGTAGGCATCGGGCCCACCGGAAGTTTGGCCCACCACAGCGGCACAAATAAACAATGCACCAATAGAGAGTAATAGTTTTTTCATAATCGTATTTCTTTTAGTTTTCAGGGTTTAATAATAAAATGTCGGTTGTTCAATCCAAATTAGAAGAAGCCGCTTTGTCGGCAACCAAGATATACAAGTAAGTTTAAAAATACAACCTCACCCGCCAAAGTCCATCAACTTCTTGCCTACCTGCGTGCAAAGGCTAATGGATATCTACAATTCAAAGGTAAGGCCGTCATGCGCCAGCCGTACAAAATCAGGCAGTTCTGCATTTACTTCAGTATGCAGCCCTAACTGGTGGCTTATGTGCGTGAGAAAGCCGTGCTGTGGGGCAAACTCGTGCATTAGTTCCACCGCCTCGTCCAATGTAAAGTGAGAGATGTGGCTCGTTTTGCGTAGTGCATTCAGCACCATCACTTTTGAACCTTTTATTTTTTCCTTTTCCTTTTTGGGAATGTAATTGGCATCGGTGATGTATGTAAAATCGCCCACGCGAAATCCAAATACAGGCAGTTTATAATGAAGAGTTTCTATTGGAGTTACAGTGACATCATCAATTTGAAAAGGGGAATTGGCAATCGTCAGCATTTTAATTTGCGGAATGCCGGGATAATCGGTGCCGTCAAATATGTAACTGAACTCCCTGCGCAAAACATCCTGCACCTCGGAAGTAGCATACACTTCTACTTTTCCACCTTGTATAAAATTAAATGCACGGATGTCATCAAGCCCCGCGGTGTGGTCCTTATGCCCGTGGGTAAAGATGAGCGCGTCCAAATGATCGATGCCACAGCGCAGCATCTGCTGACGAAAATCAGGGCCCGAATCAATCACAATATTGAGCCCGTTCACTTGCAAAAGCACTGACGTGCGCAGTCGCTTGTCGTGCACATTACCAGATCGGCAAACCGCGCACTTGCACCCTATTACAGGTACACCCTGCGAGGTGCCGGTGCCAAGGAACGTGACTTTCAAAATTTGATTTCAGTTTGCCGGATGGTATTGTAAAGTGCCAAAGATTTATCTTCCATTTCAGACACATCAAGGTTTACCGACTGTATGGCACTTACCAGAAATGCGATTTTAGTATCGAGTGCAGAGAACTTATTGATGACCACTATTTTTCTATCCTCAAGCACGCATTGCCCTGACTTGAAATTGCCTTTTTCGTAGCGCAATTGAAAACCGGCTTCTTTGAATATATTTTCTAAGCGGGTAAGGTATGCGGGTGAGTTTTTTGACATTGGGAGTTTTAGTTGCTGTGTGGTGCTCAAAAGTAGGAATAATGCGGAAATGCTGTTTTGAATAATTTCAATTTATTGTTTCCTTTGTTGCCCACTGAAAATAAGTGGTTAATAACAAATCAGATAGAAGTGAAAATAGGCGTACCGAAAGAAACAAAAGAAAAAGAAAACCGGGTTGCCCTTACGCCCGATGTGGTAAAATCATTGGTGAGCGCGGGGTTTGAGTGCCAAATAGAAAGCGGTGCGGGAAGCGGTTCCTACTATGCCGATACACTGTATCAGGATGCCGGTGCCACCATTGCTGCCAATACTCAAACATTGTACAGCAGTTCCGATGTGATATTAAAAGTAAACCCACCTTCGCCTGCCGAAATCAGCAGCATGAAAAAAGAGGCTGTGCTCATTTCATTTGTGTATCACCAAACCAACACAGAACTGGTAGAAGCCTGCGCGCAGGCCGGCATCTCATGCTTTTCGGTGGATGCCATTCCGCGTATCTCGCGCGCTCAGAAAATGGATGCACTTAGCTCGCAGAGCAACCTTGCCGGTTACAAAACTGTACTGCTGGGAGCCAACGCACTGGGCAAAATGTTTCCTATGATGATGACTGCCGCGGGAACTATCAAACCCTCGAAAGTGGTGATAATGGGTGCCGGTGTGGCCGGCCTGCAGGCAATCGCCACAGCCAAGCGTTTGGGCGCCATCGTAGAAGTATCCGACATCCGCCCCGAAACAAAAGAACAAGTACAGTCACTAGGTGGTAAGTTTATAGAAGTAAAATCAGATGAGAGCGTAGAGACAGGCGGTGGGTATGTGACCTCCGTGTCTGACGATTTTCTCAAAATGCAACAGGAACTGTTGTTTAAACACATCACACAAGCCGACCTGGTAATCACCACCGCACTGATTCCCGGAAAAAAAGCGCCCGTACTCGTTACCGAAGACATGGTGACCAACATGCGGCCGGGTTCTGTGATCGTAGATATGGCTGTAGAACAAGGCGGCAACTGTGTGCTCAGCGAACTGAACAAGACCGTGATAAAACATGGTGTGACCATCATTGGCGAATCAAATTTGCCGAGCCTGATGCCCATCAACGCTAGTGACCTCTATGCCAAAAACATCAGCACCTTCCTGTTGCACCTTGCCGACAAAGACAAGTTTAACTACGACATGGAAGAAGAAATCACAGCCGGCTCGATGATCACCTTCAAAGGAGAGAAAAAGAAATAAGCACACGATCCTCGAACAGGATAAATAACAAAATATGGAACAGGTAATTAATTTTTTTGGTGAAAACATTCAGATGGTGTACGTGGTGATACTGTCGGTGTTTGTAGGTGTGGAGCTAATTGGCAAAGTGCCCACGGTGCTGCACACACCGCTTATGTCGGGTGCCAATGCGATTCACGGAGTGGTGATCATAGGTGCCATCATAGTGATGCTCAACTCCGACCCTGACAATTATTTGTCACTTGGCCTCGGTTTTTTAGCCGTGATATTGGGCACACTCAATGTGGTTGGTGGATTTGTGGTGACCGACCGCATGCTCGAAATGTTTAAAAAGAAAAAGTAACCGAAAGCAAAATTTAGCGCAACAGAACAGACCATTGCTATGATTGAAAACAACATACTCTATATAATTTACCTTGTTGCTTCGGTAACATTTATCATGGGTCTCAAAATGCTTGGCCACCCCGAGACCGCGCGCAAAGGCAATCTGGTGGCGGCAGGCGGTATGCTGCTAGCTATCCTGGGTACCATAGTGATGTATGAAGATCCGCATGGCAACACCACCCGTGAATCCATTAAGATCGTACTCATCCTTTTCGCAATATTAGTAGGAACCGTATCCGGTTGGATCGCTGCCAAGAAAGTTAAAATGACTTCGATGCCTGAGATGGTTTCGTTGTTTAACGGTATGGGTGGCGCATGCGCGGCACTTATCTCACTTATCGAATTTGAACACAACACCGGTCAGCAATTGTCAATGCTTACAGTAATGGCCGGACTGATAATCGGTAGCGTATCTTTTTCAGGTAGTATCATCGCCTTTATGAAACTGAACGGCACATTGAACAAGCCCGTGCGCTTGCCAAGCTACAACATCATCAACCTGGTAGTGATGATCGCTACGGTATTATTGGGTTTGTACATCGCATTCAGCGGCACTACCAGCCACGCACTGTTATACCTTGCCTTTGCACTTGCCCTCACATATGGTATCATGCTTGTAATACCTATTGGTGGAGCAGATATGCCTGTGGTGATTTCGTTGCTCAACTCCTTTACCGGTGTGGCTGCGGCTTTTGGCGGATTTTTGTACGACAACCCGGTGATGCTAACAGGTGGTATTTTGGTAGGCTCTGCCGGAACCATACTTACTCTGGTGATGTGCAATGCAATGAACCGTCCGCTCAGCAACGTAATCTTTGGCGCGTTTGGCGAAAGTGGCTCTGGCGAAGGCGTACAACGCGAAGGCGCTACGGGTTCTATCAAAGACATCAACATATCTGATACTGCGGTGCTGATGAACTACTCTAAAAAAGTAATCATCGTTCCTGGATACGGACTGGCTGTAGCACAGGCCCAGCACATCATTCACGAATTGGAAAACATTCTCGAAGAGCGTGGCGTGGAGGTAAAATATGCGGTGCACCCTGTAGCAGGACGCATGCCCGGCCACATGAACGTGTTACTGGCAGAATCGAATGTGGACTACTCCAAACTGGTGGAGATGGAAGACATTAACCCTGAGTTTGCAACCACTGATGTAGTACTTGTAGTAGGCGCCAATGACGTGGTGAACCCTGCTGCCAAAACGGATCCTGCCAGTCCTATTTATGGTATGCCAATATTAGAAGTGGAAGACTCGGCACACATCATTGTAAACAAGCGAAGCATGAATGCAGGCTACGCGGGTATTGACAATGAGTTGTTCTACAACCCAAAGACAAGCATGCTGTTTGGTGATGCCAAAGCGGTGCTCACACAACTGGTGACCGAACTAAAAACAATGTAATTTTCTTGAGGAAGTTAGTCGAGGACAAACTCTGTTTGCCACTCTGCTTTCTCCTGCCACTGGGGCTGCGCTGACTTTTCAAAAATGTAATCGCCCACCACCAGGTAATCCATTTCGGTACGCATAAAGCAACGGTATGCATCTTCGGGCGTGCATACAATAGGTTCGCCACGCACATTGAAGCTAGTGTTGACCAGCACTCCAAAACCGGTAAGTTTCTTAAACTCTTTCAGCAGGTTGTAAAATCGCGGAGTAGTATCCTCATGCACGGTCTGTATGCGCGCACTATTGTCCACGTGGGTGATGGCGGGCAGCTGCGATCGGTCGTGATAAAGTTTGTCGCGCAGGTTGAGGTTGTCGTAGCCATCGGGCAAAGGCTTGCGCAGGCTCTGTTTCACACCATGCACCATCAGCATGTATGGAGAGATGCCATTCATTTCAAACACCTCGTGTGCATCTTCGGCCAGCACTACAGGTGCAAAAGGGCGGAACGATTCGCGGTACTTTATTTTCAAATTCAGCTTTGATTGCATCTCGCTGCTACGTGGGTCGCCCAGTATGCTGCGTGCGCCCAGCGCACGTGGGCCAAACTCCATGCGGCCTTGCACCCACCCTATCACATTGCCTTCGGTAATGAGTGCCGCCACGCGTGCGCACAGGGCTGCATCACTTTCTTTCTCGCCCACTGCGTGGTATTTTTTAATCACATTGCGAATGTCCAAATCTTCTACATCAGGCCCCAGGTAAGAGCCCTGCATGGCATCTCGTGAAGTGGGCAGCATGCGTGATTTATCGAAATAAATGTGGTAAGCAGCGAGTGCGGCTCCCGGTGCGCCACCGGCATCACCTGCAGCAGGCTGAATAAATATGTCGTCAACGATACCGGCCTCCACCATCTTGCCGTTGGAAACACAGTTGAGCGCCACACCACCCGCCATGCAAAGATTTTTGCTTCCGGCAAGCGCCATGGCATCCTGCGCCATTAGCTGAGTAGTTTCTTCGGTGATCTGTTGTATCGCCATGGCCAGGTCGCAGTGGTGCTGCAAAATGGGTTCTTCGGGCAACCTCCGCTTGAAACCAAACAGTGCCTCCCACTTGCTGTCATTCGCCATGCGCAAGCCCGTGGCGTAGTTAAAATAATCCTGATCCAGCCACACGCTGCCATCGCTCTGCAAATTTACCAATGAGGACTTGATGATCTCCACAAATTTTTTGACACTATCGGAACTCGCGTTTCCGTATGGCGCCAGGCCCATCAGCTTGTACTCGCCAGAGTTCACTCTAAAGCCCAGAAAGTAAGTAAATGCAGAATACAACAAACCAAGTGAGTGCGGAAAATGAAGTTCTTTCAACACTTCAATTTTATTTCCTTCGCCTTTGCAAATTGAAACAGTGGCCCACTCGCCCACACCATCTACCGTAAGAATAGCAGCCTTCTCAAACTTCGAAGGATAAAACGCACTGGCCGCATGCGAAAGGTGGTGTTCTGGAAAAAGGAATTTGAGTTTACGCTTATCGTAGCTGCCAACTTTCTGCAACTCTTCGCGCATGATGCGTTTCATAAACATCTTTTCTTTCATCCACACCGGCATCGACATGATGAAAGAGCGCACACCGCGCGGAGCGAATGAATAATACGTTTCCAACAAGCGCTCAAACTTCAGCAGCGGCTTGTCATAAAATGCAATCGCCTCCAACTGGTCAATAGTCACACCTGCTTCTTCTAAACAATATTTTACGGCATTCACAGGAAAAGCAGGATCGTGTTTCTTGCGTGTGAAACGCTCTTCCTGCGCGGCCGCGATGATTTTACCATCGTGAATAATGGCTGCAGCTGAGTCGTGATAAAATGCGGAGATGCCTAATATGTACACTGGATAAATTTTGGGCTGATGGTAAGCGCTAAAATAAAAAGCCGGATCTGATAAACAGTGATCCGGCAATGTGAAATTAAATCGTCACTACACCTTTACAGCGTAGAGCTCTTTTATTTTGTCGATGGTGTATTCTATTTCTTCAACTGTGTTGTACTTGCTAAAAGAAAATCTTACCGAAGGTCTGCCAGGGTCGCTGCCTATGGCGCGCAGCACGTGCGATCCTATTTCGCTGCCCGAGGAACAAGCGCTACCACCCGATGCCGCCACGCCAGCTATGTCCAAACTGAAGAGCATCATCTCTGCCATTTCGGTCTGCGGCAGGGAAACATTAAGCACTGTAAACAAAGAATCACTACCGGGGTCACCGTTGAAGACAACGCCAGGAAACTCTTCCGTAAGGCGATTGCGCATCAGCTGTTTCAATGAACTGATGTGCACTTTGTCTTTTTCGAGATCGCGGTAAGCCACCTCAAAAGCTTTTGCCAAACCAACTATACCATACACGTTTTCGGTGCCTCCGCGCATATTGCGCTCTTGTGCACCACCGTAAATGAGCGGTTTTATTTTCACATCGCCATTGATGTACAAAAAGCCGATGCCTTTGGGGCCGTGAAATTTGTGCGCGGCACACGTCACAAAATGTATTTTGGTTTTTTGAAGGTCGATGGAGTAATGCCCCATGGTTTGTACCGTGTCACTGTGCAATATGGCGTTGTGCTGCAGGCAGAGTTCGGAAACCTTATCAAGTGGCAACAAGGCGCCAATCTCGTTGTTGGCGTGCATGAGCGATACAAGCGAATGTGGGTTATCTTTCAAAAGTTCTTCCAGGTGCACGAGGTCTACCTCTCCGCTCTTGGTGATGTTGACAAAGCTTAGCTTCACCTTACCCATTTTCTCCATCATCTCGAGTGTGTGCAACACCGCGTGGTGTTCTATGCGCGTGGTGATGGCGTGTGTGATGCCCAGGTCTTCGATGCTGCAGCGCAGGGCCGTGTTGTTGGCCTCGGTACCACCGGAGGTAAAAAATATTTCGGCTGGTGCCACATTGAGAAGTGTTGCGATGGTCTTGCGTGACTTCTCTATGAGTGAGCGTGTTTCGCGACCATAAGCGTGGATGGATGAAGGGTTACCAAACTGCTCGCGCAGCACGGGTATCATAGCATCCAGTACTTCGTTGGAAATCGGTGTGGTGGCAGCGTTGTCTAAATATACTTTCATTGCGGACCGGGTAATTTATTATTGGTTATTGAATAACGACTGTTCAGATTTTTTCGGTGATCATGTCTTTGATGTCCATCATTATTTTCTCTGCCAGATTTTCGGCAGTGGTCAAAGATGCACTCTCGGCATAAATACGGATGATGGGTTCGGTGTTGGAAGCGCGCAGGTGCACCCACTCTTTATCGAATTCTATTTTCACTCCATCTACCGTGCTTACTGGCTGCTTCTTATACTTGTCGCGAATGCCTGAGAGTATTTCTTTCACATTGATATCGGGCGTGAGTTCAATTTTGTTTTTAGAGATGTGGTAGTTGGGATAAGTGGCCCTGAGCATAGAACAGCTTTTGCCAAAGCGCGCCAGGTGCGTGAGGAACAGTGCGATACCGGCCAGCGCATCGCGGCCATAATGCAGTTCGGGAATGATTACTCCCCCATTGCCTTCGCCACCTATCACTGCCTTTTGTTGCTTCATCAGCGTCACCACATTTACCTCGCCCACGGCCGAAGCATAATAGCTGCCACCCGCCTTCTCTGTGACATCACGCAACGCGCGTGAAGACGACAAATTTGACACCGTTGCTTTTGCAAACTTTCCTTTACCATCAAAATGTTTGAGCACATAATCGGCCACCGCCACCAGTGTATACTCTTCGCCAAACATCTCACCATCTTCGCACACCAGCGCCAGCCTGTCCACATCGGGGTCTACGGCTATGCCCAGATGGGATTTACTTTTCAGCACTGCCTTAGAGAGGTCTAAGAGGTTTTCTGCCAGCGGCTCGGGGTTGTGCGGAAACTGCCCATTGGGCTCGCAATACAATTTGGTTATTGTGGTCACGCCAAGCGCTTCCAGCAACATAGGCACCGCGATGCCACCGGTACTATTCACCGCATCTACCACAATGCTAAACTGTGCCTTGGCAATTGCTTCGCGGTCTACCAGTTTCAGCTTCAATATGCTGTCGATATGTTTTTGCAGATATGTGTCGTCTGTTCTGTAGGTGCCGAGTTCTTTCACATCGGCATACATAAATTTCTTCTCCTCGGCAATGCTCAGTATATGGGCGCCATCATTGGCAGATATAAATTCACCTTTGGCGTTGAGCAATTTGAGCGCATTCCACTGGCGTGGATTATGGCTGGCGGTAAGTATGATGCCTCCATCTGCTTTCTCCATGGTCACTGCCATCTCTACTGTGGGCGTGGTGCTGAGGTCGAGGTCAATCACGTGAATGCCACAGCCTTGTAACGTGCCAGCCACTAGTTGTCGCACCATAGGGCCCGAAATGCGCGCATCGCGGCCTATCACCACGGTAAGTTGTTTATTGGCATCAGACTGGTCTTTGAGCCACATCGCGTAGGCCGAAGTAAAAAGTACGGTATCGATAGGTGTGAGGCCTTCGCCCGGCTTGCCGCCAATAGTGCCTCTAATGCCCGAAATGGATTTTATAAGTGTCAATGGGATAAATTCAGTTATTTGCGGCAAAGATACCTATTCTGCCCGATTTAGAGGTGCGACTTTGGCACCGGTTTTTAAACAAAAACGATTGCACAGGGTGCTGTGAATAACTTTTGCTTACATAGAGGCGCCATTGGTCAAAAGTTATACCTTTGTGTGGAAACTCGAAAAGTATGGATGAAGACTTTGAAAACTTCGAGCAGGAGAGTGAAGAATTAAAATTTTCGGTGGCACGTTTCGAAGAGATGCTTAGAAAAAAAGCGCTTTATTTCTTTGACGTTGACACCTTTCTTTATATCGTTGATCACTACATAGAGAAAAACGACCCTGCCCGGGCACTGGAAGTAATACAGATTGGGCAAGAACAGCACCCCGCCTCAGTTAGTTTCCTGATCAAACATGCGCAGGTATGTACCCTCACCAACAAATTGGAAATGGGCTTACAACTGCTCGATCAGGCCGAACTGCTGGAACCTTCCGACCCCGACTTATTTATGCTCAAAGGCAGCTTATACTGCCAACTGGGTCAGACAGCGCTTGCGCTCGAATCTTTTAACAAAGCCATTCCGCTCACCGACAACCTGGCCGAACTGTACCTCAACATTGCCTATGTGTATCAGGGTGAGGAGCTATACAGCGATGCCATACGATTCTTTAAATTCAGTTTGCAGGAAGATCCCACCAACGACCTCGCTTTGTACGAAATAGCTTTTTGCTACGACATCACCGGAAAAGTAGAAGAAAGCATTGATTTCTACACCCGCTATATCGATGAGGACCCTTACTCCTACGCTGCCTGGTACAATCTGGGCATCGTACACCACAGGGCCGAAAATTTCAATGAAGCCATTGACGCTTTCGATTATGCCATCGTCATCAAATCTGATTTTGCATCCGCATGGTACAACCGTGGCAACACCTTTGCCAGCCTCTCCAAGTACAAAGAAGCCATTGACAGTTTCAAACAAACTTTTGAATTTGAAGCCCCCGATGCGCTTACCTACTTCAACATAGGCGAGTGTTACGAGCAACTAGACAGTATGTCGGAAGCCCGCGACCATTACAAAAAAGCCGCCCGCCTCTCTCCCGATTTTTCGGATGCATGGTTTGGCATAGCCGTTACCCTCGACCATGAGGAGCGTGTGTTCGAAGCCATCCACTACATAAAGAAAGCCATCGACCTGCAGGAACATAACCCTGAATACTGGTATGGACTGGGCGACTGCTATCGCAAGCTCGAAAATCTGCCTGAAGCCGAAAATAGCTACCTTAAGGCCACTGAACTGGATCCTGAGAATGCGGAGCTGTGGAAAGACTATGCTGCCGTGCTGCAAGCCGACAATCGCCACACAGAGGCGTTGGAAGTATTGTTGATGGGACTCAAAAACCTGCCCGACAGCGCGGAATTGCACTATAAACTGAGCACGGCTTACTACAAGTCGGGCGACCAATACCATTCTTACGAACACCTGCACTCAGGCCTACAACTCGACTTCGACAGCCATACCATGCTGTTTGAAGACATTGCTGATATAATGGAAGATAGAACCGTGGTCGAAATGATAGACAACTTTAAAAACAAAGCATGAATTTTAAACTGAACCAAATGCCCCACAGGCCAGCGAAGCCGAGGGAAACCGGACTTACTATGATGATGGATAAGGGACTCAGTCTCAGAGAGTCAGAGGACTTTATATCCAGCAGTGGTGCACTTACAGATATTGTAAAACTGGGCTTTGGAAGTTCGTATGTAACCCCCAATCTGGCCGAAAAAATAAAGCTCTATAAATCGGCCGGAATCAAAGTTTACCTTGGTGGTACACTGCTCGAAGCATTCCTTATCCGCGACCAGTTCGAAGACTACCAGCGATTGCTCGACAAGCTAAAACTCGACCATGCCGAAATTTCTGACGGCAGCATCGTCATCCCCCATGATGAAAAGTGTGAATACATACGCAGACTGGCCACACACGTTACTGTTATCTCAGAAGTGGGGTCCAAAGAAGAAGGCATTATCATTCGCCCCAACAAATGGATAGAGATGATGCAAAAAGAAATGGAAGCCGGTGCATGGAAAGTGATAGCCGAAGCGCGCGAAAGCGGCACGGTAGGTATATTCAGGCCCAACGGAAAGGCTCACGTTGTGCTGATCAACAAGATAACAAGCAAAGTACCTCCTGAAAACATCATTTGGGAAGCACCGCAGAAAACACAACAAGCGTGGTTTATCAAACTCTTTGGCTCCAATGTAAACCTTGGTAACATAGCTGCCAATGAAGTGATAGCGCTTGAAACCCTGCGCCTGGGCCTGCGCAGCGATACCTTTTTCGATTTCCTTTCCGCACCCGTCACACAAACGCAGACCGCCCCCAAGCCCAAGCCTGTGCGCACGCTCAAACTAAAACCCGGATTGTCATGAACGAAATGACGGTAACCGAACTCAAAGCCAAGCTGGATAACGGTGACGACTTTGTACTGATAGATGTGCGTGAGGAATACGAATTCGATATAGCCAACATCGGAGGCAAACTCATTCCACTTGGCTCTATTATGGAGCAGGCCGAAACCCTGCCCCGCGACAAGCCTGTGGTGATACACTGCCGCACGGGTGGCCGCAGCGCCACAGCCTGTATGCAACTGGAGCGTTCCTTTGGCTTCGACAACCTCTATAACCTCAAAGGCGGCATCACCGCCTGGTCCGATACCATAGACCCCTCGGTACCCAAATATTAGTTTTCCTTCACACCACAACATTCGTTATGACACGTTCACCGCGCGCCTACCTGATGATACTTGCCAAAGGCATCGCCATGGGTGCTGCCGATGTAGTACCCGGAGTTTCCGGTGGCACCATCGCATTTATCACAGGCATATACACCGAACTGCTGACTTCTATCAAGCATGTGCCTATGGCATTGCGCAGCTTTGTATCCCACCGCAATGTGCCACAGTTGCTCACCGAAAGCAACGCGCGTTTTCTGGGTGCCTTGCTGGGCGGTATACTCATCAGCATATTGTCGTTGTCGCGCCTTATCCTACACCTTCTCGAAAACCATCCGGTGCTGCTGTGGTCTTTTTTCTTCGGACTCATCGTAGCTTCGGCCATCGTGGTTTTTATTTCTGTCAAGCGCATCACGCCAATAGTTTTGATCTCAGCCGCCACAGGTATAGCCGTGGCCTGGTTCATCACCGCCACCACTCCGGTGCAGACAACTGAAGAATTATGGTTTGTGTTCATAGCCGGATTCATCGCGATATGCGCCATGATATTGCCCGGCATATCGGGCAGTTTTATTTTGCTGCTGTTAGGCAAATATGAGTTCATTCTTGGCTCACTCAAGCAGTTTAAGATTGATGTGATACTCACCTTTGCGGTGGGCTGCGTAGGTGGCCTGCTGGCCTTTTCGCACTTTCTTTCGTGGCTGCTGCGCAAGTATCACGACCTCACTGTGGCGCTGCTGGCGGGGTTTATGATTGGCTCGCTCAACAAAGTATGGCCCTGGAAATCGGTGGTGGAGACGTACATCAACTCCAAAGGCGAAATAAAACCGCTGCTCGAAAAGAATCTGCTGCCCACCCAGTTTAAAGCCGCCACCTTCGATGACCCACAAATTGTGGCCGCCATCGCGCTGGCTATAGCGGGGTTTCTTCTGGTGATATTGTTAGAGCGCGCAGGCAAGGCGTTTGGCGGCAGCAGCGAAGCCGAATTGCAATGAGGCAGTTTGGCTTGATTGGCAAGACACTCGGCCACTCGTTTTCGCAGGCATGGTTTACCGAAATGTTTGTGCGCGAAGGCATCGAAGACTGCGACTACAGTAATTTTCCACTTGCCACTATCGCAGGCCTGCCCGCACTCTGCGCCCAAAACCCTGCACTGCTGGGCCTCAACATCACCATTCCATATAAAGAAACTGTGCTCCCATACCTGCACCACATCGATGCGCTGGCCGCAGCTATTGGCGCTGTCAACTGCATCAAAATTGAATCCATTGATGGAGAACGCATACTCACGGGATACAACACCGATGCACCTGCCTTTGCCGATGTTTTGACACCACTGTTGCAACCTCACCACACCCACGCCCTGCTGCTGGGGACTGGTGGTGCGGCCAAAGCTGCCAGGGTAGCGCTGGAGCGCTTGCACATACACGTAACACAAGTATCGCGCACGGCCGGTGCGCACGCCCTCATATACGATGTGCTCAATGAACAAGTATTGTCGCAACACCTGCTGATAGTAAACGCCACACCACTCGGCATGGCGCCCGATACCACCACCTTCCCACCCATACCCTACGAGCATCTTACTGCCAACCACTTGTTATTCGACATGGTGTACAACCCCGATATGACACGCTTTATGCGCAAAGGCAAGATGGCCGGAGCAACCACCTACAATGGCCACGCCATGTTGGTGCGGCAGGCGGTTTTGTCGTGGGAGATTTGGAATGGGTAATTGGTTATTGCTGCCATTTCTGCAATGCCGGTCATTAACCTTTTTTCATTTGCTACTCTACTAATTCATGTTTTCCGCAATGAAAAATTGCGCATCACTATGCAACCAATGCGTGCGTTGGGATGAGGATTTGCTGGCTGTCCCGATAGCTATCGGGAGGCGATAGGCCAAAAATATATTTTCGAACGCTGAGCGTAGTCGAAGCGTTGTCAAGAAAAAAGTAGGGTAAAGAATGTATGACCTTCTATTTATACGAAATAGTATCAATAAATTTTTGTCTTGACACAAAAAGCAAATCAACTTAAAAACACTCCTCTTAAAAAAACACTATTTTTAATACGCTTTGAAAAAGCTAAAATACATCTCCATCCTCCTTATGCCCATTACCGTGTGGTATGCATTCCATGCGGAGGGCTGGTACACATGGCTGCCGGTGGGAGTGTTTTTTATGCTGGTGCCTCTGGCAGAATTTTTATTTCCGGTGGCGAACCAAAACCTGGAAGCGCACGAGCGAGCGCTTGCCGCCAGCGATCGGTATTACGACCTTGTCCTTTATTTGATGGTGCCCGTGCAGGTGGCTTTTGTGTTTTTATTTTGCCACGTAATAACGGATTCCTCTGCCACACCTGTTGAACTTGGCGGCCGAGTGGCAGCCATGGGGCTGATGTGTGGTGTATTTGGAATCAACATGGGCCATGAGTTGGGCCACCGCACCGAGCGCTGGGAGCGCCTGCTAGGAGAGGTGCTGTTGCTGACTTCGCTCGAAAATCATTTTACCATCTACCACAACCGTGGCCACCACTACAATGTGGGTACGCCTGCCGACCCTGCCACAGCCAGGCGCGGAGAGCCTGTGTATATATTTTGGCTGCGATCGCAGATGGGAAGCTATATACAAGCATGGCAAATAGAAGCCAACAGGCTGCGAAAGAAAAATCAACCTGCACTATCGATCCACAACAAAATGATTGTGTACTCTTTGGCGCAGGCCGCGCTGCTGGGTGGAATTTACGCTGCGTTTGGCTTGCGCGTGGTGTTGCT
>JBBKVM010000130.1:0-2764 GCA_037968415.1 Bacteroidia bacterium | reverse complement strand
ACCTTGCGGATTAAATATGTGAGCTATTCCGTAGATAGCACTTTTATGGATGTGGGTGGAACATGGATGTTTGTAAGCACCAACGGACCAACTGATCCTACCACCAACTTTTCTTGGTACAGGAATGGAGTGGGTAGTTTGTTACTGCAAGTAGATGAAGACGATACTATGCCCGGAATGGCTTCTGCTGTTTATTATTTCAATTACCAAAGCACAGGTCTGGCACAACAATTACCTGTCACCAACAAACTGATTGCATTTCCTATGCCTGCAAAAGATTTTGTTTCATTTCGATTTGCCGATAACCGTGGAGTGAGTTTACAACTGGTAGATGTGACCGGCAAATTGGTGCAGCAAGAAAACATATCTGGCATCGACAAACTAACTTTGCATGTGAGCGGACTGGAGCGCGGAATGTATCTGGTGCGCGTGCTTGATGCTGCAGGTGTGGTGATTGAATCATCGCGGGTGGTGCTGTCGGGAAAATAAGCCACGGACCAGCCGGTTGGAATAAAAATTAAATCGATTTTAATTAGTTTGCGCTAGTCAGCGTGGAGAAAGTGTCATTTTGATATTTGCGCGCTCGTATAATTCTGAATCAAGCGGTGCTTCTGTGAAACCAAATTTGCGGTAGAGCGCAATGGCTGTAATGAGTTTGGTGTTGGAGTAGAGGATGAGGGTATTCGCCCCCAACTCTTTGGCAAGCTCAATACTGTGTTCCAACAGTCTTTTGCCGAGTCCATGGCCTTGAAACTTTTCAGTTACAGCCATCTTTGCCAACTCATAGGTATCCTTATCTACCTTGAGCAGCGCAGCTGTGCCCACCACAGCATCATCGGCAGCGACATAAAAAATATGGCCGCCTTTGTCTATTATTTCAACTTGTGGATTGGACAACATTCTTGTATCGATGGGCTCCACCTTGAAATATTTTTCCAGCCATTCTTTATTCAGGCTTTTGAAGTAAGGCCTGTGCGCTTCCGAATAGGGGACGATTTGAATCTCCATGATGACGCTTTGTTACACAAAGATAATTCAACTTGCTGTCTCGGGCTGAAGCAGTTTAGATTTGTTTCTGCGAAGCATGAAAAATACTATGGGGACGATCACCAGATTGAGCAGGGTGGAAGTGAACAGGCCACCAAGAATCACTTTGGCCATCGGACTTTGTATTTCGTTGCCCGGTACATCGCCCGACAGCGCCAGAGGAATCAACGCAAGTCCTGCGGTAAGGGCTGTCATAAGAATGGGGCTCAGCCTGTCGATGCTGCCACGCACCACTGTCTCACGCAAGGGCACTCCCTCCAACAACATTTGTTCGTAATGCGAAACGAGTAAAATACCATTGCGCGTAGCGATACCAAACAAAGTGATAAATCCGATGATGGCCGGGATACTAAGGATGCCGCTGGTAAAGTAAATACTGAACACGCCCCCTATGAGCGCAAGCGGCAAGTTGAGGAGGATTACACCCGCAGTGCTGGCGGAGCGGAACTCATTGTATAATATGAGGAAGATGATAAATAGTGAGAGCAAAGAAGTGATCATCAGTGTGCGCGAAGCTTCTTCTTCGGCTTCAAACTGGCCACCGTATTCCACATGATATTCTTCCGGCAGCTGCACACTTTCTTTTATTGCTTGCTTAATTTCATTCACCACACTGCGTTGGTCTTTGCCTGATACATTGGCCGACACCACGGTTTTGCGCGCTACATTCTCGCGGTTGATGGTATTGGGTCCTGTTGCGCTTAATACATCAGCTACATAATGAAGAGGTATTTTTTTACCATCATGTGTGTCAATGAATGCGTTACGGATAGTTTCAATTTTGCCTCGTCCGCTTTCGTCATATCGCAACACCAGATCGAATCTACGGTCGCCTTCAAAAATATCCGCCACCTTTTCACCTGCCAGTGCAGCATCCACAAAATGGTTGAGTTCTCCCACGCTGATGCCATAGTGGTTGAGCATTTCACGTTTGGGCTTTATTTGTATCTGCGGTATTTCTATTTGTGGTTCTACAGACAGGTCTACCAAGCCCGGGATTTCGCTAATTGCCGCTTTCACTTCATTTGATAATGTAAAAAGAGTGTTGAGCTCGGGTCCAAAAATTTTGATGGCTATGTTGGCACGCGTACCTGATAGCATGTGATCTATGCGGTGGCCGATGGGTTGGCCAATGGTGATGTTGGCGCCCTGTACAGTGTTTAGTTGTTGGCGCAGGGCCTCCATAAATTCTTCTCTGCTGCGCTTATCTAAGATGAAAGGTGCTTCCACTTCTGAAGAATTTACACCTTGCGCGTGTTCATCAAGTTCTGCACGGCCGGTCCTGCGCGTGGTCATAGATATTTCGGGCAGTGTGCGTAGGGCCGCTTCAATGCGATTGCCAATTTTGTTGCTTTCTTCGAGCGAGATGCCTGGCAAACTCACTGCGCTGATTACCAGCGAACCTTCATTAAACTCAGGCAGGAAACTTCGGCCCAGCTGAAAAAAGGCGCCTACCGCCACAGAAAACAAAACCAGGGTAGCGATGATCACCGGTTTCTTGATTTGCATCACGCGATTCAACACACGTTCATATCCTTGTTGCAGTCTGGTTACAATCCAGCTTTCATTTGCGGCCGAGCGCAGGCGCTGATCATTGGTGAGCAGGTAACTGCACAATACCGGGGTGAGGGTGATGGACACAATAAGCGATGCAAAGAGCGACACAATGAAAGCGATGCCCAGCGGTGCCAGCAGCTTACCCTCCATACCCGATAAA
>JBBKVM010000129.1:0-10620 GCA_037968415.1 Bacteroidia bacterium | reverse complement strand
ATTTGTGGCTGCTCAACCAATAAATTTTCTCAATTAAACCCGTCAAATAATGATAAAGCATTTTTCAAAACTATTTAATCTATTACCCGCAACAGGAATTATGGTGTTGCTTACCGCCTGCGGTGGTGGCAGTGGAAGCAAATCCATGTCCGAAAGCGTAGGTGTAACCGACTCTACAAAATACGTTCACATTGATGATGCAACTGAGTTTAAAGCTGACTGGTCAAAAGAAAACACATTGGTGTACCACGTGATAGGAGAACCTGATGACATGCACCCCACAAACGGTAACTCTGCATCTCGTTCTGAGATTAACCTGTATACGCAGGTAGTTTTGGTGCAATCAGATTACTATAAGTTGGGACTACGCCCCGGTGTAGCCAAAGACATGCCAGTGATTTCAGAAGACGGCCTTAACTATACTTACGAACTGATAGATGGCCCCACTTGGGATAATGGAGAAAAGCTTACTGTGCAGGATGTGATCTTTACACTGAAAGCCAATAAGAGTCCACAAGTTAACAACCCACACGCGAAACCTTATGTGGAGAACATAAAGGACATAGTGATAGACCCATCCAACCCGCGCATGTTCACCATTCAAATGAAGCGCAGATACATTCAGAACATTGCGTTTCTCACCGACTACCCTATTATGCAGCGCTCTTACTGGGATCCAAACAATGTGTTAGCAAAATATACTTTCGCGCAGTTTGATGATCCTACTTTCAGAGCCGATAAGCAAGAGGATCTGCGCGCGTGGGCATCTGAATTCAATCATTCTAAATACAGCCGCGATGTAAATTTCCTTGTGGGAATGGGACCATACAAGATTGTGCGTTGGGATTCAGGACAGGCCATGACACTGGAACGTAAGAAAGACCACTGGACGAATGGAACTAATAATCCATTTTTCGCTTCATATCCCGAAAGAATTATTTTCAAAATAAATAAAGACGCTAATTCGCAAATGCTTGAATTCAAATCGCAGGCACTGGACGCATCTACTAATATGTCGACCAAAACCTTGATTGATTTGGAGGCAGACCCTAATTTTTCTGCAAATTATAATTCACGATTTACCGATACTTACAACTATTCGTACATAGCCATGAACATGAAGCCTGACGGCATTGTGCACAAAAAATTATTTGTTGACAAGCGTGTACGCAGAGCCATGGCACTTTTAACTCCGGTTGACGATGTGAACATAATTGTAAACAAAGGCAAAAACAGTCGAATGATTGGACCTGTATCTCCACTCAAAGAAGAATACAATCAGGAACTAACATTGATTCCTTTTGATTTGGAAGAAGCCAAGCGATTGCTTGACGAAGCCGGATGGATTGACACGGACAATGACGGTATCCGCGATAAGGTAATTGACGGCAAAAAAGTACAGTTTGAGTTCAACCTCAGCTATATGACTACTACAGTAGATTGGAAAGACATGGCGCAAATGGTAGCTGAGACCATGTACAAAGCAGGTGTGAAAGCCAACTTAAACCCTTTGGATTTTGGTATCCACTATGACAATGCACGTAATCACAAGTTTGATATGATGCTGGCCTCATGGGCGGGCTCATCAATTCCGGATGATTTCACACAAATATGGCACACCAGCTCATGGGTATCCAAAGGCAGCAACTGGCCCGGGTTTGGTAATGCAGAATCAGATGCCTTGGTGGATTCAATAAAATACACCATTGAAGAATCATTACGATATCCGATGGTACGAAAACTACAATCCATTATATACGAAGAGCAACCATACATTTTCCTGTTTTCTGCCCTACGCAGAACAGTGGTTCACAAAAGATTCGGCAATTGCGATATGTTTTTTGAGCGTCCGGGTCTGTTGCTCGGAAACTTGCGCTTGTTGGACGGTTCTTCAAAAATTGCAGCCAAGCCGTAAACTTCAAATTGCTTCTTTGTAGTCTAACTTAAACTTACTCTAGCGGTCGATGATTAAATATATTCTGAGGAGAATAATGGTATTTATACCAACGCTGGTTATTATTTCTCTTCTTGCTTTTGTGATATCAGTAAATGCACCCGGAGACCCCGTAGAGCGCATGGTAGTGGCCGCACAGAGCGGTGGCGAGATTGGTTCACAAACCGTAAGTCAAGTAGAGCAAAAAATGTTCTGGCGAAGAAAACTGGGGTTGGATCTTCCTCTGTTTTATGTGGCCATTCGAAGTATGGCGGAGCCAGATACTTTGTTCAAAGTATACGACAAAAACGAGCGCAATGGCCTTAGCAGGTTGGTTGATAAGCATGGTAACTGGAAAGAAATTCAAGATTACTTCGCCAGCATTAACAAGCTTGACAAAGCATTTCTGGAAACCACTCTTGACACCTCGGTAACGCGTGGTTATGATTTCGATGAGGCGCGCAATGCCATCAACGAATCGCGTTTCGAGACCATCGCCTTGAAATCATCTTACGATGATAATATCATCGATGCCAAGATGGCTAAGTTAGATTTGAATTTCGGCAAATACACTTTTCTGGTTGAGCTCAAGCCTTTTCTTGATGATATGAAAGCGCAATATGCCAACGTGCAAGCCACTGCCACACCGTGGAAAACGTTTGTTCCCAAGCTGAGTTTTTATAAGCAAAATCAATATCACAGATGGATATTTGGTGACGGCAACTGGCTGACCGGAAAAAATTCCGAATTCTCTACAGGTGTAGTTCGTGGTGATTTCGGCACATCCTATGTAACAAAGCAGCCTATAGCTGATGTAATTGGAGATAAAATAAAATGGTCGTTGTTCTTTGCATTGTTCTCAGTGGTGCTTGCTTACCTGGTAAGTATTCCACTTGGAGTGCATGCCGCAGCAAACAAGGATAGCCGCTTTGACCGAACGTCTTCAGTGATACTCTTTATCCTCTACTCTATGCCTTCATTTTGGGTGGCCACATTGCTGCTCATGATGTTTGCCAATCCGGATGTGTTTCATGTATTTCCGGCATCAGGTGTAAAGCCTGCCACAGGCTATCCCACAGGAGCCAGCATATGGGAGATCATGAAAATTTCATTCCCGTATGTGGTGCTTCCGCTCATATGTTACACATATAGTTCGTTTGCATTTCTATCGCGAACCATGCGTGTATCTATGCTTGAGGTAGTGAGTCAGGATTATATCCGAACGGCCCGCGCTAAAGGTTTGCCGCGAAGCAAAGTTATTTATAAGCATGCTCTCCGCAATTCTTTGTTGCCAATCATCACTGTGTTTGCAAATATTTTCCCATTCGCCATTGGAGGATCTGTGATTCTCGAAACCATATTTACCATTCCCGGCATGGGATACGAAATATTTTGGGCTATTCAGAATAACAACTACCCCATGATCGTAGCAGTGTTCACCATAACCGGAATCCTTACCCTGGTAGGATATCTTGTGTCTGATGTATTGTATGCAATTGTGGATCCACGAATTTCTTATTCAAAATAACCAAGCGAACTGATGTCAAAAAACGACCCCAAAGAATTTAAGTTCAGCGCATACGCCTGGAAGCAGTTTAAGAAAAATAAGGCTTCATTGTTTTCGATGTATGTGCTTGGCGTACTCATATTTATTGGTGTGCTTGCACCTCTGCTGGCCAACAACGCACCACTTTACTGCAAATACAAAGGCACTACGATGTTCCCTGCATTTTCATTTCGCGACTACGTGGAAATAACTGATCCTGCCAACGGTAAAACAGAGAAATTGCGTTTCGATATAGCCGATTGGAAACACATGAAGTTTGATGCCGTAGTGTGGGCACCCATCGTTTATTCTCCCGGCAAAACAGATTTGCTCAATTCCGATTATGTAGCACCCGGTGGCGAACAACGGTTCAAAGGAGAAAATGGCCAAATCGTTCCTTTACCAAAGAGATTTTGGCACTTCCTTGGTACGAGCAAACGTGGTGAAGACGTGATGGCCGGCCTTGTGCATGGCACACGTATATCTCTCACAATAGGTATCCTGGCCATGGGCATTGCTTCCATACTTGGCGTGATGTTGGGCTCTATGGCTGGTTATTTTGGTGACAACAAATTGGTTGTAAAAAGAGGAGTGTTCTGGTCCGTAGTGTTGGGCATTGTACTCGGTTTCTACTATGGATTCATGGTGCGTGGCTATCTTTTGGCCGATGCACTAAGCACTTCAGGCGCAGCCATCGGTTTTCAAATATTGTTGAGTGTGATTATTTTCTTCCTCATCATTTATGCTTGTTATTGGATTGGCCGAATGCTTTCCGTTTTACCATTCATTGGCAGTCGAGTCAACGTCCCCATGGATTCTATTATTTCTCGTATTATTGAAATATTAATTTCCATTCCGAACCTTATTCTTATAATTTCTATTGCGGCCATCGCGAAACCATCGCTTGTCAACCTTATGATCATCATCGGTTTCACCACCTGGACCGGCATCGCCCGATTAATACGTGCTGAATTTTTACGCATTCGTGGGCTGGAGTATGTACAGGCTGCGCAAGCACTGGGTTATTCAGAGTTCCGTACCATATTCAAACACGCGCTGCCAAACAGTTTGGCGCCTGCGTTTGTGGCCATTGCGTTTGGTATTGCGGCTGCAATTCTTATAGAGTCGGGGCTTTCGTTCCTTGGCGTAGGTGTTCCGCAAGATGTGGTGACATGGGGTTCGTTACTCTTTGCAGGAAAAGAAAACTTTAATGCTTGGTGGCTTGTAATCTTCCCTGGTTTGGCAATTTTTGTGACAGTGACCATCTACAACCTGCTGGGTGAAGGTCTGCGCGATGCGCTGGATCCAAGACTGAAGCAATAATAATTACTCAGGGTATTGAACACGCACGTGATAAATACTCATCAGCATCTTCTTAAATATTTTCTTGATGCGTGAGATATCACGGTATGTGATGTCGCAGTTGGTAAACTGCTGTTGGTTGACTTGATTTTCGATAATCTGCTCCACCAGTTTCTCAATAGCTTCGGCATCTACATTTTTTAAACTGCGCGATGAGGCCTCTACTGAGTCGGCCATCATAAGCACCGCAGTTTCTTTGCTGAAGGGCAGTGGGCCTGGATAGCTGAAGTCATTATCATCCACAATCTTATCGGGATAGTTTTTGAGAAACGACTGATAAAAATACTGTACACGCGTGGTACCATGGTGGGTACGGATAAAGTCTATTACCTCTTCGGGTAGTTTGTGTTTGCGCGCCAGTTCTATGCCCTTTATCACATGGCTGATGATAATGCGTGCACTTTCGTCATACGAAAGTTCATCATGCGGATTGACCTGACCGCTTTGGTTCTCGATAAAGTAATGTGGCATATTCATCTTACCCACATCGTGATACAAGGCACCCGCACGCACCAGCAATGAGTTACCGCCAATGGTGTACACCGCTGCTTCGGCAAGGTTAGCCACCTGCAATGAGTGCTGAAAAGTGCCCGGTGCTTTGATGCTCATGTCGCGAAGCAAAGGACTATTCAAATCTGAAATTTCCATTAGCGAAACCTCCGATATGAAACCAAACATTTTCTCGTACACATATATGAGCGGAAAGGCAAACAGCGTAAGGAATGCATTGCCCGCAAACCACCCCAGATTAATCCACTCAATGCTTCGAAAATCGGCCTCCTGTATAAGTGAAAACGCAATGAAGCATACTGAGTATGACAACAAAATAAATCCTACAGACACAAACAGCTGCCCACGCTTACGCAAACTTATGATGCTGTAAATGGCCATCATGCCTGCTACCATTTGATAGAACACAAACTCAAAAGGATTGGGAGCGATGATGCCCAAAAGCAAAATGATGATGATGTGAATAAACAATGACAACCGTGTGTCAAAGAAGATGCGCATGATTATGGGCACAATACAAAAAGGCACCAGGTTTAGGTCAAACAGTTTTACTTTGAGCGACCAGGTGTACAATGCTGTTATGAGTATGACCTGGAGAAAAATAAGCAACACTTTTTGGTTGTCGTCATAAATATCTTTGCGAAACAACGCCAAAAACACCAACAACATAGCCATCGCGATGGTAATATGCAGTGTGTATCCGGCCATGATATAGAATGCTCCACCCGAGAAACTGATGCGGCTTTCTGTTTCGTTTTTCAGTGACTGAAGTATTTGAAACTTGTCACCATCTATTAAGTCGCCTTTGCTAATGATGCGTTCGCCTTCCTGCACCTTTCCGCGCACCAACGAAATTCTATCGAGCTGAATTTTATTCACATCGTTGGTCATCTGCCGCTCGTAGATCACATTGTGGTTGAGCAAAGGCTCCATCAGCGGCATCAACAGACCATAAGCTTCATCACCATTGGCTTTTAGCGAACGCTCTATAAAAGCGTAAGCCACTTGAATGGTGAAAAAATCACCCAACTTTTTTTCTTCAGCCACGTTATTTACAACCAACATGATTTCAAAATCGGCAGGCTTGCTTTCAAACTCGTCATTGAGGAGGATCACCCCTTTGGAATAAATATTTTCAAGCAAAGTGAATCCAAATTGGTACTGCTCCTGACGATTTTTCAACAGGCGTTTCAAAGCAGGATCATTAGATCGCCTGGCACTATCTTCCATCATTCCAGCATTTAATCGGAATGACTCTGTAAAACTGTTGAGTCTTGACTGCGAAATTATTGTATCGAGCTTGAAATAAGGAGGGCTGTTGCGCAGAATAAAACCCTTCTCCTCCTCTATCTCTTCTTTAGATTTCTGGATGGCAAAATCAAACGGTGCAATGAGTGTTTCGTGCATCCAAGGCTTGCCTTTCTGGAAATCATATTTGTAACGGGCCTCTTTAGGGAGCATGGTCATCACCAAAGCAATGGTGGCCAACACCATCAGGTACTTGAGAATAATTTCGTGCGAGTTGCCCAGAAAAAGTAAAAGTCGCTTCATGCAAGCAGTTGTGATGTGCAACAAATCTATAAAATAAAATGAGCAAATGCTCCGGGCCGTGCAAGTGAACAAAGATTGGTCGTTTTAAAAATACTACCGATTTGAGTATTTTCGCAACTCACCAATTACTCAGCAACAAACAACACAATGAAAGAAGTATATATTATATCAGCAGTACGTACGCCCATAGGCAGTTTTGGAGGATCACTTTCAGCCCTGTCAGCCACACAACTTGGTGCTATTGCCATCAAAGGTGCTGTAGCGCGCGCAGGGATTGACGGAGCCATGGTACAAGAAGTAATCATGGGCAATGTAATGTCAGCCAACCTGGGCCAGGCTCCTGCCACACAGGCTTCCATGTTTTCCGGTTTGCCCAACACTGTACCCAGCACAACAGTAAACAAAGTATGTGCATCAGGCATGAAAGCCATTATGCTAGCCGCACAATCCATCGCATTGGGCCAAAACGAAGTCGTAATTGCGGGAGGTATGGAAAGTATGAGCAACGTACCCTACTATATTGACAAGGCGCGCTTTGGCTATAAGTTGGGCCATGGTACATTAACAGATGGCTTGGTTAAAGACGGACTGTGGGATGTGTACAAAGATTACCATATGGGTAACGCAGCGGAGCTGTGCGCCACTGAGTGCAAAATTTCGCGTGAGGATCAGGATGCCTATGCGGTAGAGTCTTATAAACGATCGGCAGCTGCCTATGAAAAAGGTGCTTTTAAAAATGAGTTGATCGATGTGGAGATTCCTATTCGCGGCAAGGATGCTTTGATCGTAAACGAAGACGAAGAATTCAGGAAAGTAGACTTCACTAAAATCCCCGGTTTGCGCCCCGTGTTTACAAAAGATGGGTCGGTAACTGCCGCCAACGCCTCCACCCTCAATGATGGCGCAGCCGCACTTGTATTGATGAGCAAGGAGCGCGCAGAAGCTCTCAACCTCAAACCCCTCGCACGCATAGTAAGTTATGCCGATGCACAGCAAGCACCGGAGTGGTTTACCACCGCGCCATCTAAGGCATTACCATTGGCTGTTAGCAGGGCGGGAATGAAGATGGAAGAGATAGAATATTTCGAAATCAATGAAGCATTTTCGGTGGTGGCCATCGCCAACAACCAGGAGATGAAACTCGATTCCAAAAAAGTAAATGTAAATGGCGGAGCCGTTTCTTTGGGCCATCCACTTGGATGCTCTGGCGCACGTATCATAGTTACCCTCATCAACGTATTGAAACAAAATAACGGTCGCATAGGCGCGGCAGGAATTTGTAATGGCGGTGGAGGTGCAAGCGCCATGGTGATTGAAAACATGAATTAATAATCACGCCCTACCCTATCGAATCAGTTTTTGTATGGAATATGGAATTGTAAACCTCAGCGCTATCCCCGCGCGCAAAGAGCCTTCTGACCGCTCAGAAATGGTCAACCAATTGCTCTTTGGTGAAAGCGTGACAGTGCTCGAAAAGCTGGGCCCATGGCGAAGAATTCGCAGTGTGCACGATAACTACGAAGCATGGGTCGACCATAAACAATTTCTCCCTATTTCCAACGAAGTGTTTAAAAACACAAGCGCTAAACCTTCGATGGTAACCACCGACCTGGCGCAAATACTGGTCAAAGAAAATGCACTCATGACCATTATGTTAGGAAGCACTTTGCCGGCATTCAACGATTCGGTTTGCCATATTGATGAAGCCATTTACACTTACCCTGGGCAAGTGCGAGATACATCGGTAGTTTCAGCAAAAGGCTTGTTGGTAGAGAATGCGTATATGTATTTGAATGCTCCTTACCTGTGGGGAGGCAGATCTCCATTCGGTATCGATTGCAGCGGATTAACTCAAATGGTTTACAAACTTAACGGAGTTTCGCTGAAGCGAGATGCATCACAGCAAGCCGAACAAGGAAACACATTGCATTTGCTTGATGAAACAGAACCTGGTGACCTGGCATTTTTCGACAACGAAAACGGTGATATCATACATGTGGGAATCATCCTCAAAGACCAGGAAATAATTCACGCTTCCGGCTGTGTGCGCATAGACAAAATAGATCATCACGGCATCTACAACAAAGCACAAGGCAAGTACACCCACAACCTACGCACGCTCAAGCGTATTATCTGAAATTTTAGCAGACTATTTCTGTATTAGTAGTCATTATGGCGCTTGCTATCAATGATTTGCAGCCATATTGGCTGAGATTTCCTATGCTTTGCGGTTGGATAACTTTTTGATGGAAACAAACAAAACATATAGCATGAACCTAAATAATTTCACCATCAAATCGCAGGAGGCTATTCAGCAAGCACAGCAGCTGGCCACCGCATCATCGCACCAGGCAATTGAGCCAGCGCACATTCTTAAATCCATGTTGCAGGTCGATGAAAATGTGATACCCTTTATACTTAAGAAACAAAACGTGAAGCTCGACTCCATTCACACGGGTCTCGAAACACTTTTGAAGAGCTACCCTGCTGTAAGTGGCGGCAGTCCTTACCTCTCTGCCGATGCCAACGCCATGATCCAAAAGGCGCTGGCTGCAGCCAAAGAGATGAAAGACGAATTCGTTTCCATCGAGCATTTACTATTAGGGTTACTTGGCACCAATGACAAGACAGCCAAACTGCTACGCGAAAATGGCATCACCGAAAAAGGCGCCAAAGCTGCCATGGCTGAACTGCGCAAAGGCCGCAGTGTATCAAGCCAGAGTGCGGAAGAAACTTTCAATGCGCTGAATAAATATGCAATCAATCTCAACCAATTGGCTACGGATGGAAAGCTTGATCCTGTGATAGGCCGCGATGAAGAGATAAGACGCGTGCTGCAAATTCTTTCACGCAGAACCAAAAACAACCCGATCCTCATTGGCGAACCCGGTGTGGGCAAAACAGCTATTGCAGAAGGGCTCGCGCACCGCATCATCAATGGCGATGTACCCGAAAACTTAAAGTCAAAACGCATCTACTCATTGGACATGGGTTCGCTGGTGGCTGGCGCCAAATACAAAGGCGAGTTTGAAGAGCGACTAAAAGCGGTGATCAAAGAAGTGATCAGTGCCGAAGGCGACATCGTATTATTTATTGACGAGATACACACGCTCGTTGGCGCTGGTGCCGGAGAAGGCGCTATGGACGCGGCTAACATCCTAAAGCCCGCGCTGGCCCGCGGAGAGCTGCGCGCCATCGGTGCCACTACGCTCAAAGAATATCAAAAGTATATAGAAAAAGACAAAGCATTGGAGCGCAGATTTCAGAACGTGTTGGTAGATGAACCCGATACGCAAGACGCCATCTCCATATTACGCGGCTTGAAAGAGCGTTATGAAACGCACCACAAAGTGGTGATAAAAGACGATGCGTTGATTGCTGCTGTGGAGATGTCGCAACGCTATATCAGCGACCGTTTTCTGCCCGACAAGGCCATCGACCTGATGGATGAGGCAGCCGCACGCCTGCGCATGGAAATGGATTCGGTACCCGAAGAACTGGATGAAATACAACGCAAAATCATGCAAATGGAGATAGAGCGTGAAGCCATCAAGCGCGAGAAAAACAAAAAACGTGTGGATGAGATTTCAGCAGAGCTCGCGGAGCTAAACGAAAAAGCCAATGCGCTGAAAGCCCGATGGCAGGCAGAAAAAGATATCATAGACAAGTTGCAGCAAACCAAAACCAATATTGAAAACTACAAGTTGGAAGCCGAGCA
>JBBKVM010000128.1:0-2867 GCA_037968415.1 Bacteroidia bacterium | reverse complement strand
TGTGTCAAATGCTTTCTTTATTTCACTTTCGCTTGCTCCCTCTGCCTTCAACAAGCGGTAACGATCCGATCGCTTCATGCCCTGTTCCAATACTTCCACATGCGGCCCCCACGGATCGCTACCGCTTGTTGAAGGCAGAGGGAGCAAGCGAAAGTGAAATAAAGAAAGCATTTGACACACCTGTACCCATGAGTGTGTTTTCGTGGACAGGCGCCATCGACACAGTGATGACCCCGATGGACAGCATTAAGTATCACAAGAAATTTTTGCGCACCGGCTTTATGTCCATGGAGCCGCAGTCGGGATATGTTCGCGCGTGGGTGGGCAGCATAGACTATCGCTTCTTTAAATATGACCATGTAAAAGAAGGCAAGCGACAAGTGGGTTCTACCTTTAAACCGATAGTATATGCACTGGCCATGCAGGAAAATTATTCGCCCTGCTTCAAAGTGCCCAATGTACCGGTGACAATAATTACAGAAAGCGGTCAGTCTTGGACCCCAAAGAATTCTGATGGCGCTTACGGTGGAATGTATTCGTTGAAAGAGGCGCTGGCCAAATCGATCAATACCATCACAGCCTATCTGATGAAACAGTTTGGCCCACAAGCGGTGATTGATATGGCGCGCAGGCTGGGCATCACCAGCCACATGGATGCGGTGCCTGCACTTGCCCTTGGCACACCGGATATTTCGGTATACGAGATGGTGGGTGCGTACAGCACCTTTGCCAACAAAGGTGTGTACACCGAGCCTATTTACATTACACGCATAGAAGATAAAAACGGAATTGTGCTGCAGGAGTTTTTACCAAAGAAAGTGGAAGCGATCAGTGAAGAGACTGCATATCTGATGGCCAGTTTGCTGCAAGGCGTGGTGCAATATGGTACGGGCATGCGGTTGCGTTTCAGATACGGACTCAACAATCCGATAGCCGGAAAAACAGGCACCACACAAAACAATTCTGACGGTTGGTTTATGGGCATGACACCCGACCTGGTATCAGGTGTGTGGGTGGGAGCCGAAGACCGCTCGGTGCATTTCCGCAGTACTGCACTGGGGCAGGGCGCCAACATGGCGTTGCCAATATGGGCACTGTATATGAAAAAAGTTTATGCCGATCCAGAATTGAAAATTAGCACCGGAGATTTTGAAAGACCAAAAGGCAGGTTATCTGTGGAGCTCGATTGCTCTAAGTATATCAATCCCAATACTGTCAATCAAGGATTCGGCTCCGATTTCGGTTTCTGATTATTGGGCCTTAATGATTATTTTAGCCTCTTACAGCGTACAAATTTTTGAACTATGATTAACAAAGTTGTGGCAGACGCGCACGCGGCCACCCAGGGCATCACCGACAACATGACCTTGATGCTGGGCGGCTTTGGCCTGTGCGGCATTCCTGAAAATAGCATTGCGGCACTGGTGAAATTGGGTGTGAAAGGACTCACCTGCATCAGCAACAATGCGGGGGTAGATGATTTTGGATTGGGATTGCTCCTCAAGCAAAAACAGATAAAGAAAATGATCAGCTCCTATGTGGGCGAGAATGCAGAGTTTGAAAGGCAACTGCTGAGCGGAGAGTTGGAAGTAGATCTAATTCCACAAGGCACACTGGCTGAACGATTGCGCGCAGGCGGAGCGGGCATACCTGCATTTTTTACCCCTGCCGGCTATGGAACCGAAGTGGCAGAGGGAAAAGAAGTACGTGAATTCAACGGTAAAATGTATTTGCTGGAAAGCTGGTTGCAAGCCGATTTTGCAATTGTAAAAGCGTGGAAAGGCGACACGGCTGGCAATCTTATTTTTAAAGCCACCGCCCGCAACTTCAACCCGATGATGGCCATGGCAGGGAAAATAACTATAGCGGAAGTAGAAGAACTTGTACCGGCAGGAGAGTTACATCCCAACGAAATACACACGCCCGGAATTTTTGTGCAGCGTATTTTCAAAGGCGCGCATTATGAAAAACGAATTGAACAGCGCACGGTGACCGCGCGCAACTGATCCAATAAAATTTAAATCATGGCACTCGATAAAAACGGAATTGCAAAACGTATTGCGCAGGAATTAAAAGACGGATATTATGTAAACCTCGGCATTGGCATACCCACGCTGGTGGCCAATTACATTCCCAAAGGAATAAATGTGGTTTTGCAATCTGAAAATGGTTTGCTGGGGATGGGCCCTTTTCCGTATGACGAAGAAGTAGATGCTGACCTAATCAACGCGGGTAAGCAAACCATCACCACGCTGCCCGGCTCTTCCTTTTTTGATTCAGCCACAAGTTTTGCCATGATACGAGGAGAGCATGTGCATCTTACCGTATTGGGTGCGATGGAAGTAAGCGAACAAGGAGACATAGCCAACTGGAAAATACCCGGCAAGATGGTGAAAGGCATGGGCGGAGCGATGGACCTGGTGGCCTCTGCGCGCAACATTATTGTAGCGATGCAACACGTAAACAAATCCGGACAATCAAAGTTGCTGCCTGCGTGCACCTTGCCGCTCACTGGAGTGGGTTGTGTAAAACGAATAGTGACTGAATTGGCGGTGCTCGATGTGACAGCAGAAGGATTCCTGCTATTGGAGCGTGCTCCAGGGGTAAGCGTAGATGAAATAAAAGCCGCTACTGCAGGCAAGCTGATTGTGAAAGGCGATGTGCCGGAGATGAAAATTGACTGAGTGTTATAAATCTATTTGATGAAACTCTCCGTAATCATTCCAATTTATAACGAAGAAAAAAACATCCGACACTTGTATGATCGGATGAAAGAAGTGTTGTCCAGCATAAGCGATGGATATGAATTAATATTTGTGAATGACGGCAGCCGCGATGCATCTCTTTCACTCATCAAAGAAATAGCA
>JBBKVM010000127.1:0-63408 GCA_037968415.1 Bacteroidia bacterium | reverse complement strand
CCCCTGGGCCATACCCGGCACCAAAGGTCTGGAGCATCGCATAGGTGGATTGGAAAAGCAACATGAAACCGGAAACATTTCTTATGATCCCGAAAATCATGAATTTATGGTACAATTGCGCGCTCAACGGATTGAAAAAATAGCAGAGTACCTGCCTGAACAAACGTTAGATAATGGCAACGACAAAGGCAAACTGCTCATCCTAGGATGGGGAAGCACCTATGGTGCCATCAAGAGCGCAGTAAAGAAAGCCCGGGGCGCAGGCCTTGACGTTTCGCACGCCCATTTAAGATATATTTCACCGTTCCCAAAAAACCTGGGAGAGATACTGCACAATTTTGAGCATGTGGTAGTGCCGGAAATGAATAGCGGACAGCTCATCAAACTAATCCGCGACAAGTATTTGATACCTGCCAAAGGATTGAATAAAGTGCAAGGCATGCCTTTTACGGCCACCGAAATTCTGACTGAAATCGAAAAAGTGTTAAATTAATTTCTATGCAACAAAATAAAAACAAGAAGCAATATTCACCGGAGGTGGCGGCTGATGCAAATCCTGCAGAGAAGTTTACTTCCAAAGATTTGCAAACAGATCAGGATGTGCGGTGGTGTCCGGGGTGTGGTGACTACTCCATATTGAAGCAGGTACAAACTGTTGTGCCTCAGTTAGGACTCAAAAAAGAAGATATTGTTTTCATATCGGGCATAGGGTGCAGTTCTCGTTTTCCCTATTACATGGAAACCTACGGCATGCACAGCATACACGGGCGCGCAACGGCCATAGCCAGCGGCCTGAAATCGGCCCGCCCCGAACTGAGCGTATGGATTGTGACCGGTGATGGAGATGCATTGTCGATTGGAGGCAATCACTTCATTCACATTTTGCGAAGAAACTTTAATGTGAATATTTTACTGTTCAACAATGAAATCTACGGCCTTACCAAGGGCCAATATTCACCCACTTCTGAAACAGGAAAGGTCACCAAGTCAACTCCATTGGGTTCATTGGATCATCCGTTCAATCCTATCGCGTTGAGCCTTGGCGCGGATGCCACATTTGTGGCGCGCAGCATGGATCGCGATCCCAAACATTTGCAGGAGTCGTTGAAGCGTGCGCATCAGCACAAGGGCGCATCGTTTTTGGAGATTTATCAAAACTGTAATGTGTTTAACGATGGGGCTTTCTTTTTGTACACCGACAAAGAAAGCAAGACAGCTGAAACATTATTTATGGAGCATGACAAGCCACTTCTCTTTGGTGAAAACAATTCAAAAGGAATAAGGCTCGATGGGTTTAAGCCCGAGGTGGTAGAAGTAGGAGAAAATATTTCTGCGTCAGATTTGTGGGTACATGATGAGCATGATAAATTAAAGGCAACCATATTATCCCGGTTTTTTGACAACCCGAAATTTAAAGGCGCTCATTTTCCCCGACCATTTGGCGTTTTTTATTCTGAAGAACGCACTTGTTATGATGATTTGTTGGGAGCGCAAATATCAGGAGCCATTTCTAAACAGGGCGAAGGCAATCTGGATAGCTTGTTGAAAGGGCGTGAGACCTGGGAGATCAAATAACAAAAAGAAAAAACCTCAAGGCTTACGGGCTTTGAGGTCTTTATATTTCTAAACTATTACTCACGCTATACAGTGGGTTGAACGCAGGCAAGTTTCAAAAGTTTCGGTTTTAACTAAAATTTAATTTGCCCGCCAATAGTGAGGTATGAAATTCCATAACCCAACTCGGCAAACACCCCGGCATTTTCTGTGATATAATATCTTGATCCAATGTATAGTGCGCTGGCAAATCGTGAACCGCTATAGCGTGGAACCAAATACGCAGGATAGGCAATGGGATAATCGGCCCGGTAGTTTACTGAGTATATTCCAAGAAATAATCCGGCATAGGTGTCTAATACTTTTTTCTCAGTAAAATCATAATGATATGCTCCGCGCAGACCCATGATACTGTAGTTCCACTTCTGCTTGTAGGAACCATAAACATCATTGCCGGTGTGCGTAAAGCTTTTAAATCCAAAATATGCACCCAGGCCAATCACGCCCGGCCCCACATCATTCCACACACCGCGCTCGTATGCGAGGCTTAGCGCGGGCGACTGCTTGGAAAAACTGTAACTCCCAAACCTTCCCCCTAGCCCTACTCCGCCAGTTAACACATTGGTGCCTTTATCAAAGCTTTGCCCATTCACATTGCCGATTGAAATTAACAGCATGATGGGTAAACATAAAACAATCAAACTTTTTGTCATTGTATTTGTGTTGAAGATGAAGCACCAAAATTATTAAACCGGATGCCTTAATTGGTCATCAGTGAAAATGAATTATCAACAATAAGTTGTAGGAAATAGCGGATCAACTGAGATACTTTCCAACTATGGGCATACGCCTGCCCATGCCAAAAGCTTTATTTGAAACTCTTAAAATAGGTGGGGTTTGGTGCCGCTTGTATTCATTTGTATTTACCATTTTCAATACTCGCTCCACCAATTGTTTCTCAAAACCCGATGCGATAATTTGACCCGGAGATTTATACTCTTCGATATACTGAAACAATATTCTATCCAATAAATCATATTCAGGAAGTGAATCTGTGTCTTTTTGATCAAGCCGCAACTCGGCAGATGGCGGTTTGGTAATGCTATTCTGGGGAATTATTTCAGCATTGCTATTGATAAAGTGCGCAAGTTCATATACTTCAGTTTTATAAATATCTCCAATCACGGCAAGCCCACCGCACATGTCTCCATACAAAGTTCCATATCCTACGGCAAGTTCACTCTTGTTGGAAGTATTCAGCAAAATGTGGCCGAATTTATTTGACATGGCCATAAGCATTACACCCCTTATCCTTGCTTGTATGTTCTCTTCGGCAACATCGGCATCGTGGCCTTCAAACATTGGTTTCAATGACGAGGCAAACTGTTTATACACTTCCTCTATGTGAACAATATTTTGTGTAATGCCCAAATTACGTACCAACGCTTCGGCATCATCAACCGAATGTTGCGAAGAAAATTGAGAGGGCATTAGCAACACATTGACATTCTCAGGCCCGAGTGCTTTGGCAGCCAATGCACATACCACTGCACTATCTATACCTCCCGACAATCCAAGTATGGCTTTAGTGAACCCCAATTTTTTGAAATAATCTTTAATGCCCAGAATAAGTGCGTTGTGAATGCGCTCGATTTTAGAAGTGGCAGCGAGTGTGCCCGGTACCTTGGTGGAAGCGGCCAAAGATGAATTGGTTGGATTCCACTCAACAATTTGATAATCTTCTTCAAAATAATTGAGCTCACATACGAGATCACCTTGGCCATTGTGCGCGCAAGAACCGCCATCAAATATAAGTTCGGTTTGAGCGCCTGTGTGGTTTACATAAATAAGAGGCACGCCATACTTTTGAGCATTTTCAACCAATACTTTTTTACGTGTTTCTGCATGGTCATGGCTGAATGGTGAAGCAGCAATATTTATCATCAACCCCGGTTTGGCATCCATATGATAATCCATCGGACAAATTGTATACAATGGGTCTTCTTTCAAGTCCCACAAATCTTCGCATATCGTAAGGGCGATTTGGTGTCCTTGCAATTCGATAGTTTCAAACTCCCTGTTGGGTTCAAAATATCGATACTCATCAAACACATCATAGGTGGGAAGCAGCGATTTGTGAATTACATTCTGCACTTTGCCTTCTGCCATGTACCAGGCCGAATTGTGAAGGTTTTTTCCTTCAGGCTTTAAGTTGCGCGATGGCCCGCCCACTATGGCTGCAATGCTCACACATTGGCTTGCTATTTCTGCCATAGATTGCTCACAGCGCTTTATAAAATCGTCAAATTGCAAAAAATCGCGTGGAGGATATCCGCAAACTGCTAACTCAGAAAACACTACCAGTTGCACGCCATCTGCTTTGGCGCGATGAATTGATTCCAGTATTTTGCGGGTGTTCAACTCAAAATTACCAATGTGATAATCGAGTTGTATGAGTGCTATTTTAATCATAAAAAAATCCCGGACATAATATTGTGCCCGGGATAAAATTACTCTTTTCGCTTTTAAAAGAAGACACCGATCATCAATGCAATATAGTTTGAGCTTACTTTCAGATCTTTGGAATCAGCAATATCAGTAAATCCATTATTGAAAGACAAACCGGTCATCAAAGAAGTTTTACCGCCCAATGAATATTGGGCACCCAAACTAATTATCATAGCTAAATTAATTGTATTGATGTCTTTAGAAATATCTATGTCGGTTTCATTGATGCTCGTTTGGCCACTGATTTTTGTTTCGGTGTCGGCTTTGGCTTTAATGTTTACTCCAGGTGCGAATCCAAACTGAGCAAAATAAGTTAAGTACCCAATCTCATTGGTTTTCATCTTCAATGTAAATGGTATTTCGATATATTGAAGTTTGTAATCTATGTTAGCAGAAAAAGTAGTGTCTTCAGTAACCAGTTTGCCCCCACGATAGGTAATATCCACACCTGTTCCTAATGAATAATTGTCGCCAAAGTTGTAATCCATAAGGATGCCATACGAAAATCCTATCTTTGAGCCATCGCTTGCTATGCCTTTGGTATCGGGCTTGAGCCATGCCAATGATGGCGATGCTTTCAAGCCAAAATTAAACTTTTGTGCCTGCGCTGAAATGGCAAAAAACGCTACGAATATTAATATTGCAATTCTTTTCATGTTTTGATGAGTTTAAAACTGCTACAATGATAAGCAAATTTTCATTTTGTAACTCTTTGGTCTTACTGATATTGATGGTAAGTGCTTGCACGTGCAATCCAAATAGAAGCATTCCCAATATTGAAAAAAACACTTTTGACATTAAGACATATCGCTTTGACCTATTGCTGACCGGATCCGATTCTGTTTTTACAATTGGTATGCGGGATTCTTTACTTTCTCAATTTCCTGCTTTCTTTCCACTATACACACAATATATCATCAGGGTAGGGCCACCTGAGGCTGATCAAACTATCACATTAATTAATGACTTCATTTCCGATCCGGAAATTGCTGAGCTCAATGCAGGAGTGCGGGAGCAATTTACCAGCATGGCTGAGATTGAAATTGAATTGTCAAAATCATTTGGTTTTTACAGACACTACTTTCCAAATAGCGTCATGCCCAAAGTTGTCACTTTTATTTCGGGACTTAATTATTCAGTAATAAGTGCTGACAGTATTTTGGGCATAGGGCTAGACATGTATTTGGGTAGCGGAAATAAACTTTATTCAATGGCTGGATTCCCGTTGTATAAACAACGTACTATGCAAAAGCCATATGTTGTGAGCGATTGCATGAAGGGTTGGCTTCAGTCAGATTACGACCCATCAATGGTTAAAGGCGAACTATTAAGCCAAATGATATACAAAGGAAAAATTTGGTATGCATTAAAGGACATTATGCCAAGTACAAATGACAGCCTGATCACGCATTATTCCCCACAGCATGAAGCATGGTGCAAGGCAAATGAATTCAATATATGGTCTACTTTGATAAATAAGAATCTACTTTACTCTACTGATGAGTTTGAATATGGCAAATATGTAAATGACGGACCCACCACAAGTGGCCTGCCAGCTGAAGCTCCGCCTATGATAGGTGCCTGGATTGGACTTCAGATAGTCAATAAATATATGGAGGCAAACCCCCAAGTTTCATTACAGCAACTGATGGAAGAAACAGATTCTCAAAAATTACTTTCCCGATCGGGATATAAACCAAAAAAATAACTAGGAATGAGTACCACCACGCAATCGGATATTATATTATCTGTTACACTCGATGAAAAGAAACACCCAATAGCTTTGGCCTGGCAGGCCGAGGAGTCGGGGGTTGAGGGCAAAAAGCCCTGCGAAGCAGTGATGTTATCAATATGGGATACAAAATCGGATACATCTTACCGCATTGATTTATGGACAGACAAAATGCTTGTGAACGACATGAAAAAGTTTGTGTATGAAAATCTGGCCAGTCTTGCGGATACTTATGAACGTGCCACTTCAGATAGCGAAGGAGCAACTGAGCTAAGAGTATTTAGTGAAAGTTTTGGGAAACGCACCGGCATCAAATCATAAAAGTTGCTTATGAAATAGGCTTATAGATTTGATTGATACTTTCAAGATAATTTAGAATTTCGTCACGCCCCATTTGTGATTGCGATGAACTGCGGATAAACGTGGGTGCCGCATCCCAATATTGCAACAGTTCCTTTTCAAATATTGAAATCATCTTTTCGGTCACCTGCTTGGATTGCTTATCGCACTTGGTAAACACTATTACTTGAGGTATGTCATGTTCACCCAGCCAGTTGATCAAATCCACATCAATTCTCTGTGGCATTAACCTTGAATCTACAAGTACAAAAACAGTCATGAGATTCCTCCTATTCAAAATGTACTCACGAAAATTCTCTTCCCAGTTTTCTCGAAGTTTTTTCGAAACTTTAGCAAAACCAAGCCCGGGTAAATCAACCAGATACCAAGCAGAATTAATTAGAAAATAGTTGATGGTTTGTGTTTTTCCTGGCGTGGACGATGTTTTGGCCAATCCTTTTCTATTCACCAACATATTGATAAGTGATGACTTACCGACATTTGATCGACCAACAAATGCATATTCAGGAAAAGTGGCAAGCGGGCAGGTGGCAAGCGTGGGCGTGCTTGTAATAAATTCTGCTGATTTAATCACCATGTGGCAGCGATTATAATCACTTTGACTTTACTCGCTTGTGCAGCCAGTTTTGTAAAATCTCATTAAATTCTTCTGACTGTTCCATCATTGGTGCATGACCGCATTTATCAATAAAAAATAACTCTGTATCGGCAATCAACTTGTGAAACTCCTCGGCCACTTCAGGCGGAGTGATGGTATCCTGTTGTCCCCATATAAGGCAGGTAGGCACTTTAATTGAATGAAGTTCTTTGGCCATGTTGTGCCTGATGGCAGATTTGGCTAAGGATAAAATACGAGCTAGCTTATTTCGGTTGTTTACGATTTCAAAAACCTCATCTACCAATTCCTTGGTGGCTGACTTTGGATCGTAAAAAGTGAACTCAATTTTTCCTTTGATAAAATTATAGTCTTCTCTTCTCGGAAAAGAACCGCCCATTGCATTTTCGTACAATCCTGAACTACCGGTCAGCACCATTGAGTGTACTTCGTTAGGATACTGGCAGGCATAAACTAATGCCACGTGGCCACCGAGTGAATTGCCCACAAGGGTGAACTGTTTGTATCCTTTGAGAGAGATGAATCGATTAATATAGCGCGCCAGCGAACGCACATTGGTAGAAAGCAACGGAAGTTCATAAATGGGCATCAATGGAATTACCACTTTATAATCTCCTTTGAATTTTTCAACTACATCCACCCAATTGCTGAGCGCACCGAAAAGACCATGCAATAATATAACAGGATGGCCCTCACCTTCTTCTATGTATTTGAATCTTTTTTCTTTTCTCAGTTCATATTCCATACAACTCTGTTTTGGAGGTAACCAAAAATAATCAAAATAATGTTGGGTACAGAAACGGTGACGGATCGATAGATCCACAAGCAATAACCCAAATAAATAACATGTCGAATAAAATTGGACAAAAATTCTGGTATGAAAGTACCACTTGCCAAGGTGCGCTGGCAGGCCATTTCCATCATATTGTCAAAAAGTTTTCAACATGGTGGTAAAATGTGGTAAAATGTGGTAAAAAATGCTCTATATTTACGCCCCAGATAGAATTAAGAGTATAGATGACCAATTTCATAGGCGAATATGATTGCAAACTTGACGCTAAAGGCCGCATGATGCTGCCTTCTGGACTCAAGAAACAATTGTCGCCTGCGGCACAAGAAAAATTTGTGATGAACCGTGGTTTCGAAAAGTGTTTGGTTTTGTATCCGATGAATGAATGGGAAACCATAAGCGCGGAAATCAATCAGTTGAATCTATACAACAAAAAGAACCGTGAGTTTGTGCGGTACTTCTATCGTGGAGCATCAGAGATGACATTAGATCAAACCGGACGGCTGCTATTCCCAAAGAGACTGCTTGATTATGGCGGAATAGATAAAGAGGTAGTGCTGTTTGCTTATTCAAATAGAATAGAGGTGTGGGATAAGGATGTGTATGAAAACCTACTTACTGATGAGCCTGAAGATTTTGCGAATCTGGCTGACGATGTGATGGGTGGAAACAACAAAGGAGGTCAGCCGGGTGGACTATCATAAGCCTGCGCTGCTGGAAGAGGCTATAGAAGGCCTGCACATCAAAGGTGACGGAGTGTATGTGGATGTGACTTTTGGAGGAGGCGGTCACTCATCAGAAATTCTAAAAAAATTAACCACTGGCAGGTTGATTGCATTTGATCAGGATCCAGATGCTATGGCCAATCAGTTAAGAGATAATCGATTTCAGTTCATCGCATCAAACTTTAGGTTTTTGAAGAACTCGCTGAAATATCACAACATCAAATATGTAGATGGCATATTGGCCGATCTCGGAATTTCATCGCACCAAATAGATGCTAAAGAACGAGGGTTCTCAATTCGTTTTGATTCGGTGTTGGACATGCGGATGCACCAAAGCGGTGACAAGAGTGCTGTATCTGTATTGAATGAGTATGATGAATCTAAGCTCGCTGCGGTATTCAAAACCTACGGAGACATCACAAATGCGAGGCCCCTGGCTAGGCATTTGTTAAATGTGAGAGCAGAGAAACCCATTAAAACCACTGAAGACTTGAAGGCAGCTGCTGCACCTTTCAGTCGTAAGGAAAAAGAAACCCAATTTATGGCGAGGCTGTTCCAAGCCTTACGCATCGAAGTAAATGATGAGATGGGCGCCTTGAAAGATTTTCTTAAACAAAGCGTGGAAGTACTGGCACCAGGTGGACGCCTGGCCGTGATATCGTACCACTCACTGGAAGACCGAATGGTCAAGAATTTTATACGTTCCGGAAATGTGGAGGGTGAGCTGCAAAAAGATTTTTTTGGAAAAGTAGTGGGTAAAACACTCACCGCTATCAACAAAAAGCCAATTACCCCAACTGCAGAAGAAATAAGATTGAACCCACGCGCGCGCAGTGCCAAAATGCGCATCGCAGAAAGGAATTTAGCATGAACCATTTTAAAAAAGCTAAAGAGAAAAAAGAAAAGGGCAATCAAAACAGCAGTGCCAGAAAGATAGTGCGCGCATTAAATTTTGGTGGCCTGATTGAAAAAGAATCTCTGGTTAAACTGATGCCATACATTCTTTTTCTCACGGTTTTGGCTATTGTCTATATAGCCAACAGCTATCTGGCAGAGAAAAAGATTCGCAACATCGAGAACATGCACAACGAATTGAAGGAATTGCGATCAGAATATATAAGTACCAAGTCGGAACTGATGCACAAGAGCAAACAATCAGAAGTGGCTAAAGAAGTATCGGCACTGGGAATAAAGGAATCGGTAGATCCTCCTGTAAAAATTAAAATAACCAAAAAGGACACCCGTAAGGCGAAGAATCAAGATTAATGGAAGATGCAAAAAAGGATATAATGATGCGTGTGTACCTGGTGTACGCATTCCTTATCCTGTTTGGTGTTTCCATCGTAGGCAGGATTCTGTTTCTGCAATTGTTTCAAGGTGAATACTGGCAACAAAAAGCTGAAGACCTGACCATAGCCTATCATGAAATAGAAGCTGTGCGCGGCAATATTTTTACAGATGATGGAAGCTTGCTCGCTACATCACTTCCTATTTATGAAGTACGAATGGACTTGGCGGCTGATGCCATCACCCAGGAAATTTTCAACAACAATATTGATTCACTCAGCATATGTCTTTCTAAATTGTTTGGGGACAGAAGTTGGCAACAATACCGAAACGATTTCAAAGAAGCCAGAAGAAAAAAGAACAGATACTATTTAGTGAGGCGTAATGTCTCCTATAGTGAAGTGAATAAATTGAAGGAATTTCCATTGTACCGCCATGGCCGTTACAAAGGTGGTTTGATCCTAGTTCAAAAAAACAAACGTACAAAGCCATTCAAATTCCTAGCAGCACGTACTATTGGTTACGAAATAGATGGCGTAACACCGGTGGGCATTGAAGGTGCATACAACACAGAGTTGAAGGGCACCGGTGGAAAGCGATTGATGCAAAAAATTTCGGGTGGAATATGGAAACCACTCAATGATGAGAACGAAATTGAACCCAAAGATGGTAACGATGTTACTACTACCATAGATATAAACATACAAGACGTTGCTGAAAGTGCTTTGCTTACACAACTTCAGAAGCACAATGCAGTCAGCGGTTGCGTGGTGGTGATGGAAGTTGCTACCGGTGAAATAAAGGCAATTGCCAATCTGTCGAAAAAGCCTGACGCCTATGGCGAACACTACAATTGGGCCATAGGTGAAAGTTCCGAACCCGGGTCCACTTTTAAGCTGGCTTCAATGATTGCAGCTATTGAAGACGGGCTGATAGATATCAATGACAGCATTGACACTGAGAATGGCACCAAAAGATATTACGATGCTGTGATGAAAGACAGCAAAGAGGGAGGGTATGGCAAGATAACTGTCCAGCGTGCTTTTGAGTTGTCATCGAATGTCGCAATGTCAAAATTAATTTCTCAGAGCTACTCAAAAAACCCGCAGAAATTTATTGACCACCTGAAATTCATGGGCTTGGACAAAGAGGTGGGTGTTGAAATTAAAGGTGAAGGAAAACCTGTAATAAAGAATACAGACGACAAGAGTTGGTCTGCAATCTCTTTACCGTGGATGAGCATAGGTTATGAAACAAGACTTACTCCGCTGCAAATACTCTGTCTATATAATGCAGTAGCTAATGATGGTTACAGAGTAAAGCCGATGATGATAAAAAGCATATCACACCGAGGCAAAATATTAGAAACCTTTGAACCGCAAGTTGAATCCAAGCCCATTTGCTCGGAAAAAACATTGCTAAAAGTACGCGCAATGCTTGAAGGCGTTGTGGAGCATGGCACTGCATCAAATCTCAAAAATTCTCATTTCAAAATAGCCGGTAAAACAGGTACTGCTCAAATTGCCAACTCGCGTCACGGTTACAACAAGGTGAGCTATCAAGCTTCATTCGTAGGCTATTTCCCGGCTGAAAAACCACTGTACTCATGCATAGTGATGGTGTATTCTCCGTCTAACTCGGTTTACTATGGTAACGTAGTGGCCGGACCCATTTTCAAAGAGATTGCCGATAAAGTTTATGCCACACGGATTGATTTACACACCCAGATGGCCAGCGCACCAGCCAAGGTAAAAATACCAACCCCTCAGCCTAAGGCAGGAAATCTTGAGGACTTAAAAGTCATTTACAGCAAACTCGAAACCGCTCCACACATAGAACGCCCCGAAGCCGTGTGGGTGGGAAACTACAAAGACGAAAAAGGTGTGCACCTGGTTGAACGCACCATGAATAGCGGTGTGGTTCCAAACGTATCGGGCATGGGTATGAGAGATGCTATTTACTTACTGGAAAATGCGGGATTGCGTGTAAGGGCCGTGGGCCGTGGAACAGTATACCGTCAATCGGTAAATCCGGGATCAAGAATAAGAAAGGGAGAGAACATAACCATTGAATTGAGCTGATGAAACTATTGAGTGACATATTGTACAAAGCCAGCATTGAAACCTTGAAGGGTAACACCGATCGGTTGATAAGCCTTGTCACTTTTAATTCGGCCAAAGTGGTGCCGGTTTCATTATTTGTGGCTACACGAGGGACACGAACTGATGGTCACCTCTACATTGAAAAAGCAATTGAAGCTGGAGCCATCGCGATAGTATGCGAAGAATTGCCTGAGAAAACCAATGACGATATAACTTACATAGTGGTAAAGAACAGTGCGCGAGCACTGGGTGTTATTGCTTCCAACTTTCATGACAATCCATCTGAAAAACTAAAGTTGATAGGTGTAACCGGGACCAATGGCAAAACCACTGTGGCCACATTGCTATTTGAGCTGTTTAGCAGAATGGGGTACCGATCGGGCTTGCTTTCTACAGTAAAGAATCAGATAAACCAACAAGTAATACCGGCCACTCACACTACACCTGATGCATTGCACTTGAATGCTTTTTTGAATGCCATGGTAGATGAAGATTGTGAATATTGCTTTATCGAAGTGAGTTCACACGCTATAGACCAGGAGCGGGTTTCGGGACTCAATTTTGCGGGTGGGATTTTCACCAATATCACACACGATCATTTGGATTATCATAAAACTTTCAACGAGTACCTCAAAGCCAAACAGCGATTTTTTACCATGTTACCTAGCGATGCATTCGCGCTCACCAACACAGATGACAAAAACGGATTGGTGATGGTTCAAAATACTAAGGCAGCCATTCGCTCGTATGGATTAAAATCTGCAGCCGACTATAAATGCAAACTGATGGAAAGCAGTTTCAGCGGATTGGTATTAAACATAGATGACTATGAGGCCATATTTCCATTGCTTGGAAAATTCAATGCCTACAATCTCACTGCGGTGTATGGAGCAGCGGCCGAATTGGGAATAAACAAACTTGATATCCTCACTCACTTGTCCGCATTGCGCCCGGTTGAAGGCAGATTTGAATACATAAAATCGGGAAACAACATAACTGGTATAGTAGATTATGCACACACACCAGATGCATTGAAAAATGTACTCGAAACCATTAACTCCATTCGCACAGGCAATGAGCAAGTGATAACGATAATAGGCTGCGGTGGTGACAGGGACACCGCCAAACGCCCTGAAATGGCACGCATTGCTTGCGAAATGAGCAATCGTGTAATACTTACATCGGACAATCCACGCAGTGAAAATCCTGATACCATCATTAAGGAAATGGAAAAAGGTGTGAGTCCTAGCGACAAAATGAAATACCTATCAGTTGCCGACCGCAGAGAGGCTATTAAGATTGCTTGCACACTGGCCAAAGAAGGTGACATCATTCTATTGGCTGGAAAAGGGCATGAAAAATATCAGGAGATAAAAGGAGTGAAACATCCATTTGATGACAAGCAAGTGCTTGCACAACTATTTGATAACATAGAACAACACTAAGATGCTATATTACTTAATAGATTTTCTGAATCAACATTTTGACTTGCCTGGAGCTGGAGTGTTCAAATACATCTCATTCAGGGCGGCACTTGCAATACTTTTCTCGTTGTTGTTCTCATTTGTGCTAGGCAAAAGAATCATCAAATTGTTGCTGAAGAAGCAAGTTGGCGAAACCATTCGCGAGTTAGGGCTTGAGGGGCAGGCAGAGAAAAAAGGAACTCCTACGATGGGCGGCCTCATTATTTTGTCGGCCATCTTGATACCCACTATATTATTTGCACAACTCGATAATGTGTATGTGATACTCATGATTATTTCAACTGTGTGGCTTGGTTTTATTGGCTTCATGGATGACTACATCAAAGTATTCAAGAAAGACAAGCGCGGGCTGGCCGGTAAGTTTAAGATATTTGGACAAGTAGGACTGGGTTTGATAGTGGGTAGCATTTTATATTTCAGTGATGCAGCCGTGGTGCGCGAGCGCATCACAACAGATCAAGTGACCATTACCAACAAAGGAAATGTAATTGATGAGTTGCAATCCAACTCATCGGCTTACTTCTCCGGTGACGAAACAAAGTCTACAAAAACAACCATTCCATTCTTCAAAAACAATGAGTTTGATTATAGCAAACTGCTCGCCTTCATTGGCCCGGGCTACGAAAAGTGGGGGTGGTTGATTTACATTCCGATGGTGATACTCATTATCACAGCGGTATCAAACGGTGCCAACATTACAGATGGAATAGACGGACTTGCTACTGGTACTTCGGCAATCATTGGCGCCACTTTGGGAGTGTTAGCTTATGTATCGGGCAATACGGTATTCGCCAATTACTTAAACATAATGTACATCCCACACACCGGTGAGTTGGTAATATTTATCAGTGCCTTTGTGGGTGCGTGTGTTGGATTCCTTTGGTACAACTCATACCCTGCTCAGGTTTTCATGGGTGATACTGGAAGCCTTGCGTTAGGCGGAATAATCGCAGTGTTTGCAATAGCTGTGCGTAAAGAATTACTGATACCGATTCTCTGTGGAATTTTTCTGGTTGAAAATCTGTCAGTGATGATCCAGGTTTCCTATTTCAAATACACCCGAATTAAATATGGAGAGGGGCGCAGGATATTCTTAATGTCTCCGCTTCACCACCACTATCAAAAAAAGGGCTATCACGAATCGAAAATTGTAACTCGTTTTTGGATCGTTGGAATCATGCTTGCTGTATTAACCATTGTAACACTGAAGTTGAGATAACATGTCAGCAGCAAAAAACATAGCCATACTGGGTGCAGGCGAAAGCGGCACAGGTGCTGCCATACTCGCTGCGGATAAGGGCTGGAATGTGCTGGTGTCAGACATGGGTGCAATCAAACCAAAATATAAAACACTGCTTGACGAGAACTCAATAAAGTGGGAAGAAGGATCGCATAATGAGGCTTACATACTTACATGTGCTGAGGTAGTGAAGAGCCCGGGAATAAGTGACAAGGCACCATTAATTGTGAAGCTGAAAGAAAAAGGAATACCCGTGATATCGGAAATAGAATTTGCGGGACGATACACAGATTCAAAAATGGTGTGCATCACAGGTAGCAATGGAAAAACCACCACTACCCTACTCACTTATCACATCTTGAAAAATGCAGGTTTGGATGTGGGTTTGGCAGGCAACGTAGGCAAAAGCCTGGCCTATCAGGTGGCTCGCGCACCAAAAGAAAACTACGTGGTAGAGCTGAGCAGTTTTCAGCTTGATAATATGTACCACTTCAAGGCAGATGTGGCGATACTGTTGAACATAACTCCTGATCATCTGGACAGGTATGATTACAACTTTGAGAATTATATCAACGCCAAATTTCGCATTGCTCAAAACATGACTGGCACTGATAGCTTAATCTATTGCTGCGATGATGAAGTCGTTAACGACCGTATTCAAACACAAAACATCAATGCCACTTTATACCCTTTCACAATAAAAAAAAAACTCAAAGAAGGTTCGTGGCTTGAAAACGAACAACTAATAATTCAAATACTAAACCAAACTCTGACTATGTCAATCTACGATCTCGCATTACAAGGAAAACACAACATCTACAATTCAATGGCCGCAGGTATTGCCGCGCGCATTTTTGATATCAGAAAACAAGTAGTGCGTGAGAGTTTATCAGACTTTCAGAATGCTGAGCACAGGCTCGAAAAAGTAGGCATGGTTCACGGCATTGAATTTATCAACGATTCAAAAGCAACTAATATAAACTCCACCTGGTATGCCTTAGAAAGTATGGAAAAACCTGTAGTGTGGATAGTAGGCGGTGTTGATAAAGGCAACGATTATTCAATGTTGAATGAATTGGTGCTTTCGAAAGTGAAGGCAATCGTGTGTTTAGGCAAAGACAATAAAAAAATCCTGAAGGCATTTGGCAAAAAGATTCCAAACATAGTAGAAGCAGATACTGCAGAGAAAGCAGTGATGGCTGCATACAAGATTGGCAAAACCGGAGACGTTGTTTTATTGTCACCGGCATGTGCAAGTTTTGATTTATTCGAAAACTATGAAGACCGCGGGCACCAATTTAAAGCAGCAGTTAAGTCTCTTTAATTTTTACATAAATAGATGAACTGGATAGATACATATGTAAAAGGAGATCGCACCATTTGGCTGGTGGTGATTTTACTTTCGTTTTTCTCCTTGTTGGCTGTATATAGCTCAACTGGTACACTTGCATATAGGTATCAGTCGGGCAATACAGAGTATTATCTTTTCAAGCATCTTATTATTCTCGCCTTTGGCATCATGATAATGTACCTGGTACACCTGGTACGGTACACATTCTTTGCCCGCATTGCACAAGTATCACTTATGTTGGCCGTTCCGCTACTTGCGTTCACATTGTTTTCGGGAACCAGTCTCAATGAAGCCAGCCGCTGGCTTACACTCCCTATTGTAAATCTATCGTTCCAAACTTCAGACTTTGCAAAACTTGCTTTGTTGCTTTACGTGGCGCGCATGCTCTCGCGCAAACAAGACCAAATAGAAAGTTTCAAGTCAGCATTTGTTCCGATTATAGTTCCCATACTCCTTGTATGTGCACTGATCTTGCCGGCCAATCTTTCTACCGCGGCTGTGCTATTCACTACATGTATGTTTTTGATGTTCATCGGACGCATCAAGTTGCGGTTTATCTTCTCATTGGTTGGCGTGGCCGCGCTGCTCCTCACAGTTTTTATTTCCTATGCACTCATCACCAACATGCAAGGCAGGGTAGTGACTTGGAAAAACAGAATCGAAAATTTTAGCTCAGGAAGTTCAGAAGGTAACTACCAAACCGAGCAGGCCAAAATAGCCATCGCTACAGGCGGACTCATTGGCAAAGGCCCGGGCCACAGCTCGCAGCGCAACTTCCTTCCACACCCCTACAGTGATTTTATTTTTGCCATTATAGTAGAAGAATACGGCCTGGCGGGAGGGATGCTTGTAGTCTTGCTGTACATCGTATTATTCTATCGGGCTATTGTGATAGTGCGGAAAAATCCGCGTGCGTTTGCCACGCTCATTGCGGTGGGTTGTAGTTTCAGCCTGGTGTTTCAGGCTATGATTAATATGGCGGTAGCAGTGAATTTGTTTCCGGTTACCGGCCAACCACTACCCTTATTAAGTATGGGTGGCACATCTATATGGTTTACAAGTATTGCAGTTGGAATTATACTTAGTGTGAGTAGAGAAAACGAAATGGAGGGTGAAGTCGAGCATGCGTGAACTAAGGGTAATCATTAGCGGAGGTGGCACTGGCGGTCACATATTTCCTGCCATTGCAATAGCTAATGCAGTGAAAGAGATCCGGAGTGATGCAGAAATATTGTTCGTAGGTGCGAGTGGGCGAATGGAAATGGAAAAAGTGCCAGCGGCAGGATACAAAATTGAAGGATTATGGATAAGTGGGTTGCAACGAAAAATTACCCTCGGCAATCTGATGTTTCCAATTAAAGTAATGAGCAGTGTGATGAATGCACGAAAAATAATAAAGCGATTCAAGCCTGATGTGGCGGTGGGAGTAGGTGGCTATGCAAGTGGTCCACTGCTGTTTGCCGCTACTATGAAAGGTGTGCCCACATTGATACAAGAGCAAAACTCATATGCCGGCATTACCAATAAAATTTTAGGAAAACGGGCAGATAAAATATGTGTGGCTTACGAAAACATGGAGCGATTTTTTCCCAAAGAGAAAATAATCATCACCGGCAATCCGGTGCGACAAGATATTGAAAGCATGGCGGGAAAGCGCGAGCGTGGGCTTGAGCACTTTGGCCTGCGGGCCGACTTAAAGACGGTGCTTGTTGTGGGTGGTAGCCTGGGTGCATTGACCATAAACAAGAGTATGCGCACCATGCTCAACGCGTTGGTAGAAAATCAAATTCAACTGATCTGGCAAACAGGCAAGGGCTTTCATCCACAAGCGCTCGATGCGCTGATGAATTCTGACCCTGCATTTATTAAGGTGCACGAATTTATCCGCAGAATGGATTTAGCTTATTCGGTGGCTGACCTGGTGGTGGGTCGCGCGGGGGCCAGCACAGTATCCGAGTTGACTATTGCCCAAAAACCCGCCATCCTTGTTCCTTCACCCAATGTGGCCGAAGATCATCAAACAAAAAATGCAATGGCGCTAGTTAACAGGCAAGCTGCAATACTGATAAAGGATGTAGATGCGCAGTCATCGCTTTGGCATACTATCCATGAGCTGGTAAACGATGTAGACAAAAGCCACAGGCTTGCAGAAAATATTGGCAAACTAGCGTTTCACAATTCGGCACGAACCATTGCAAACGAAGTGATTAAACTGGCAAGCAAATAGAATGATAAACCTTGATCACATAAATAGTGTTTACCTTATTGGCATTGGAGGCATAGGCATGAGCGCGCTGGCCCGATATTTCAATAGCAAAGGATGCTATGTGGCCGGTTATGATAAAACATCGACCACTCTAACGGATGAACTTCGCAGTGAAAAAATTTACGTTCATTTTCAGGATGACCTCTCACAGGTTCCGGCTAGAATCAAAGAGTCAGACAAGTCATCGTTATTAATCATCTACACCCCGGCTATACCAAAGGCGCATAAAGTGTTTCAATACTTTTCAACTGATGGGTATACTATAGCTAAGCGTTCGGCCGTGCTGGGGGCCATTACGGCCAATGCTTATACCATAGCCGTTGCAGGCACGCATGGCAAAACCACCACATCGTCAATCATCGCACACATGCTGCGGCAGGGTGGCGTAAACTGCACAGCATTTTTGGGTGGCATTGCCAAAAACTTTGATTCAAACTTTGTGGCAGGAACATCTTCTTCTGAGATGAAAGAAGTAATAGTAGTGGAAGCCGATGAGTTTGACAAATCATTCATGACGCTTCAGCCTTCCATAGCAGTGGTCACTTCGATGGATGCTGATCATCTGGATATCTATGAAAATGCAGAAGCCCTGGCCCAAACCTATCGCGATTTTGCAGGTAAAATTGGTGAATTGGGAGCATTATATTATCATTCTGGCCTTACACTTAATAGCAATGCGGCTCATCAATTCTCTTATGCTATTGAACATGAAGCGGATTATCGTGCCAACAATGTGCGGGTAGAGCATCATGAATATGTGTTCGATGTCACTACGCCCACAGCCAGCTACAAAAAATTGTCGCTGGGTTTACCGGGACGACACAATGTAGAAAACGCATTGGTATCTATAGCAGTGGCGGAAAAACTAAAATTGGATGAGTTTGCCATTCGTAAAGGGCTCGCCTCATTTACTGGTGTGAGAAGGCGATTTGATATTCACTTCAAATCAGAGCGTACCGTATATCTTGATGATTATGCTCATCACCCGGCTGAACTGACCGCATGTATTAATTCTGTCAAAGAGCTTTACCCTAACCAAAAAGTGACAGGTATTTTTCAGCCTCACCTATACAGTCGTACGCGCGATTTCGCAAAGGCATTTGGCGAAAGCTTGTCGCTGTTGGATGAAGTAATCCTGCTCGAGATTTACCCCGCGCGCGAACTTCCAATTGAAGGCATTAGCTCGTCCATGTTGATGCAATACATAACGCATGACAACAAATGTGTGTTGAGCAAAGAACAGGTTCTCGATAAAATAAGAAGTAATACACCTGAGGTATTGCTGACATTGGGCGCAGGAGATATTGATGAGCTTGTGAATCCCATCAAACAACTACTAAACACAATGCATAACTAAGATGGAAAAATTCAGACCTATAGCCATTTTGATAAGTTGGGTAGCAATGGTTGCATTCCTGTTTGCTGGCATCAGCTTTGCTTCCTACAAACAAAATGAGTTAAAATGTGCTGATGTAAAAATTCAAATTGACGAGAGCGATGGACAATACTTTATCCAGCCTGAAGATATCAGACGCATGCTCAATGACCAAACCAAATTTAGTACGGAGACACCGGTGTCTAATATTAACATCAGTTTGTTGGAAAAATTGATTGAGAACAATCCCTTTATTTCGAATGCCGAAGTATATTCCACAATTGATGGGAACCTAAACATTTATGTTCAGCAAAGAAAACCGGTAATAAGAATATTCAACACTGTGGATGAAAGCTTTTATATAGATGAGCATGGCGTATACATGCCATTGTCTGACGAATACACAGCACGTGTAGTTTGCGCCAATGGTTATTTATTGGAGCGCTATGTTGATAAATCTGTGTTTGTGACAACTGAAAATAAAACCACAACAGCAACAAATCCAAAGTCCACACAACAGTTGTATGAGGTGGCAATGTACCTGGAAGAAAACGCCTACCTGAAGTCACTGATTGAACAAATGTATTACACTCCGATGGGAGATATAGAGTTAATACCCAAAATTGCTGATCAAAGAATCATAATAGGAGACAGCAAAGATTTGCCAATGAAGTTTGAAAAGCTGCTTATGTTTTACAACCGTGCAGTGGTCCAAACAGGTTGGGAAAAATATTCGGTAATAAACCTCAAGTTCAAAGACCAAGTAGTTTGCACCAAAAGAATAGCATCAGACAAGAACAATTAATTACAAACAATAACCAGAATGGAATCTAATACAATAGTTGTAGGGCTTGACATAGGAACCACCAAGATATGTACAATAGTGGGCCGAAGAAACGAACACGGCAAAATAGAGATACTTGGGATGGGGAAGAACGAATCGATAGGCGTGACGCGAGGAGTTGTATCGAACATCGAAAAAACGGTGAACTCAATCAAAGCAGCTATAGCAGAAGCCGAAAACAAATCTGGGGTTGATATCAAGTTTGTAAATGTGGGCATTGCCGGCCAACACATCAAGAGTCTTCAACACAGAGGAATGAAAACCAGAAACAGTCTGGATGATGAGATAGGACAACATGACATCGATACCATTATCGAAGACATGTTCAAACTGGCCATGCAGCCAGGTGAAGAAATTATACATGTGATACCACAGGAATACATAGTGGACAATGAGCAAGGAATCAAAGACCCGATAGGCATGTCAGGCATTAGGCTTGAAGCAAATTGTCACATCATAACCGGGCAAATAACAGCGGCCAAAAATGTATACAAGTGCGTGGACAAAGCCGGGTTGGAAGTAATTGATCTCATCCTAGAGCCTCTGGCTTCATCAGAAGCTGTGCTCACTGAAGAAGAAAAAGAAGCGGGTGTGGCATTGGTTGATATAGGTGGCGGCACTACAGACATAGCCATTTTTCAAGATGGTATAATTCGTCATACTGCGGTTATTCCTTTTGGTGGTAATGCGATCACAGAAGATATTAAAGAAGGATGCACCATTATAAAGAGCCAGGCAGAGTTGCTGAAGATTAAATTCGGATCAGCACTGGCAAGCGAAAACCAGGAAAACGAAATAGTGTCCATTCCCGGATTGCGTGGTCGTGAGCCAAAGGAAATTTCTGTAAAGAATCTTTCGCACATCATCCAAGCTCGCATGGAGGAGATCATCGATCACATTTATTACGAAATAAGAAACTCTGGATACGAAAAGAAACTGATTGCCGGAATAGTGGTGACAGGCGGTGGCGCACAATTGAAACACACTCCACAATTGATAGAGTATATAACCGGCATGGATACCCGAATAGGATATCCTAACGAGCATTTGGCCAAAGGTGCCGATGAAGTGAAGAGCCCAATGTATGCTACAGGTGTAGGTCTGGTTATAAAAGGCTTGCAAAATGCTACCAAAGAAAGAGATGAGCAAAAGAAAATACCGGCTCACTCAGGAAAAGAGCGTGGCAGTTTCTTTTCTAAAATATTCAACATGAGCAAGGAGTGGTTGGATACTGACAATGATGATCAAATATTAAAATAAAACAACTGAACCAATAACCATAAAACAAGTAAAGCGATGGAATTTGAACTAACAAAAGATGAAAAATCAATCATTAAAGTGATTGGTGTCGGTGGTGGTGGCAGCAATGCCGTAAACCATATGTTTCGTCAGGGAATCAAAGGTGTAGATTTTATGATCTGCAACACAGACCAACAAGCCCTAGATGTAAGCCCGGTACAAATCAAAATTACACTCGGCAGTAGCCTGACAGATGGCCGTGGGGCAGGCTCAATCCCAGCAGTGGGTCGCAATGCGGCTATCGAAAATCTGGAAGAGCTACGCGAGCAATTGAGTCAGACAAAAATGGTGTTTATAACCGCAGGCATGGGCGGTGGCACGGGCACCGGAGCAGCACCGATTATAGCGGGTCTGGCGCGCGAGATGGGCGTACTCACCGTAGGAATTGTAACCCTACCCTTTGAGTTTGAAGGTAGCAAGAGGGCTTTGCAAGCGCAAGCCGGTATAGATGAGCTGAAGAAAAACGTGGATACTCTGCTGGTGATTTGCAATGACAAACTGCGCGAAATCTATGGCAACCTCACACTCAAAAGTGCATTCTCCAAAGCTGATGATATACTAACCACAGCCGCGCGCGGTATTGCAGAGATTATCACCGTAACCGGTTATATCAACGTAGACTTTGAAGATGTAAAAACAGTAATGACCGAGAGTGGCGTAGCCATCATGGGATCGGGATTGGCTAATGGCGACAACCGCGCTATCAAAGCGGTTCAACAGGCTATTGAATCTCCGTTGCTTGATGACAACAATATTGAAGGAGCCAAGTACATTTTGTTGAACATCACATCGGGCACCAGCGAAGTGACCATGGATGAAATAACTGAAATAACTGACTACATACAGCGCGAAGCCGGGATGACTGCTGACGTGATATGGGGCAACTGTGAAGATGAATCTATCGAAGATGGATTAATGGTCACACTCATTGCCACCGGTTTCAAATCAAGCAAGGACATGGGACGTGAGCGAACATTACCTGAAAAAAAGGTCACCGTTCTGACCCCTGAGTTACCTGATGCCAGAACAAACGAAAACGTTGCTGAGCAGAAATCCAGTGTTTCACAAGAACCTGTGTTGAAACAAAATGCAGAGCTTGAGCAAGAGAAAGAAACAGAAGAATATTTTTCTTTCGAATTTGATCTCAGCAGCAAAATAAACAAAGAGCAGGAGCCTACCTTGAAGCGCAAAGAAGAGAACCAGAATGAAGAAAAACCGGTGTCCAAGAAATTGGAACAAGAACCCGAAGAAGCGAATGAAGTATTAGATAGAGCGCAGGACAGGTTGATGCGCTTGCGCCAACTTAGTCTCAAGATAAATTCACCAAATGGCATTGTTGATCTCGAAAAAGAGCCTGCTTACAAGAGAAGAAATATCAAATTGGATCAAGTTCCAAATTCAGGAGAATCAAATGTTTCGAGATACACACTCACCGAAGATGATGACAAGAAGCCTGAGATTCGCCCCAATAATTCTTTTCTTCACGACAAAGTAGATTAATAATGGCACTTGAAGAAGTAATATCTAACGACCTGAAGGAAGCTATGCGCAGCAAAAATGAACCTGCGCTGAGAGCTCTTCGTGCCATTAAATCAGCCATAATAATAGCAAAAACTGATACTGGAGCAGGAGGAAAGTTAGAAGAGGCAGATGAATTGAAACTGCTTCAAAAACTAGCCAAGCAAAGAAAAGAGTCGATAGATATTTACCGTGCGCAAGCCCGCGAGGATTTGGCGAAAGATGAAGAGGCGGAGTTGGTGGTGATTGAAAAATTTCTCCCTCAGCTTATGTCTGAATCAGAAATAAGAGTGGCCGTGGCTGAGTTCATTTCAAAAACTGGCGCGTCATCGCCAGCCGAAATGGGCAAGGTTATGGGCATGGCCAGTAAGGAGTTGGCTGGAAAAGCCGATAATAAATTGGTTAGCAACATTGTAAAAGAATTGCTTTCAAAATAGTTTCAGTTTACTTGTTTTAGATGGTTTTGAGCTCCGGTAATCCCGGGGCTCAATTTTTTTTAAACTGCCAAGAGAGGTAACAAATTGTGGACCCCTTCTCTAAAAACATTTGCTCATAATTTGTTTGAATTAGCAATTCATGTTCAAGTTTCTTGCCTGAATAAATATCATTATCATTTTGAATAATGACATCACCCCGTTCCAACAGCAAGTCGCGGGTGTATTCATACAACGGTGTACAATCTGTTTTGAGATGACAGACACCATTAGGTTTCATAATTTGGTCATAACGCTCCAAGTATCGTGGTGAGGTGAGTCTCTTGTTTTGCCTGATGGACTTGAGGTGAGGATCAGGAAATGTAATCCATATTTCATTCACTTCATCTTTTTCGAAGTACGATTCAATCCGTTCGATCTGAATGCGTAAAAAAGCCACGTTGACCAATGACTCTTCCAATGCTGTCTTACTCCCCCGCCACAGCCGCGCGCCCTTCACATCTATGCCTATGAAATTCCTATCCTCATACGCTCGCCCCAACCCCACTGTGTATTCACCCCTCCCACAACCTAGCTCCAGTGTGATGGGATTGGAATTCTTAAAATGCTGGGCATGCCAATTGCCCTTTATCGGGTGACTATCTTCATTGATGAATGAAATAGGCTTTATTACATTGGGAAATTGCTCAACTTCCGCGAATCGTTGCAGTTTTCTTTTGGTCACTTTCGTCTATTTGTTTTTGCAAAAATAGAAGTCTGAGGTTAATTCTAAATTTACGTGCATGTCTGATCGCAAAAGTACACATCGGTTCAATGTACTTGTCTGTCCTCTCAATTGGGGCCTGGGGCATGCCGCGCGCTGCATACCAATAATTTTAGCTTTACAGAAAAGGGAGTGCTACGTGATAGCAGCTGCCGATGGTAACGCTTTTGAGTTGTTAAAATCAGAACTCCCTGAATTGGAGGTCATTCGCCTTAAAGATGTTCAGATTTCTTATGGCAAAAACGGAATGGGAGTTGCAGGGCTGGCGACAAAAATTCCAGCGGCAATCAAAGTATTGCATAACGAACATGATGAAGTAAGCAAAATTGTAGCGACTCGAAATATTCACGGAATTATAAGTGACAATCGATACGGCTGTTTTGACATGCGAATTGTAAGTGTCATAATTACACACCAATTGCAACCCATAGTCCCTCCACTGTTTAAACCATTCCAAACAACAGTACACAAATGGATTACTAAAAGACTAAAGCAGTTTGATCAAATATGGGTACCTGACATTCCACATCAGGCCGGGTTGACTGGAAAATTAAGCACGAACACTGCCGATTTGCCTAAGCGCGAAATTGGAATTTTGTCTCGCTTAGTATTGGAATCTGAAGCAAGCGCGAAAGTGAAGTTAGATGCCGTTGCTATATTAGGTGGCCCTGAGCCGCAGCGCACCGAATTCGAAAAACTTATGCTCTCTCAAATGGCTGCCCTTCCTCAATATAAATTCGTAATTCTTCGTGGATTGCCAGCCCACCACGCTGCCAATCCATCAATCCACACAAATGTACAATTGATTGCACATGCCGACACACAAGAATTTTCAAATATTGTAATGTCAGCCCGCTGTGTCATTGCCCGAAGCGGTTATAGCTCCATCATGGATTTGATTCGGCTCCAAAAATCCGCCTGCCTTGTGCCCACGCCAAGGCAAACGGAACAAGAATACCTGGCACACCGTATGGAGTCCCTACGCTACTTCACCACTCAATCACAATCCGCATTCTCGTTGGATCACGCTCTCGAATCTACAACCCTCCACGCTCCACCTCCGCTGTCACAAATTGATGACCATTTATCAAGCGCTATTGATGAATTTATTACTACGATGGCCCAGCGCACGGCCATCAACGAAAATTTAAATACTTTTGTTCCGGACTTGGGTTCTACTCAAAAGGATTAAAAGGGAATCCCGTGAAAATCGGGAACAGTCCCCGCTGCTGTAAGTCTGTAAACAAAGCAAAGGCACAAAGCCACTGGAAATTCCGGGAAGGCGCCCTGCTCAGACAAGTCAGAAGACCTGCCCATCAAAATTAATTGAACCGCTTCGGAGGAAAGCAGGGGGCACTATTGTTACCCTTTCTTTTTCTGTAGCATTTATTCATCGGAGGAATGAAAAGTGTTTTGTACATGCTTGTTTTCGCTGTATTCGTCTGCGCTTCCGTGCACGCTCAGTTACCACCAAGCGATACACTCCTTCACTTGCGTACGGTGGAAATATCAAGTTCAAAAGTGAAACGCTATGCAGCAGCCACCCTCCAAATTGAAATTGATTCACTTCTAATCAAAACACATTATCATCAACAACTTGATCAGATACTTTCGACCCAATCGCTTGCCCATATAAGGTCTTATGGGCCGGGTTCGGTTTCTACCATTTCGCTAAGGGGTATGTCACCTTCTCACACAGCCACCATATGGAATGGACTCAATCTCAATTCATCGTTCCTGGGACTTAGCGATGCAGCATTGCTTCCCGTTTTTTTCTTTGACGATATTTCTGTGGTTCATGGTACCATGTCTAGTCTTACGGGCAACAATTCCATAGCCGGAGCAGTTGCGCTTGCCTCCTCTTCTTCTGCACATCAAGGAACTAAACTGATGTTATTGAGTGAGGCTGGCAGCTTTGGTGAATACAAGCTGGCCGGTCGTTTGGATGTGGGTCGTAACAAATCCTATCACAGTTTACGGGCTTTGCGTGGCAGGGCACAAAACGATTTTTGTTACGATAACTTCACCCAGTTTGGAACCCCGCACACCATTGAGACCAACGCGAAATCAGCTACCGATGCCATTATGTACATAGGAAACTATGCGCCCAACACGAAAAACAATATGTCGGTATCACTGTGGTATCAGCATAATGAACGCCAGATACCGCCCCTGATGACTGCTTTCGAAAGCAAAGAATTTCAAAATGACAGTGCTTTGCGCGCGGTGGCTTCTTGGAAACGATTCATCAAAAAAGGTTTTTCAAATCTGCAATTGGCATGGCTTAACGAGCAAATTTTTTACGCAAATCCGCTCAACGGAATAGAATCATTGTCAACGAGCCATAAGGGATTGGTTTCACATGAGTTGAGTTATGGGCCGTGGCGTTGGGTTGATCTCGGAATGGAAAATGCAACAGAAAATATAAATGCAAGTGCTGACGAGTATGGAGCCAATGTAGAAGAATTGCGTGCCAGCAGTGCGTTTGCAGCCAACATGCAATTGCCAAGGCGCACCCGAATGACCATACAACTGCAAAAACAATTTGTGCAGGGTTTTGATCCTCCGGTAGTTTTTGCTGTAGGGGCTGATAAACAAATAAACGGAGACAATCTAATAATACATGCTAAGTATGCAACCGGATATCTTGTGCCTACGCTCAATGACCGCTATTGGATTCCAGGTGGAAACTTAAATCTTAGGCCTGAGTCAAGTTCCAGTATGGAAACCGGTTTCTTTCTCACCAACAAAAGGAAAACATCTAAAGTTGCTTTCCAGATTTATAGAATGATGGTAGATGATTGGATACAATGGGCGCCTACTTTAAGTGGATACTTTGCGCCTGCAAATTTGAAAAAAGTTAAATCGCAGGGTGTGGAATTAGCCACAGAAAAGTCATTTTCAAGCCAAGACAAAAAGTTGAAATTTAAATTAATCGCATCACTAAATGATGTTACCAATGTGGAAGTTTATGGAAATCCCGCTTCAGAACTCATTGGCAAACAACTGGTGTATGTTCCTAACCATAAATTAAGCGCCAGTGTATCTATCTCTTCTAAAAAATATTTTGCCAATACCATTACAACCCTTACAGGAAGACGGTTTACAGATGTTCCGAATACACAAGAAATAGACCCATACCTACTCACCAACATCTCTCTTGGTGGGCATTACAGCTTGAATAAACTAAAATTTGATCTGAATTTTTCAGTAAACAATTTAATGGAAGCTCAGTACCAAACCATCGCATGGCGAGCTATGCCTGGACGGAGTTTCCACATTACACTTTTAAGTACTATAAATTAATATAACACCACTTGAATTATGAATTACATCAAATTAATTTTACCATGCTTTGCTTTTCTGGTAATGTTTACCGGTTGCAAAAAAGATGAAGACCCAATAGTGAGCACAGGCAGCCTCGATGGGATATTTGTATTGAATGAAGGCTCATTCGGATCATCAAATGGATCAATCAGTTTTGTTACGCGCGATGGCGACTCCAAACACGAAGATTTGTTTTATGCCGTTAACAAACGCCCGTTGGGCGATGTGGTGCAATCTATGACCAGTTATAATGGTCGTGGGTTCATTGTTGTGAATAATTCGCAAAAAATTGAAATTGTAAATCTGACAAGTTTCAAATCTATGGGTGTGATTTCCGGATTTTCATCCCCCCGCTTTTTCCTGCCTCTTAGTTTTTCAAAAGCCTATGTTACAGATTGGTTTGCAAACCGCGTGGCCATTGTAGATCTCAATGCCAATAAAATAACCGGCTCTATTTCCGTGGGCCAGGGTCCTGAGCAAATAGTACTGGCGCAGGGGCGTGCTATCGTATGCAATATAGGAGGGTTTGGATCTGATAGCACTGTGAGTGTAATAAATCCTGTCACTGATTTGGTAGAGGCTACTATTGCAGTGGGCATCAACCCCAACAGTATGGCAGTTGACAAAAACGGTGCGGTGTGGGTACTGTGTGGTGGCGATGTAGGTGCCGACTGGACAGGAGGCACTGCTGATGATATTGGTGGCTCTTTGTTTAAAATAGATCCCATTACGCTGGCGGTGACACAATCATTTCAATTCGGGCAAATGAATCATCCACTAAAGATGACAATTGATGCGGCAGGCGAAAATATTTTCTTTCTCTTCGGGCAAAGTGCATATGGAGGTAAAATCAGGAAGTTCAATATCGCAGACAATAATCTCCCCACTTCCGATTGGGCTGCAAAATCATATTATGGTTTGGGGGTGGACCCAACTTCCGGAAATGTATATGGCGCGCAAGCCAATGACTTCACCAACAAAGGTTGGATATTCAGATACAATATCGGAGGCACATTGGTAGACTCCTCGAAGGTTGGAATAGGGCCGAGTGGATTCCTGTTTAACTAATTGTTGACGGTAAACTCGGAAGATTGAGCCACATTGCTTTTGTGAAGGGCGCGGTCATAAATGTAAAATTCAAAACGAGACGAGGGCGGAAGTCCAAAAGTATTTATATCCACAGCCACCTGCCCTTTGATTGCTTTGTTTTTTGAACTGGGTTCTAAAAACGGTAACCTATAATTATATTGTACAGGTTTGTTTACGGGAACATATATTGTATCACCATTGGATGTGATAGTGGTATCCACGCTTGGGTAAGTGACAGCAACAAACTGTCCGTTTAGTTTTTGTTGAAGGTTGCATATCACATTGTAATAAAACTCTCCTACAAAAGGAGGGCCGGTCTCGTTGCGCTGGAAACCTAAATCTCCATCGCCATCTGTAAATGAAAAAACCAAACTCACAGAAGTGTCTTTGCCCGAAGCGTCAGCATTTTTTCTTATCTCTTTGAATTCAATCACCGGCTCATCAGGAAACTCTTGTGTTTTGCGACAGCCTGCTACCGCAACCAAAATAATAAACGAGTAGATGAAAATATTTCTCATTAGTTGATAACCGTGTGTGACACAATAAAATTAGTAATTTAAAGCGGTTGTTCTACAAAATTAACGACAAACAAACTATAAAATTTCACGAATGGCATATGTGTATAAAATAAAAGGAGTGGCTCCCCGCCATGGAAAAGATTGTTTTATAGCTGACAACGCAACCATGATGGGCGATGTAGTGATGGGCGACCAATGCAGTGTGTGGTTCAACGCGGTGGTGAGAGGTGATGTGCATTCCATACGAATTGGCAACAAAGTAAACATCCAGGATGGGGCAATCATTCATTGTACTTATCAAAAGGCATCAACCACGATAGGCAATAATGTTTCAATTGGTCACGGAGCAATTGTGCATGGCTGTACGGTGGAAGACAATGTGCTGATTGGCATGCGTGCGGTGGTTATGGATCATGCGGTGGTGCAAAAAAACTCAATTGTAGCGGCCGGTGCGGTAGTATTGGAAAACACCATCGTAGAATCGGGAACTATTTATGCAGGTGTGCCAGCGCGAAAGGTAAAAGAGATAAGTCCGGAGCAATTCAGCCGGCTTATCGAAAAGATATCAGACAATTATGTGATGTATTCAACCTGGGTAGAACCTGTTGAATCACAACTCCCATAAGGCGTAATGCTCTAACTTGATTTTACCTTTGAAAAACAACCGTGTACTTTTTTCGAACGAGCTTGTATAATCCGAAACATAAAAATGATGCGGATTTTTACTGCCTGTATTCAATAGTTTTTTTCGCGCCAACACACGCCCTACTTCACCGGCAACAATTTCTGCCGAGTCAACTACAAGCATATGTTCAGGAAAAAAGCTTTTTATTTCAGATTTTATCAAAGGATAATGAGTACATGCTAAAATAAGCGAGTTGATGTCCTTTAGTTTGTTTTTAGACAGATAAGAATGAATGATAGTCCGGCTTATATTATTATTAAAGAATCCTTCTTCTATCATGGGTGCCAGCAAAGGGGTTGCCAAAGATGCCACTTCTAGTTCCGGCTTTAGGGCTTTTATTCTACTGCCATAAGCATCAGTTTTTATAGTGGCTTTAGTGCCTATAACGCCTACTTTGCCGGCTTTGGTTTTCTTGACCACGGATGCCACCACAGGGTCAATCACATTCACAACTATTGCTTTATTTCCCACATGCTGTTTTACAGTTTCATATGCTATGGATGATGCTGTGTTGCATGCAATCACTATCATTTTGCACTTTTTAGAAAGCAAGTAATCGCTGATGGCAACTGAGTATGCGCGGATGGCATGTGCGGATTTGTCACCATAGGGTAGATGTGCGGTATCCCCAAAATAGATGAGTGTTTCATTGGGCAATAAATTATGAATTGCGCTGGCTACTGTAAGACCGCCAATGCCTGAATCAAAAATGCCAATGGGACTCTTGAGAACGGATTGTTTAGAAACACTCATAAGGCTTATAAAAAAACATCCCGCAATTTACGGGATGTTATTAAATATCATTGTTGAAGACTATTTAATCCCCAATTTATCTTTTACCAATTTCATCACATCGTCTGAGTCCTGCGCAAAGAGCACAGTACCTGCACTGGTGTCGAATATGTACGCAAAGCTTTTCTCTTTGGCCACGTCCTTTATGGCTTTCTCCGCACGCTCCAGAATCGGGGTATACAATTCTTCCTTTTTCTTCTGAATGGACTGCTGAGCACTTTCACGGAAATCATCTATTCGGTTTTCAAGATCGGTAATCTCGCGAATTTTTGCTTGCTTCACTGCATCAGGCATAGCATCGCTTTTAGCTTGAAAATCGGTCAACTTAGCCTGATATTCACCAGACATTGTTTTGAGTTGATCCTCCAGCGCTTTTCCAAATTTCTGCAATGTAGAATCTGCTTGCTTTGTTGCGGGCAACATTGCCAATAACTCTGCAGAATTGATGTGTCCAAATTTAGCATTCTGCGCCTGACCATTTAACGAAATTGCTAACAAGAAGCTAAGTACTATAATTGATTGAAAGATTGATTTCATAAGATTAGATTGAATATAGTTTAGTTGTTATTTAGTTTATTTCCTGTCTCCGCCTGAGGGCGCACTGCCCCCCCCGCCTGAGGTTCCACTTTTACTTTCACTGCCACCGCCTGCGCTGTAGCCCATTACTTTCAGTATCTCATCACTTTTGTCATACTTGCTATTGGTGTAAAGCATTATGAGATCACTTGACTTGTCGAAAATTACTGCATAGCTATTATCTTCGGCATACTTTTTTACTGCATTGTAAATCTTATCCTGAATGGGTTTTACAAGGTCTTGCTTTTTCTTAAACAACTCACCTTCGTAACCAAATTTTTGTTTCTGAAACTCTTTGACTTCTTTCTCTTTGTTTACGATTTCATCTTCTCGCTTTTTGCGCATTTCTTCAGTCAGCAATATTTGCTCGGCCTGATAAGCTTTATACAATTTATCAATCTGGGCATAACGTGCTTCAATTTCTTTCTGCCAGGTGATGGATATTTGATCTAGTGATTGCTGTGCTGAAGCATATTCAGCTATGTTGCTCAACATATATTCAGTGTCGACATATGCATACTTTTGTGCCTGAACAGTAGTAAAAGCAAAAAGGACCAAGGCAAATGTGATAATGGAGGCTATTCTTTTCATGATATTAATTTTTGATAGTGATGAGATTCTTTATTAAAACTGCTGCCCAATTGAGAAGTGAAACTGGCTCTTGTCTCTGGATGATTCTGTAATTCCTGGTATGGGATCAAATCCATATCCCCAGTCAATTCCAAGTAATCCAAACATGGGCAAGAAGATGCGAAGTCCAAATCCTGAAGATCGTTGCAAATTGAACGGATTGAATTGGTTTATTCTAAACCAGTTGTTGCCGCCCTCTGCAAAGGCCAATGCGTATACTGTTGCTGAAGGGTTCAATGAGATTGGATATCTTAGTTCGAATGTCATTTTTTCAAAAACTGTGCCACCAATAGTATTGCCTGATACACCGCGAGGGGTGATAGAGTTGTTTGAGTATCCCCTAAGGCCAATAATTTCGCGTCCATCGAGTGCAAATCCAGCCAATCCATCGCCACCCAGATAAAAGCGTTCAAAAGGAGACTGGCCAATATCATTATTGTAATGACCAAGAAAACCAAAACTTGCTTTGGTGTTGATGACTAGGTTGCCAACTATCTTATTGAACCAGGAAGCATTGAATTTCCATTTGTGATACTCAATCCATTTGTACCGCTCCTTGTCAGTTGCTGTTTTGAAATCGGTACTTGAAAACAAAGAATATGGAGGCGTAAATTGAACACTGAGGGACAGCTGTGAGCCATTGCGCGGGAAGATAGGTGCATCAATAGAATTGCGTGAAATGGTTTGACGGAAGTTAAAGTTGTTTGAGTTTCCGTTGCTGAATAAGAAAGTAGATGAATAATTTTTCAGCGTGTAATTCTGAAAACTCACTTCAGAGTAGGTGCTAAAATAGTCATCGGGAAAGGTTAGGCGTTTACCCAATCCAACAGATCCGCCAATGATTTGAATGGACTCGCGCAAGGGTTCGCCAATGGCCACCCCGTTTGATTGTACAGAGTAAAATACGCTGGTGCTAAGTGAGTTTGGTTTTTTACCTCCTAGCCACGGCTCCGTAAATGAAGCATTGTATGACTGGTAATACTTGCCATTGGATTGTGCACGTATGGACAAGCGCTGGCCATCGCCCGAGGGCAGAGGGCGCCAGGCATCTTTCTTGAAGAAGTTGCGTGCAGAAAAGTTATTGAATGAAAGTCCTAATGTTCCTACAAGTTGGCCTGCGCCCCAGCCACCTGAAAGTTCCACCTGATCGGAAGGCTTCTCCTCCACCACATATTCTATGTCCACAGTTCCATCCGCAGGGTTTGGTTTGGGGTTTACATTCAAAGATTCCTGATTGAAGTAACCTAGCTGGGCTAACTCACGCTGGGTGCGAATGATGTTGGTTCGGGAAAACAATTGACCTGGCTTTGTCCTTATTTCACGAATAATTACGCGGTCATTTGTTTTTGTATTTCCTGTCACCGAGACTTTGTTAATAGTAGCTTGCTTTCCTTCATACACCCGCATCTCTATGTCGATAGTATCATTCTCCACACTCACCTCAACAGGGGTAACAGAGAAGAACAAATAACCGTCATCCATATAAAGCGAAGTCACGTCATTGCTCTTGAGGTTCATAAACAAATTCGACTCCAGCACAGACTGGTCATACAAATCTCCCCTTTTGATATTCAATATTTTGTTTAACGTTTCATCACTGTACTTGGCATTTCCAATCCACGTCATGTCACCGAAATAATACTTATTTCCTTCTTCAACTTTCATGGTAATACTAACACGCTTATCACTCACGGCAAATACAGTGTCATGTACTATTTCCGCATCGCGATAACCGGCAGCCTTGTATACATCAATTACTTTTCGTTTGTCTTTTTCGAAAGTCTCATCCAGAAATTTTGAAGTTGTAAAGATGCGGTAGGTTCGTTTTTCCTTGGTGTTTTTCATCGCTTTCTTAAGCTTCTTTTCTTTCACCGCAGTTACGCCTTCAAATCGAATATCTCTGATTTTTACCTTTTGTCCTTTGTCCACAAACACGCGCAATATGCTATGGTTGGCCAAGGTAGAATCCGCCTCTTCAACAATGCTTACTTTGGCATTCATATACCCTTTGTCAGTATAGAAGTCGAGCACCTTGAACTCTGAAGTAGCGAGCAGATTTTTCGTAATCACTTTTCCGCGAGACAATTCCAATTTTTCCCGAAGCTTATCCGCTTCAGATTTACTCACTCCTTTGAAAGCAAATTTTGACAAGCGCGGGCGCTCTTGGAGTTTTAAATCGAGAAATATTAAGTTGCCATCGATGCGCGATGCTACAATTTGAATGTCAGCAAAAAGTCCCTGTTTCCACAAGTTCTCAATGGCACGGCTAATGCGCTCACCAGGCACCTTGATTGTTTCTCCAACGACCAATCCTGAAAGTGTTTTTATCACACTTTCGTCAAGATATTGAGCACCCGAAACAGTGATACCGCCAATTTCAAAATCTTTGGGGTCGGTATAATCTATGATATTGTCATCGCCAATGGAAACCTGCGCCATGGCTTGATGAAAACACGATAATAATATTACTACGATAAGTTTGCGCAAAGTAAAATGTGTTTATTATTTGTTTAATTGTTCGCTAACCATTCCAAATCTTCTCTCTCTGTTCTGATAGCTCACAATTGCTTCGTAAAAATCTTCTCTTTTAAAATCGGGCCATAGGGTGGGTGTAAAATACAGTTCGGCATATGCAATTTGCCAAAGCAGAAAGTTGCTTATTCTTGTTTCGCCACTGGTTCTTATCAGCAATTCAGGGTCAGGCATGTGTTTGGTGCACAAGTAGCTCCCGAACATTTCTTCGTTAATTGTCTCAGGGTTTACTTTTCCGGCTTTAATATCTGCGCCCAGCAGCCGCGCTGCTCGCACTATTTCCCATCGCGAGCTGTAACTCAAGGCCACCACCATGGTCATCCGATCATTGTTGGCAGTGTGTGTCATGGCTTCATTCAATTCGGTCATACATTTGGGAGGCAAGGCATCAAAGTCTCCGATTACATCCAGTTTGATACCATTTTTCATTAATGTTTCTCGTTCACTATTGATGGTAGAAACAAGCAATTCCATCAACGCATCAATTTCTGTGCGGGGTCGGTTCCAGTTTTCGGTGCTGAATGCATACAGTGTCAGGAATTTAACTCCTATTTCTGCTGCTGCTTCTACCGTTTCTTTAACGGCATTTACACCATTCTCGTGTCCAAAGGTTCTTTCTTTTCCTTGTGCGCGCGCCCATCGCCCATTGCCATCCATTATCACAGCCACATGTTGCGGTAAGCGGGAAAGGTCGATTTTATCTTTGAAACTCATGATATGCTTAAAAAACGGTGCAAGTTAACAAAATGAACACATTCAGTCCTTTTAAACATGCACTATCTAATCATAAATGGTTCGCACTTATCATTGGTCAGAGAGCCCAATCTGAAAGCAAAAGTGATACCCGTATACATGAATTTGTCGTAATCCTGTGAATTGCCACGTTGTTTGCCAGTAAAATTGTCTAGCTGTTGGTTGGGCGATTTATCACTGAGCAAGGCCGACAATGACCCATTTTCTATTAACAATATGTTGCGGTCGGCATATGTGAGGCTCACATCGTCTAAATAATCGCTGTACGTTTTGCGCACACCTGCTTCAATGTTGATTCCAATTCGTTTGGAAACAGAAAATTTAAATCCGCCTCCGTAGGGAATGGCCACTTGTGTGCGTTTATACTTTTTCCTATCAGGGTACAAACTCGAACCTTGCCCTTCGGTGCCTAGTGGTTGCAGCTCATACAAGTTGCCATTGAGTTCGCCCTTTGGGTTGAATCTGAACGCGCTGAATCCAATAAAAAGAAAAGGTGTGAAGGGCCAGTCGCCTGAGCCAATTTGATAAGGAAAAAAATTAAACTCCACTCTACCAGCCAATTCTGCAATGCCTGATTGAAAGGAAAGATTTCGATTGACATCGTAAAGTGACTCAGACAATGAATCTGCTCCGATTAATTTCCCTACCAGAAGGCTTGCATTCAAAGCCCAATGGTCATTTAGATTTTTACGAAAATTGATTCCTCCTGCCAGATTGTGGAATCGAATGTCAGCAAGATCATGATTTAGTTCTCCTTTGTAAACAGTGGTGCCAATGGACAAGCCCAGTTCTGTTGACTGTGCAACTGTGCCCTTGCCCGCACCCAACAATATGATGAAGCACAGGGCAAGTGTTTTACAAAATAAAGAGGCGGTATATGGCAATGGTTGCGTTGGGATAAACACAGCTTTGATTGAATTAAATAAAGCCAGTATTAAAAGCGTGGACGTGAATCGCGACCGCTCAAAATCTTGTAATTGAGACTGATGATCGCAAACATATAAGAATCTTTGTCACGCGGATCGCCACGCTGCTGGCCTCCTGCCGTAATCTCGGGGCGCGAGTGGTCAGAGCGATCGGCCAAGGCGGCAGCCAGGGCGCCTTTTTTTTCACGAAGTAAATCGTTGTCATAATATGTACGACTTACGTCATCGATATAGTCAGTGAATGTTTTCCTGAGACCGTATTCCAAGCCCACACCCCAACGTCTGTCAAAGGTGTATTTGAATCCAAATCCAAGTGGCACACATAATTGCACCAGAGAGTATTCTTCGCGCGATGGCACCAGTCCTTGCCCTTCGGTTCCCAAAGGTTGTAAGCGATACCATTTTCCGTTGTAAAAGGCTTTAGGATCGAAATGAAACACACCTATGCCCGCAAAACCATATAAATACATTTCATAACCACGCTGCCCTCGTACGCCCCGCAATCGATAGCGGTGGCCAAACTGCTCACGCATAAATGAGGCTTCAAAATTCAGACTAGCCTCGTATATGGGGCTTTTGAAACTGAGATTGCGATAGTTACGGTAAAATTCTTCTGTGGTGTTGTCTTCGCCACTTACCTGGCCGTATGTAAGGTTGCCTTTAAGTGCAAAATACTCTGTCAGTTTGTAGCGCATGCCTAGTGTGGCTGCAAAACGAGTTTGATTAAACTCCAAATCCTTCAAATAATTGGTTCCAATTTGATCAGCACCTCCTAAATCCCCTAAAAAATTGGATACGCCTAATCCCATACTGAATTCATAGCGGTATGCTTTCCATTTGCTTGATTTCCTTGACTTATATCTTCTCTGTGCGTCAGCGAGTTGAGGCAACGCAAAGCAAAGAAGCAGTAATAAGGTGATGGCCTTTTTCATTGGTTTTTTCAGGAATGCTTTTATGTAATAGGCAAATATAGGATATTTATTCACACCCTAAATAATATTTTATGGCTGTTTTTGATGTTTAATTGCGGTTATCCAATCCCCACATAAGCTTGTCCCTTAACGTGCTCAAAAAGTTTTGATTGTTCATTCGCATCAAATTTATTTTGAATTCTTCCTTCTTAACTGCAATTTTTACCGATGCATCAATGGTGTATGATTTTGAATCAAGCGAAGCCAAATAGTGCTTTCCGCGGCCTTCAATTTCGAAAGTGATGACATCCCGGTCTGAAACGATAATGGGCCTCACATTCAAATTATGAGGGGCAATGGGCGTAATGATAAAATTCTCAGACTGCGGCACTATAATAGGACCACCGCACGATAACGAATACCCGGTTGAGCCTGTGGGCGTGCTTATTATTAATCCATCAGCCCAATAAGAATTGAGGTATTCACCATTCAAATAAGTATGAATGGTAATCATTGAAGACGTATCCTTTTTATGAATAGTCAACTCATTGAGCGCAAAATTTTGATCACCAAAGATTTCGCTGTTCGATTCTACTTTGAGCAGCGTCCTTTGATCGAGACCAAAATGCCCCTTGGCCATGCTCTCCACCGCTTCTGCAATCTTATCCAGTTTAATACTCGCTAAAAAGCCCAACCTCCCAGAATTAATACCCATAATCGGTATCCCCGAATCTCTCACTAATGCTACTGTATCGAGAAGCGTACCATCTCCACCCACACTTATCATTACGTCCACTTTGTCGTGTATATCTGTGTGTGTTTTAAATACTTCGTAATTCAACTCTTCACGTTTAGATTTCTCCAGAAAATTCTTGAGTGGGTCGAATAAAACAAACTCAATATCATGATTTTGGAGGTGCCCTATCAGGGCATCAATAGTTGCTGCAAAATTCTTTGACTGATGCCGTCCATAAATAGCTGCTTTCATTTTTCTAATATCAAATTGGTGCTGTAAAATTGATAAAAAAGCCCTGATCACCAAATCGCGTCACAGCGTATTCCAAACGTAACACAATGCTATAATAAGTCACATAATCGAGACCAAAACCTGTGCCGGCCAACAAACTATTCACCTTTGTATTGCTTATATGGTAATATTGGTCGTGCATATAACCCGCGTCTGCAAACAAATTTAAATACAATGCATTGGTAAATGTATTGATGGACTCATTCTTAATAAACCCAATGTGCACAGTTTTCTCAGGCATTAAGTTGAATTTAAGATTGCTTCTAAATAGCGCAAATCGCTGCCCCTCAATAATATCATTATCAAACCCTCTCACCAAATTATTACTGCCACCCAACGAAAGCTGATTGAAATATGGCTGCTGTCGCACACTCTGCGCTCTCCCTCTCACCATCCAAGCCAAGTACCATTTTTGCGTCAATGGTGTATAGTGACGGTATGATCCACCCACACTCAGAAAATCAGTCTCATTGGCCAGCACACCAATACCTGCCTTATTCACTTCCAATGCCAAGGCATAGCCCGACAAAGGATACGCTTTATTATCGCGCTTGTCATAAGCATAACCCCATCCGATTGAAATGTACCGTTGACTTGTTTCCCCGTTTAAGAAAAAATCGGGATTGGTTGCCGCCACAGTATCCGCTATGGAATTGAAACGAAATCCCAAACCCACGGTGTACGTTTCATAAAAGCCTTTGCGCAATGTGTAGTTCAGCGCAGTACTATATTCTTCGCGCAAAATTTTGCTGTCGGTTTTTAAAAAGCGAAGCCTGTTGGAAACAGTCTCTACAGCAAGTTGCTGATTGCTTGTGTAGGAAAACGAAGCACTTAGTCCCTCTTCGAGTTTCCGGGTTATATAGGGTAGCTTATATTGCACGCTCATTCGTTTGTCAAATCCCGTAAGCGCAAGCAACGATATTCTCTCATTCCGCCCCCTGAAATTATTCTGTGTGATAAAACCTCCATACGTGGTGTGTGAAAAATCGCGTGATTCGAGCCATTGCGAAAAACTTTGGTCTTCTATCTGAAAAACGGGGACAGGCCAAAGGTACCACCGCTCTGTCATCGACACTGTGACATGCAATAGACTATCTGCAACGGCACGATGAATCAGGTCAACAGAAGTAAATAAAAAAGTATTCTGCAGATTCTGTTTGCTGCTAATCAGGCGCTCGTTGAATGCCTCCTTACTCATTGTATCACCAACTGAAAATGTAAGTTCGCGCATCACTATTTTATCTTTGGTTTTCTTATTACCTACCAATTCGATGGCGCCAATAACCACAGTTTGACCCCAGACAGTTACTGGGCTAAAACATAAAAAAGCAACACAGAATACAACCAACCAATGTGAAGTAAAAAAAAGGAGCTTAGCTCTTGCGGTCGCTTGAAGATGGTTGGCTAAATCCACAGGGGATTACATGTTGAGATAATTCATAAATGAATCGAAACGAGAATTCATGTCTTCAGAAAAGTTACTTTGATGATAGGAAGCCATCACATTGTAATTAAACCGTTCGAAGGATGCGATGATACGACTTAGATCGGTCTTGTTCACTTTTATGGTCAGCTCCATTTTGGTTGAGTCGGGATGCGAAGTAACATACAAACTCAAAATCTTTGAATCTTCCGATTCAATAATGTGGGATATTTCAGTCAAAGTATAATCATTGGTATTGAGCTCAAGCACAATAATGCCTCCCGGATCATACACTGTTTGGATACTGGCAAATGAATCTACAATATCTGTAAGCGTGATGATGCCCAAATAATTTTGCTGATGGTCGAGTACGGGCACCAACGTTAATTTTAATTCTGAAACCAATTTCACTACTTCATATACATGCTGGCTTTCCATCACATAAGGACGGATAAGCGAAAGCGAATGATTGCCAAGCGGCTCTTCGGGAGCATTGAGGCTGAGAATATCATCATCAGAAATAAGCCCCAGAAAATGCACGTTGTTCACAATAGGCAAATGTGAGACACGAAACTCTTCCATCCAGTTGAGGGCTTTCAAACCGGTGTCGGAGGTTTTCAGTGGTGGTATTACATCTTTTATTAATTCTCTGGCAAGCATGCTACGGTAACGATGAAGATATTAAAATTGGTATTTGATGTGAAAAACAAACTTAATAAGAAATATGAATTTTGAATCTACTGTTTGGCGAAAGTGTATATTATATAGGTGTATGTATCTTTGGTGGCAGTAGCCAACTAATATCATGTGTAAGCTAACTGTGAATATAAACAAGTTTGCCACGTTGCGAAATGCACGCGGAGGCAACAATCCCGATGTGCTAAAGACAGCACTGGATTGCGAGCGGTTTGGGGCAGAAGGGATTACTGTACACCCTCGGCCTGATGAGCGGCACATAAGATATAGCGATGTGCGGCAGCTAAGGCCACTACTGAAAACTGAGTTAAATATTGAAGGTTACCCCGACAAAAAATTTATTAACCTGGTGCTTGAAACGAAGCCAGCACAAGTTACACTTGTTCCTGATGGGCCAGATGTGATTACTTCCAATGCGGGTTGGGATGCTGTAAAGCATCAATCTTTTCTTACAGAGATCATTGATGAATTTAAGCGCAACGGCATTAGATCCTCGCTGTTTATCGACCCGGTGGCCAAGCAAATAGAATATGCAGCAAAAACAGGAACTCACCGGGTGGAGTTATATACCGAAGCATACGCTGCAGGCTATCACGCAGATGCCGCAAAGGCCATCGCTCCCTATGTGGAAGCCGCGCGCGCAGCCGCATCCAATTCGCTGCAACTCAACGCGGGACATGATCTCGATTTACACAATCTCTCCTACTTCTTTCACCATATCCCGTCTTTGCTCGAAGTTTCCATAGGCCATGCATTGGTGTGCGATGCATTATATCTTGGCTTGGAAAACACCATTCAACTTTATTTACGACAGCTCCATGCCCACACCTGATGCACTCGCACTAAATTTTAAAAAATCGGGTTCAGGCGACCCGCTCATCATTATGCATGGGTTGTTTGGCTCACTCGATAACTGGGTAACGTTGGCTAAAAATTATGCAGAAAACTTTACTGTATACCTGGTGGATGCAAGGAACCATGGTCACTCGCCACACAGCAATGATTGTAGCTATAGCGCCATGGCAGCCGATATAAAATTTTTAATAGAGCAAGAGGGGCTTACGCAAGGCCACATTATGGGCCATTCAATGGGAGGTAAAACAGCGATGTTTTTTGCAGGGCTGTATCCTTCTCTGGTTCGCTCGCTTACCGTGGCCGACATCGGACCCCGATATTATCCTGTGCATCATACCTCTATTATAAAGGCATTACAATCAATAGATTTATCAAGTGCCACATCGCGCTCAGAAGTAGATAATCAATTGAGCAAACTGATACTTGACGATGGTGTGCGACAATTCTTATTGAAGGGTTTATATCGGTTACCCGAAGGTTCGGAGCACAACTATGCTTGGCGCTACAATTTAGAAAGCATAAGCCGTGGGATTGAAGAAGTAGGCATAGCGTTACCGGTAAAAATAGCATTCGAGGGTCCCACCTTGTTTATCAAAGGTGCTAATTCAGAATACATAATGGATGGTGATAAGGAATCTATTTTGCTTCAATTTCCCAACGCACAATTCACAACGATTCCAAAAGCAGGGCACTGGCTGCATGCAGAAAACCCTGAAGCATATTTGGATGAAACTTTGGCTTTCCTATTGCGCCATTAAACAATTGACTACATCTTATTGATGTTTCTTTCTTTGTCTTTTATTTGATTTAGTTCTTGCTTTTTGGCTGCCTGGTCAGCTTCATTCTGACTAATGTCTTTTCGGGTTTGATCTAAATCCTCTTTAGCCTTGATAATTTTTGACTCGTATGAATTGATACTGCGTTCTAATTTTTCAACCTTTCGCAACAAGTCTTTATTCTTTTTCAAAAGGCTACTCATTTCTTTGTCAACATCAGTTAACTGTTCGCTTACATGTTGTTTTGCAACATCTATAGCAAAATTGTAAAGGTAAGTCTCGGCAGCGGTATATCCGGTGGGATCATCCTGCTTTGAAATAAAATTTTCACCAGTATTAAATGCAGCGATCAACCGCACCTGGCCACCTTTCTCTTCTATTTTAGAATAGACAATCATAGGATTAGCCGAAATGTTCATGTTATTCACCGGTTGAGCTACAAGCGCACGTTTTGTTTTTTTAATCTTACCTCCATATACTGTAAGGCTCGAACGCCAGGCTTTTTCTACTTCTTTGGCTTCAGCTTCGGGTATGGTTACCACCAAACTATTGGCAGTAACATTAGCAAGTTTCTCAACACTCTCACTCACTTCAGGAGAGCGTTGTGCAATACTTGCGGTGGTAAAAAAGCATGTAAAAAATACACACATCAGGAAAATAGTCTTGTTTATCATGTCTTGAAAAATTTATTACTTCAATATAATATAAAAATATGTATTGAGCTATGATAAATATCATGCACAATTATCGTGCTATTACAAATTTGGAATTCAACATACTGCCTCCGCTCACAAAACTAATCGCATACAATCCTGGAGCTAAATGTGCAACATCCAACATTACTATATTTTGACCACTTGTACCCATAATTTGCTTTGAAATTACCTGGCGCCCTTGCAAATCGGTTACCAGTATATGAGTGGATTCGTGCGTGCGGGACACAATGTGCAGTGATAATAAATCGACAGCCGGATTGGGGTAAACGTAAACCCGGTCAATGGCTCCCCCACTCTCCCCTACGCTCACAATGCCACCGCTGTCGGTAAAGCGCTGGACGAATTCCTGATAAAACTGATTTGCTATTGCACCATCGTGAATTACGAGTGTATTCTCATCATTTGAGTTATTAGCACTGTTACTCCAATTGTGCGAGCCAGTAAGCACTTGTGGGTCGGAAGCAGGTGTGGATTGATCTACTATTAAGTATTTATGGTGCAATGTGCCTGATTGGGTTTTGATTAACATGTTATTTCCCATCACCGCTTTCATCGTATTGAAAACAGAACCTGCGCTGGCACTGCCGGTATCATTCACCATGCCCAAGGTATACACACCCGCATTCACCCGCCCAACAACTGCGCTGGCTATATCTGATCGGGTAAATGAAAGCACGGCAAACTGCATATCCACATTGGCTGTGTTCATTGATTCAATAATGCGCGCGTTGGCATTGTCGCTCGGGCTGAAATAACATTGCATTCGTTTGCCACCAACCACAAATTCGTGTGGGGTGTTGTTAGTCTTGTTGGTTCCAAACCGTGCAGTCAACGTATCGGGCTGCGCGCCAGCAGAGCCCCACATTTCTTCAAACTCCAGTTTGTAGGCTTTGGCCAAAGACTGATCCTGAATTATTACCACATTATTGTGATCTGTAGTAATCTGCATGCCCGTCCAGTTGGTGGATCCTGTCCACACAATTGGAATGTTAGGATTGGTGGCATCGGCATCGATAACCATAAACTTGTTGTGCATAATACCAGAGGACCCAGTCAAAGACTTCAATACCGGAATGGCAGGGTTGAGCTGCGGCAAACCTGCGTTGGCATTGGTACGTTCCACTACCATGCGCACTTGAACCCCGCGCGCGTATGCATTGTTTATGGCTTGTGTGATGAGCTGTGTATTGGTGTTATCGAGATTATAAATCGCCATATCCAATGTCGACTGAACCCGATCTATATATGCAGCCAGTGTGTCGTCAATGGTGCCGGGCAATTGAATGGCTAAGTTGGATGTTGGGTTTGCTACCGCATTATTGACAGTACGATTAAAATATGCTTTCACATTGCCTGTTGACAATGAGGTGGTGGCAAATGCATTGATTGCAGAAACGGCTGTGTCATTTCCATTTACAGAAAAAGACCTTGCATAAAATATATCGGCAGGCATACCTCCGCTAATTGAAACACTATGCGAGGGTGAGCCACCAACTCCGTTTACAATACCCAATTCGAGTGCGATTGTATTGCCATAACGAACAAATGTGCTACCTGAAATATTGGTAGTCCAGTTGATATTGAAGCCACTTGTTGTAATAGCGCTGGCAGTGGGTTGATTGAGAATATAAATTGAGGAAGTAACCACTAAGTCGTTTGCATCTCTGGGCAACAGTTGATATACACTACCAAACTGGGAACAAATTCCATCGAGATGCACAATGCCAGATGGAATTACTTGCCCAACCAGTGGATGTGAATTTCGGATATAAAGCACACCAGACTGGCCATTCGAGGTGAATGTATAGTTCGTATTGCCTTGAAAAGCATTTCCGGCAAGCGAAAAAACTGCATCTTGAATGGACACCAACTGCGATTCAAGAGGCTCGTCCAATTGATTGGGTGTGATTTGAACTGGTAAAGGAAGCGGATTGCCTGAGGAGTTTTTTACCCAGCTATTCACAGGACTTATTTCAAGTAGATTTTGAAACTCCAAAGTAACCCCGGTTACAGTAACATTGTCACCGCGCAGCGCAGTGCTCAGCTGGCTGCTGAACATTGCCATGCCACCTGTGCCGTCCTGCATATAACGGATGGTACCCAGTTCGGCACCATTGGTTATAACACCTTGCACCGTAACTGTGCTACCCACCGGCAATGCCCTCGCAGCACTAATAGAAATAGTTTGACCAAAAACGATTGCCGGAGCAAAAACTAAGAGTAAAAACAAAATCAAAAATCGGTGCTTCATGGCTGTTTGATTATAAAAACAAAGCCGGGTGCAATTTTAATTACACCCGGCTTTGGCTAATTTAATTTACTGAACATCTGAGAGATTTCTCAGCACAATTTCTTTGGTGGTATTAAATGGCACCAATATGCCGGTCACAGAAACCGATCCTGTTGGGTGGTTGGTATTGGCAAATGATGCAGCCGTTTGAGTATACAAAATCAGCGTACCCGTTCCATCATTCAGCGTGCGGTTACCAGAGGTAGAGCCGTAGGTAGTGCCACTGGTTCCAGTGATGGTTGTGTTCATTATTTTCACGAGCGTAGACTCCCACGCGTTGAAATTTGTAATTATCTGACTGATGGTTGCCACTTTGGGTGTTACAGTTCCCGTGCCGGTTTGCGTGGCATTGGCGTTTGGCACATTGTTCAATTGTAATTGACCTGAGAAAGTAGAAAGTTCCATACCGCCAATGCTCAATTCTATTTCTGAATTCATAACAAAAGAATTGTTGGCTGTAAAGCGCACCACAATGCCTCCCGTTGAATCCTGCAAAATCAAATTTTTTGCAGTGATGTTGCCATTGTCTTTATCGGTTATTACAATCCCTTTGATTTTATTTCCAGCCGGTACAGTCATGGTAGTGCCCGCATACATAGCGCGCAATGCCGCTATAGTGATCAGTGAGCCCGGGGGTGGCGGCACTGAATTGCATCTCAGATTCGACATCCGCACATCGTTCTCATCGCGCAGTAACAATTGAGCTTTGGTTGCATCAGGTATTCCAGTCGAAAACACACTCATTATAGCTACCAATGATCCATTGCCTGCAGGGGTAATTCGGCTTGCAAAATTGGAATATCCACTCGTACGCACTATGATGCTGTTATTTGTGCAGTTGGTAAGGTTTCTATTAACCGATAACTTACTTACAGCATCTGCATATGTTCTAGATGTGTCAGCTGCTGCAAATTCAACGGTGTCAAACTTCACCAACATACTTTGGTAGGTATTAATGAATCCCACCGGATCGGCATGTAGTGCCTGTATAGACACATGCACAGGAGCGGTTACAATTCCATATTTCCCACCCACCAGATAAGTGGAAACAAGTGTAGATGGAATGGTTGAAGGCGTGGGGTTCTGTGGATCGGTGTTGTCAATAGAACCACCCAACTGAATAAGTTTACGATACTCACCTATGTACAAGCCTTTGCACTTCACAAATACGCGTCTGCCAATGGGAAACTTGGTATAGTAATTTGATTGATCCAAACGTATTGAAATACCACCTGTGGCATCCTGAATCACCATTGTTTTGTAGAAGTTGCCCGACTTGTCGTCTGCAGTAACTACGCCTACTATTATGATGTCGTTTGTCAACTGCAGCGTTGCCCCAGTGTACAATGCTTTTAGCTGCGCGATGGTATGAGTGGCGGTAATATTTGGATCCTGGCCGCCAGCTGGTGGCGCATCAAATTCATCTTTTACGCAACCTGGCATAGTGAATACGAGCAGCAATGCCGCAATTCCCACACCAATTTTTTGCAATAACTTAATCATGTTTATAGGATTTATTTTTGTCATTTTAGTTCATTCTAAGTGTTAGGTTGATAAAGTAAGTTGTGCCATACATGTAAAAGTATTTAGGCGCAAACTTTTCAGGGTTTTTGGTTTCAAAATCAAAGCGCAATTGCTCATATCCACCGGTTATAAAATCTTTGTTGTTGGTGATGTTGCTCACTCCCGCATTCAATACGATAAATGTGTTCTTCTTCAACCCTTTCATGTGATTATTAAGTTTCCATGATTTGCCTCCAAAGAAATCCAAAGTAAACTGACCATCGGTTTTTTGCTGATCAAGAATGTTGTTCCACGCTGTAGAACCGGGCTCAACCAAGTCAACTGCATTGATTGTTCTGCGCGTTGGATTGAACTCTATGTATGTATTATCGAAATAATTAAAGTTAAGGTTGACGAACCAGAATTTGGCCGAACGGTAATTGATGCCCATGGTATAAGCAGTTTGAGGAGTACCGGCCACGCGATAGTTCTCAATATATATCACTTCATTCTGTGCCAGTACCGTTGCTGAATTATCAGCAGTGGTGGTGGCCAAAGGACGCGAAGTATAGGTGTATTGTCCGGCTGCAATCACGGCACTCAGTGTAAGTCCTTTGTAAACCGGATATTCCGCTGCCAATTCAACACCGGTGTGTTTCTTATCAATATTGGTAAGTGCATAGTTTACAAATGTGCGGAAGTCGCCATGGTAAAAACTGATTGTAGAGGTGGCATCATTGAACTGTGTATAATATCCAATAGCTTTCAATTTTAACCTAGGTGATTTCAGGAGATACCCACCTTCCAGGTTGAAGATTTTCTCATCTGTTAAACCATCCACAACCTGATTGCGTGTGCGTACTGAAACGAAAGAGTTTTCGAACCAAGGCGCACGCGTTAAGTAACTGAGGTTAGCCAATACAAAGTTACGTCCATCGAGTTTGTAGGTGGCTCCTCCCTTCAATGCGTAATTGAAAAAAGATTGTTTCTCAGAATCACCATAAGAATTGGTTGGAAACAAGCCATTGCGCACATTGCCTGTACGGAAGAATGAAGTCTGCGACAATTCTAATGCTGCGAAATAATCCATGCGGCTATACTTGAGTTGCAATTGCGCCCAGCCAGCAGCGCGATTCATGTGTGCCTCATAATCATATCCAAACTTGTCGCCTTCTTTTAATATTCGGTTTGGGTTGTTGAGATCGTTTTGGAGTGCACTAGGATCATCAGGAAAATCTTGTTCCGCATATTGATTGAGATCCACATAAAAATCTGCGCCCAGCAAATCTTTCACTTCTTTATAATAATTGGTGTTTTGATTCTGCTCACTAAATCCTGCTGTCAATGATACATTGTCACTGATTGCCTTGTTGTATACTGATGATAATGTAAACTGTTTGGTGTCCGCTATTCTGTTTTCCAGAATGTAGTGTGCGCGTTTGCCCGACACGTTGTTGCCTTTTATGCCGTTGGCATCGGTGATGGTTTCAAAACTGTTATAATTTGCCTGATACAGTGCATCCCAGTTTATCTGTCGCGCTGCTTCGCTCGATGCCAGTAGTGCTGCGGCTTGCGCTGCGGCCACCGGATCGGTGATGTAGCTCGGCAAGTTGCGATAGAAATCGGGGCGTGGGTCGGGTGCGTTATACCAATCAAGGGCTGAGTTCTTATTCTTTCCTGCGACTAAAGACAATGAAGTATTGAGATTGGAAGTTTTATTGATGTTCCAGATGTGTTGTAAAACTGTGAGTGGCTGGTGCGAATTTTGCACAGATGCGTTGCGCTTTTCTCCATTCTGATAACCCCATGCAGGGTTATAAAAATTAGAACCTGCCAGGTTATACATCTCTTGCACCGAAGGCGCTGATTTGCCTCTCTTCACAGGGCTTCCCATTACGGTGGCACTTAGTGAATGTTTGGTTCCGGCTAGTTTCTCCACAGAAAAATAATAACCGGTTGCATCATAGAATGTTCCGGCAGTGAACCCTTCATCGGCCCACCTGCGCGACATAGAAGCAGCCACAGACCATCCACCCTTCAACAATCCCGACCCCCAGGTAATCATGGCACGGTTGTCATAAGATCGGTTTGAGAGAGAATAGGACGCTTGTATTTGTTTTCGCTGATTGGCCGCCTTGGAAGAAATGCTATACGCACCTCCCAACGCACCATACGAAAAAGTACTAGGTGCCAGGCCAGTGGAGTTTTCGCGGTTGCGGGTCACATCGTTCAGGCCACCCCACAAATAGAACATTGACTGTCCACTTGTGAGATCGGTCATTGGCGCACCGTTCATGAGGGTAAGAAAATTATCGTTGTCATATCCGCGTATGCGAAACCGGGCAGGTCCAAATGTGTATGATGCTGCAGACACAAAGATATCGCGCGAGGCCGACAGTACTCCTGAAATATTCTGCGATGACTCACGAAAATCATCATCTGCAAGAGAAATAGTTGGAATCGCATCTTTCGACCCTGATAGCTCTTCTGATCGCGCAAGAACTACATCCGCTGTGCTCACACTACCGGCCACCACAATCACCTCGTAGCGCATGGTATCGAACTTGTCGGCAGTTATCTCAAGTTGCAAATTTCCCGGTTCTACATTATTCAGCTCATATGCACCATTAGCATCCGTGAGTACAGTCAGCGTGGTACTCAGCACCGTTACAACTGCTCCTTCAATCGGCTCTTGTTGGGCACTTTTTATTACGCCTCTAATGGCAGTAACTTGCGCCTGCGTAGAAAATGAGATTAAAAAAACGAGACTAAAAGCGGAGAGGAAGTATCTGAATTTCATCGGATGATGCTATTTTGATAAAGGTAAATTGGGGAGGCAAATATATGTAGAAAATCGCTTCCTGAACTGCTTGGTATGATTATGGTGGTAGTATTTTTGAACAAAAACGACCTACTTATAAACATTGCTTTTTCTAATTGCTACATTTGAACCTCCAAAAATCAAAATAAATAGGCATGATCCGAACTTCACGTTATTTCTTTCTCAGTTTGCTCATATTGCTGAGCCTCCACTCGTGTGCGCAACAAAACAATTATAAAGTCGCACTAATTGGTTTCTACAATGTGGAAAATCTATTCGATACCATCAATCAACCTGAAGTAAATGATGAGGAATTTACCCCAACAGGAACAAAACTATACACTGCGGAAGTGTACAAGGATAAATTAAAAAATTTGGCACATGTGATTTCTTTATTGGGGCTTGAAGAAACACCTGACGGGGTTGCATTGTTGGGAGTAGCCGAAGTGGAAAACAAAAGTGTGCTCGAAGATTTGTGCAAAGAACCAGCGATAAAAGATCGCAATTACCAGATAGTGCATTACGATTCGCCTGACGAGCGTGGAATTGATGTAGGCTTGTTATATAATCCGAAATACTTTAAAGTGTTGAATTCGCGACCTCTCAATGTGCCCTTGAAAAGCGATGACGGCTCCGATCGCAAGACACGCGATGTGTTGTATGTATATGGAAAACTTGACGGGGAGCCGGTACACATCTTTGTGAATCACTGGCCTTCGCGCAGGGGTGGCGAACAGGCATCAGCCCCTGGCCGCGCCATGGCTGCGGGTGTTTGCAAGGCAGCCATGGATTCTATCTTGAAAACAGAGGCCAACAGCAAAGTAATACTGATGGGAGACCTTAATGATGATCCTGTGAGCCCAAGCGTGGCCAAAGTAATCGGTGCCAAAGGTGATATCAATAAAGTTGGAAAATCCGAGATGTATAACCCATGGATGAGTCTATATAAAAAGGGAATTGGCACCTTGGCATACAACGATGCATGGAATTTGTTTGACCAGATTGTGATTTCACAAAGCTGGCTCGAAAAGGAACAAACCGGGTTCTTTTATCACAAGCAAGTAATATTCAAGCGTCAGTTTCTGCTTCAACAATCAGGGCGATACAAAGGTTATCCTTTCCGTACCTACGACTTTAATGTGTACATGAGCGGATACAGTGATCACTTTCCTGTGTACCTTCAAATGTTGAAGAAAAACTAATTGACAGTGAATTCTGTAATTTAGATTCAGCACTTTTTACAATAAGCACAAGTGATGAACTCACTTTTAATTATTAACCCTTCAAACTTCAATTAATGAAACGAGGTCCTATTTCTGAATTTATCGAAAAACAATTTCTTCACTTTAACGCGGCTTCACTTGTAGACGCTGCCAAAGGATATGAGGAGCATTTGCTTGATGGCGGTAAAATGATGATCACATTGGCAGGCGCAATGAGTACTGCGGAGTTAGGTATTTCGTTGGCCGAAATGATACGGCAGGATAAGGTGGATATCATTTCGTGCACGGGCGCCAACCTAGAAGAAGATGTGATGAACTTGGTGGCACATAACAGTTACAAGCGTGTCCCAAATTACCGCGATTTAAGTCCACAAGAAGAGTGGGATTTGCTGGAGAACGGATTCAATCGTGTCACCGACACGTGCATTCCTGAAGAAGAAGCATTCAGAAGATTACAGAAACACATTCATAAAATATGGAAAGATGCCAACGACAAAGGAGAGCGATATTTTCCGCATGAGTTTATGTACAAAATGATTTTATCCGGTGTGCTGGAACAATATTACGAGATTGATCCAAAAAATAGCTGGATGGTGGCTGCAGCCGAAAAGAACTTGCCCATTATTTGTCCTGGATGGGAAGACAGTACGATGGGAAATATTTTTGCCTCGTATTGTGTGAAGGGTGAGATGACCACCACCACCGTAAAAGGCGGAATCGATTACATGACATGGCTCAGCAAATGGTACATCGACAATAGCGGTGGCAAAGGTGTTGGGTTTTTTCAAATTGGCGGTGGCATAGCAGGCGATTTTCCTATTTGCGTGGTGCCCATGCTGTATCAGGATTTGGAGATGCATGAAATTCCATTCTGGAGTTATTTTTGTCAAATCTCTGACTCCACAACCAGTTACGGAAGTTACTCGGGAGCGGTACCAAACGAAAAAATTACCTGGGGAAAGCTCGACATTAAAACACCTAAGTTTATCATAGAATCTGATGCTTCGATTGTTGCACCATTGGTTTTTGCTTGGGTATTGAAGCAGTAATTTTGCATGTTAATGCATAAGAGATGCCTTAATAAAACATTCATCAAAGTGAGTAGGAAAATTTTATTTGCAGTAATATTTTTAGCCGGATTCTTCTTAACCGGTGGCGTTTGCGCGCAGGCCGGAGAGCATCCATCTGATGATAGCTCCACTGTGGAGCGTACAGCCATTCGCAACCTTATTAAAGAAAGGCAGCAACTCTATGGGCAATATCAAAGTCAGATTGAAAAGCGCTCGGGCATATTTGGCAACCAAACCAAAAACGACATTCGCAAAGCGAACGATATTTTGCAAAATTTAATTGCCACTGACACACGCATTTTTATGGAGATGGAAAATATTATGCGCGAAAAAGAAAGAAATCTGGGCACCAAAAAATTTGAAAACATCTCAAAGGAATACGACTTAGCCAACCGTAATCAGAAGCTCATTGAATACAATGCAACCATTGAAAAACTAACCAGAAGTTTAGAAGAGGCGAAAAAAATAAACCAATCTCAAAAAGCAAAATTGGGCGTGTATCAATTTTTAAGTTATCTCGCGCTTATCCTCATACTCGTTTTTCCCGGTTACCGATTCATCAAGTCGAGGTTTGGAACCAAATAAAAAAAGAGCATCCAATTGGTTGCTCTTTTTTGTAGCTGTAGGGGAAGGACTCGAACCTCCATGGAGCAGTTAGTCGCAGCCGAAGCCTGATTTCTTCTGTTGTCTCCACCCCCGCGACAGGAGGGCATGTCTGCCTGATTTCATCACCCCACAGTGTGTGTTTTGTTACAACAAATATAATGCAAGCACCATTTCAATGCAAATATATTATTGAATAAACGTTATTATTATAATTATAATATTTATATTTACTTAATATTACAATATTTTAAATTTATGTCTAAAAAAGAGGCCGAAAATTTAGAACTTGATAATCTGGACAAACAGATTCTGTCGCTTTTGTTGCATGATGCCCGCACACATTACACCGAAATAGCAAGACAATTAGTTGTTTCTGGTGGAACAGTACATGTGCGCATGAAGAAAATGGAAGAAATGGGCGTGGTGAAAGGTGCTCATTTATCCATAGACGTAACCAAAGTAGGTTATGATATTTGCGCATTTATTGGCATTTATCTGGAGAAAGGATCGCTGTACAAAAAAGTAGTAGCCCAGATGAAAGCAATTCCTGAAATAGTGGAAGTGCACTATACAACCGGGGCATATAGCATGTTCGCCAAAATAATTTGCCGGGACACACAAAGCCTGCGCTCAGTGCTTAATGAAAAACTCCAAGCCATCCCCGGCATCGCGCGTACCGAAACTTTTATTTCGCTGGAAGAAAGTATCAGACGACCTGTGGAAGTGTAAACACGCTCCTATTTATTGACTCCATTGCGCAATTGCTTGTACACGAAATAAGAATAAACCACAGGTACAAGAACAGAAATAACAATCACTGACATCACGATGGGCATATACCACTGCGCGTTGGGCGCGAATAAAATGGCAATCAACCCAAGTATCCCGGAATAAAACATCAATTTGCCTCCCAAAGCATGCGTCCGTTTCCATACTTCAGGATTCTCGAGCGTCCATGGTGTGCGTATGCCTACAAAATAATTGGAGCGAATGTTCTTCAGGAAATTACCTAGAAAAATTAAGAGCAACATCACCAAAGAAATAATAACCTTTCCGTCAATGATTTGATAGCCTTGCGTTTGCAACATGCTGGCAATATAAATTGCAGAAAAGAAACCCGCCAGGCCTATGCGCAGATAAAAATACGGGCCTTGAAAAAATTGATAGTTCCGTTTGCGTGGATCGAGGCGCGGCAGCAAGAGCAACAATATGTAAACCCCTAAATTTATCAAGGGCAACATCAGAGCACCCACAAGTTTGCTTCCATACCTGTCAGCTTCTCCCTGTGCGTTCCAATGTAGGGGAACCTCATTGGGCAATTGATCATAGATAAAGAATGCATACACGAAAGGGATAGCAATAAATATCCAGATGATAAATTCTCGAATTGGATTTGTAGTTTTCGTTTCCATAGTTAGTATTGGTCAGTTTTATTTTTGAAACATTTTATAAAACCACTTAATGGCTTCATCCATTTCGGTGGTGTTGATATAATACCTTACATACTGTCCTTCTTTCACACTCTCTACCAGCTTAGCTTGCCTGAGTATATCAAGATGATGCGAGATGCTGGGCTTCGACATGTCAAACGACTCGGCTATTTCGCCTGCGGTGAGGTCCTTTTTCTTAAGCATTTCAAGTATGTCGCGCCTGGTTGGGTCACTTAAGGCTTTAAATACAGAGTTCATTTGAATTATATATTTAGACAAATATCTAAATATTATTTGAAATTACAAATAACATGACATCCGACATTTGTTTTAAACCGTTGATATACTAATATTGTAGTAAGCCAAAACATAAAAAAATGGACAGAATATTGAACATCGATGACTACACCAAAGCATACAAGCAAAGTGTAGCAGAGCCTGAAAAATTTTGGGCAGAACGTGCAGAAAAATTTACGTGGCATAAAAAATGGGACCGTACCTTGGAATGGAATTTTGAAGAACCCAATATAAAATGGTTTGAAGGCGGGCAGCTAAACATTACTTCAAACTGCCTGGACCGACACATGGCCACACGCGCCAACCAAACAGCCATCATATGGGAGCCCAACGATCCGGCAAAGCCTGTTCGCACACTCACCTACCAGCAGTTGTTTGACGAGGTACAAAAGTTTGCCAACGTGTTGAAGCAAAACGGAGCGCTTAAAGGCGACCGCATTTGCATTTACATGCCCATGGTCCCTGAATTGGCGATTGCCGTGCTGGCCTGCGCACGCATTGGCGCCATACACTCCGTAGTGTTTGCAGGTTTTTCTGCCCGCTCGCTCACCGACCGAATCAATGACAGTGCATGCAGCATGGTGCTAACAGCAGATGGTGGCCACCGGGGAATCAAAACCATCGCGCTAAAAAAGGTGGTGGACGAAGCGCTGGCCGAAACGAATTCAGTTAAGAAATGTATCGTTCTTCGCGTAACTGGCGATGATGTACCGATGGCTGAAGGTCGAGATGTGTGGTGGCATGACGAAATGGCTCATGCAAAGGCCAACTGCCCACCCGAAGTGATGGATGCCGAGGACATGCTCTTTATTCTTTATACATCAGGATCGACCGGAAAACCAAAAGGCGTTGTGCACACAACCGCGGGTTACATGGTTTTTGCCGACTACACATTCAGAAACGTATTTCAATACAACGAAGGTGACATCTATTGGTGCACTGCAGATGTGGGCTGGATAACCGGCCACTCTTATATTATTTACGGTCCGTTACTGGCTGGTGCCACCACTGTAATGTTCGAAGGTATTCCCACATGGCCCGATGCGGGCAGGTTTTGGGAGGTAGTGGACAAACACAAGGTGAATATTTTTTATACTGCACCCACAGCCATTCGCTCGCTGATGGCATCAGGATTAGATTTTGTGAAGCCCTACAAACTTGATTCGCTTCGCGTGCTGGGTACCGTGGGCGAGCCCATCAACGAAGAGGCCTGGAATTGGTATCACCAAAACATTGGCAAGGAAAAATGTCCCATAGTCGATACATGGTGGCAAACCGAAACAGGTGGCATTCTTATCTCGCCATTAGCTGGCATCACACCTCTCAAGCCAAGCTACGCCACATTGCCACTTCCCGGCATTCAACCTTTGCTGGTAGATCACAATGGTGAAGAAATAAAAGGTAATGGTGTAGAAGGAAATCTCTGTTTTAAATTCCCCTGGCCCGGAATCCTGCGCACTACATATGGTGATCACGAAAGATGCAAAGTCAATTACTTTTCTACTTACCCCGGATTGTATTTTACAGGCGATGGCTGCAAGAGAGATGAAGATGGATACTACCGCATAACTGGCCGTGTGGACGATGTAATCAACGTATCGGGGCACAGGTTGGGAACGGCCGAAATTGAAGATGCTATTGATGAGCACCCCGATGTAATTGAAACTGCCGTGGTTGGTTATCCGCATGAAATAAAAGGGCAGGGAATATATGCTTACATCATTTGTGAAAAAAAACCAGACGACCCTGATGCCTTTCGTAAAGCAGTATTGGCAAAAGTAACTGCCATCATTGGCCCCATTGCAAAGCCCGATAAAATTCAAATAGTGAGTGGCCTTCCTAAAACCCGTTCAGGAAAAATAATGCGGAGAATACTCAGAAAAATTGCGGAAGGCGATATGGCTAATTTGGGCGATACGTCCACCCTACTTGACCCCTCGGTAGTTGAAGAAATAAAACTAGGAGCATTGTAAACTGTAAAACTTATGATCATACACGAACTGCGCGATCAAATGATCGACCATATAGAAACATTGCGCTCCGAAATGAAAACATTCAAGGATGAAGCATCCATTTGGAAAGTTTCGGGTGAAATAAAAAATTCAGCAGGCACACTTTGTCTTCATTTGTGCGGTAACCTGCAACACTTTATTGGCGCGTTGTTGGGCAACAGTGGCTACGTGCGCAAACGGGAAGAAGAGTTTGGTCGCAGAAATGTGCCCCTCAATGAACTATTGATGGAAGTTGAGATCGCCCTCGAAGCTGTAAAGAAAACAATGTCTGGATTGGATGATTCGATTCTCGAAACAACATATCCCACCGAAACATTTGGCAAAGACAAGAGCATACACTTTGTGTTGGTCACATTGGTGGCTCACTTCAATTACCATTTGGGGCAGATAAACTATTGCAGGCGCCTCCAAATTTAAACTGCCAGCACCAACCTTTGCGGATTAACTTTACATTTGTGCCATAAAATCACCACCGTGAGCGATAGCATTGTAATCATCCCTACATACAACGAAAAAGAAAACATTGAAAAAATTATCCGAAAGGTTTTTGACCAGGATAAAGAATTTGATGTGGTAGTGATTGATGACAACTCACAAGACGGCACTGCCGGCATAGTGCAAAAACTGCATCTGGAGTTTCCCGATCGATTAAATTTAGAACAGCGCAAAGGCAAGCTAGGCTTGGGCACTGCCTATATACACGGATTCAGGTGGGCATTGGCGCGGCATTACGATTATATTTTTGAGATGGATGCCGATTTTTCGCACAACCCCGAAGACCTTATCAGATTATATGAAGCCTGCGCATTGCACGGTGCCGATGTTGCGATTGGTTCTCGATACATCAAAGGCATCACTGTTGTCAACTGGCCAATTGGAAGGGTGATAATGTCGTATTATGCTTCGGCCTATGTGCGCATGGTCACCGGCATGAGCATTCGCGATACCACAGCGGGATTCAAGTGCTACAAAAGACATGTATTGGAATCCATCAAACTTGAAAAAATTAAATTTCAAGGATATGCGTTTCAAATAGAGATGAAATACGCTGCTTACAAACTTGGATTTAAAATACTGGAAGTGCCCATCATATTCACAGACCGTACGGAAGGGTTATCAAAAATGAGCAGTGGCATATTTAAGGAAGCTGTGCTGGGCGTTTTGAATATGAAAATTAAAAGTTGGTTTAAGTCGTATGGTAATAATCACATTCCTAAAAAAAACTGACCCAAACAAAAATGAAAAATTACGCCATATACGGTGCCCGCATAGTGAACGAAGGAAAAATCAACGAGGGCGATGTGTTTATTAAAGATGGTATCATTGAGTCAGTTGGTAAAATACCGGCAGGTACCAAAGCCGAAGAAATAAATGCCGAAGGCAAAATATTGTTGCCAGGTGTGATTGATGACCAGGTGCACTTTCGTGAACCGGGGCTCACGCACAAAGCTGACATAGGAAGTGAATCGCGCGCGGCTGTGGCAGGCGGCATTACTTCTTTTATGGAAATGCCCAACACAGTTCCCAACACCCTCAACCAAGAATTATTGCAACAGAAATATGATATCGCAGCAAAAACCGCGGTGGCAAATTTTTCATTCTACATGGGTGCTTCCAATGACAACATTGATGAAGTTTTGCGCACCGAAGCCAGCAACGTTTGTGGAGTGAAAGTATTTATGGGTTCTTCCACAGGCAATATGTTGGTGGACTCAGAAACAGCTTTGGAAAAACTTTTTTCCTCGTGCCCCATGTTGATCGCATCGCATTGCGAAGACGAAGAGACCATTAGAAGAAATACCATTGCATTCAAGGAGCGTTTTGGGGAAGATGTGCCGATGAAATATCATCCGATGATTCGTAATGCGGATGCCTGCTACAGGTCGTCATCGCGTGCGGTGGCCCTAGCGCGCAAGCATAACACACGCTTGCATGTGCTTCACATTTCCACCGCCCGCGAAATCGAGTTGTTTGATAACAGTTTGCCTGTTGAGAAAAAACGCATCACTGCCGAGGCCTGCACGCACCACTTGTGGTTCACGGATGCAGATTACGAGTCAAAAGGCACATTGATAAAATGGAACCCTGCTGTGAAAACTGCAACGGACAGAGAAGCAATTATTGCGGCAGTGAACAGCGGACATATTGATGTGATCGCTACAGATCATGCTCCACATACATTGGAAGAAAAAAACAGCTCGTATTTCAAAGCGCCTTCAGGTGGGCCGTTGGTGCAACACAACCTGGTGGCGATGTTAGAATTGGTGCGGCAAAAAAAATTCGACTTAGAAACCATCGTTGAGAAAATGTGTCATGCACCGGCAAAATTATTTCGCGTGCGCGACAGGGGATATGTGCGCGAAGGCTATCGCGCAGACCTGGTATTGGTAGACGAAAACAAACCCTGGAAAGTATCAAAGGAAAACCTGTTGTACAAGTGCAGGTGGTCGCCATTTGAAGGCACACAATTCCAATCGCAAGTCACACACACTTTTGTGAACGGAAACCTTGTATATGAAAACGGCAATGTAATTGATGCTGTCAAAGGAGAGCGCATGCTATTTTCCGCATCATGAAATACTTATTGATTTTACTATTAAGTGGGATTCTTGCAGGTTGTGGGCGCAATGGAGATTCAGAGCCTAAGGGGCTCATCCCGGTTGATTCGATGGCATTGATACTGGCCGACATACACATTGTAGAAGCGATGGGGAATTACCCATCAATGATTGATTCAGTAGAGATTGATTTCAACCAATACTATTTGGATGTGTTAAAAAAACATGGTGTAAATGCGGTGAGGTATGATTCCAGTTATTCGTATTATGTTCGCTCTTCAAAAAAGATGGACGAAATATATGAAAGGGTGTTGAGCGAATTGAGTGCACGCGAAAATGCTCCTTCGAGTCCTTAGTATTCTTTTTTTTCTTTCCGGTATAAATCGCAACAATCATTTATCATCTGTTGGGCAGAAATATATTCCTTGCCCCGCCAGCTCTTCAGCTTTGCTCCAGAGTAACTTGTATGACTGTATGTAGCTTCAGCCGGTTCGCGTGTGAGTGGGTTGCTTCTGCCCGATAGCCATGAAAATGCCATCGCCAAGCGCCAAGCCGTATTCACAACCAATGGGGAAACCTTGACCGAGGGTTGCTGCGTTTTCAGATTGGTAGCGATCAAACCCAAGAATTTTTTGTAAGGTATGTTCTCTGCCGATGCAATAAATTGCTCACCCTTTGTTTCGCTTTCCATCAGGTTAATCGCAGCATCCGTTACATCGCGTACATCAACTACCGATATTCTACCCGGTGTATAAAATTTGAGTCCGCGATCCACCATGGTTACAATGTAGCTGCTGTCATATTTCCAATCGCCAGGCCCCACAATCACGGCAGGGTTCATCACTATTACTTCTAACCCTTCGGCCATGCCACGCCACACCTCACGCTCAGCTCGGTGCTTACTAAGTCCATAATGATGGTAGTCGCGATGCTTATCCAGCACTGAGTCTTCATCTATTTGCTGATGCCCGCGACCTTTGCCCAAGGCTGCCACCGAGCTAAAGTGACAAAACTTTTTTACGCCTTGCGCCAACGCCATGTTCACCACATTGGCAGTGCCTTGTGCGTTGGTCTCAATGATTTTCTTTTTCTTTCGCGGATCAAACATCACCATGGCCGCGCAGTGGTAAACCTCATGTATCCCCACCATGGCATCGGCCACCTCGTCAATATCAAGCACATCTGCAACCACCCACTCTACTTTTTCATCGAGTAACTTTTCCGAATCTTTAAAATATCTTTTCACCAAAGCCAAAGAACTATCCGACCTTTTGGTAGCGCGCACCCAATGGCCACGTCTCACAAGATCAAATAATAGGCATGAGCCCACCAAACCTGTGGCACCTGTTACTAATATTTTGGGAGTGGAGCTCATTCTACCGCTAAGTTGGTTAATTAAAGTTAAACCTATACACAAATAAGTGAGATGGCTAATTTTCTATCTTTGCTTCAAATCCAAAAATCGATGAATTTTATTGAAGAATTGCGCTGGAGGGGCATGATTCATGACATGATGCCGGGCACCGAAGAATTGCTATCGAAAGAAATGGTGGTGGGGTATATCGGTTTTGATCCCACAGCAGATTCATTGCACATAGGCAGTTTAGTACAGATCATGCTGCTCAAACATTTGCAGTTGGCCGGCCATAAGCCGCTGGCGCTAGTGGGCGGGGCAACAGGTATGATTGGCGATCCGTCAGGAAAATCGGAAGAACGAAAATTATTGACGGAAGATGTGCTGCAGAAGTTTCTCAACGGCCAAAAGAAACAACTTGAAAAATTTCTGGATTTTGATTGCGGCAAGAATGCTGCAGAGATAGTAAACAACTACGATTGGTTTAAGAATATTCGCTTGCTCGATTTCTTGCGCGAAACAGGAAAGCATATTACTGTGAGTTATATGCTGAGCAAAGACAGTGTTCAAAACCGACTGGAGAATGGAATTTCGTTTACTGAGTTTTCGTACCAGTTGATACAAGGCTACGATTTCTATTATTTATATAGCAATCACAATTGCAAATTGCAGTTGGGCGGGTCAGACCAGTGGGGCAACATTGTTTCGGGCACCGAACTAATAAGGAGAATGGCAGGAGGCGAAGCCTTTGCAGTAACTACGCCATTGGTTACCAAAGCAGATGGTGGAAAGTTTGGAAAAACTGAGTCGGGCACGGTTTGGCTGGATCCGGATAAAACTTCGCCTTACCAGTTTTACCAGTTTTGGTTGAATGTATCTGATGACGATGCGTCTAAATATTTGAGAATTTTCACTTTGTTGGATAAGAAAACAATTGAAAAATTGGAAGTGGACCATGCTGAGGCGCCACATGTGCGCGTGATGCAAAAGGCGTTGGCGCGCGAGGTTACCTGCATGGTACACAGTGAGCAAGATTTTGAAACGGCTGTGGAATCATCGGGAATCTTGTTTGGGCAGGGCACACGCGAGTCGCTGGCCAATTTGAGCGAGGGCGATTTTTTATCAGTGTTTGATGGGGTTCCGAGTTTTGATATAGACGCATCGGATTTGAGCGCAGGTGTTAACATTATTGATTTGCTGGTCGATAAAACTAAAGTATTGTTGTCTCGTGGAGAAGCCCGCAAACTAATCCAGGGCGGAGGCATTTCTGTGAATAAAGAAAAAGTGGAACAAGAATCTTTTGTGGTGGATTCACAATCGTTGATCAACAGCAAATACATTATCATCCAGAAGGGTAAGAAAAATTATTACTTGATTGTTGCCCAATAAAGTGACTGCCAAAGTAGCTTTAGGGATTAAAAATGAATTGGCAGGTTCAGAACGATAGGTAAAAACACCTGTTTTTTTAATTTCATTTTAATGTGTTTACCCTACATTCCAAACCATTCACCCAAAATTGTAGCCTGTTGGCCATAAATTCAAATCAATTTTAAATAGTTGCCTTATTATTGTTCTAATCTCGCTCCCATTATAGGTTTGCGAAAAATTGCTCACACCAATCGCCAACTTTATATTAGAAGACTTAAAATCTTCTTTTTTGACAAAGCAAGTCGGGATAATTAAATTATGAATCCTGATTTTTGATGCCTGGTAATCAATATTTTGCAAATTAGAATTCGATTGTTTCTTTACCTATGTCATCATTCCCGCTGAGGGTTGATTTATATCCGATTGGTGCTTTCTATTAGCATCAAAAAGATGATTTTTATTCGCCAATAAACAAACAAAGTTTACCAAAACTTCGTGTTTTTCATTTTTTATACGGCCAATGTCTAATGTAGCTTTGTGATATGTATTCTGAAAAAAGTTTTTTTTCGAAACCAAATCATTTTCACAGTTTAAACAAGATTTTAGATGAAAACCATTTACCATGAAACGGGTAATGCGTGTTGTATTTTCAACAGCACCACGGCCCACCCGGTAAGCCCACTCTACAGCAAGTCGGCCAACCCCGGGTCAAAAAAAATGATGACAGCCACAAACAGATGGCTTGTTATTTTAGCTGTTTTACTACTCACAGGTTTACAAACTTCATTTGCCCAGCTGGTGGGATCATCAGCCATCGCAGGCAATTTCGGAGTTGAATCAGACCTGTACGCAAGGAAATTTGAATTTCCAGCCATCAACCCTCCTGCCAACCAACCTCCCGCACCTAACGCAGCAGCCATTGCGGCTTCTGACGACTGGTTTCAGGATGCCACCGCTGGTACAGGTGTAGGCATCATCAGTATTGATGGGACCAAAGCTACTCCACCAATCTCTGCTGCCGCTTTCCGTGCCATTATTCAAGGTGGCGCTTCGGTTGTTGACAGAAACAGAGCCTATGAAACCAGGATGGAATATGCTTTCGGACAACCTGTAAATGGATATATCATGCTGGACGCTGTGGCTGCCAGAGACAACAACTCCATCAGCAATGCAAAAGACTCTACAGTATTTACGGCCACACAAGATAAAAACAGTGACAACCCTAAAACTTGGGTAGCTGGTGTGGCAGGTTCCCCTCAGAAAAATGACCTGGTGGACGTAGGCGGACACGTGCGTTTGGATCCATCCACCGCAATCCCTGCCATCGGATTTCCCGGTGATTTGTGGGGTTATGCCTTTGCAACCACCATGTCTGCCGATGGCGATTCACACACCGACTTTGAAGTGTTCAGGGCTCCTTTGGAGTATTCAGCACTTACTGGCTTCAGTGTCTTCGGCCCTGATTCAGGCCACACTGCTGGTAAACACTTACCTCCCGGAGCTCCTGTCACACCATTTTCTGGTCCGGGTTCTACTTTTGCACCCGGAGATATGCTGGTTTCTGTTGACTTCCTGAATGGCGGAACCCAACCTGCTGTTTCTATCCGTGTGTGGGTTAATCCACTGGATCTATATTTCCCGTCTCAAGGAAATGCAGCGTCCATAGCAGCAGGCTTTGCACAATTTAATGCACTTTCCAATGGACCATTTATTTTTACCGGTGTGTTTGATCAAGGAGTAGCTTCAGGACCCTTTGGATATGCTGAAATAGCTCCAAAAAATCCTCTCGCAGCGCCTGCATTCTATGGCCGAGTGAACACTTCTGGACCCACCTTAGGTACTCCATGGGGTAGCTTAGAAGGCCCTCAATCTACTTTTCAAAGTAACATTCTCACACTTCAGAATTCTGAAATCGGTATCAACTTCTCTGCATTAGGACTGGATATTCCCATCAACAGCGGAAACGCATGTGTGAATCTATTGGGAACACTTCTTATCAAAACTCGTTCTTCAGGATCGTTCACTGCCGAGTTAAAAGACTTTGCCGGTCCATACCGTTTCGGTAATTTCACTACCATTCAAGTTACTGCTCAAGGCGATGCTATTTGCCCAGGTGGAACTGCTAACCTAACTTCCAATGCGGTTTCTACCACCGGTGGGCCCATTGATTATGAATGGATCGGGCCTTTGCCTGCCACAACGGTAGTTGGTACTACCCAGAATATATCAGTTACCGCCACCGGCTCCTATGTTGTAAAAGCTTCTGTTAACCAGGGCTGCTTCGATTCAGACACTGTTTCTGTGACTAATTTGCCTGGGCCTACTTGCAGCATCGCTCCTGCTAACCCAGCAATATGCTTGGGTCAGGGTTCTGCTACTATCACTGCAAGCGGTGG
>JBBKVM010000126.1:0-42865 GCA_037968415.1 Bacteroidia bacterium | reverse complement strand
GCCGCAAAGCCGGAGAATAGTGCAAAGGGATATGATAAACTGCTCGATGCCTACACGAAAATTTACAAAGAGTTGGCGGTGTATCAGACTGCCAATGATTATATCAACGAAGCCATTTTTGGTATAGAATTGCTGGTGTTTGCGTGGGCCTTCCGCGATTTGGTGGAAAGTGCGGAGCAGAAAGATGTGAAGCAGGAAGAGTTGAAAAAGAAAGCTGACAATTTGATAAGAGGCACCGATGGTTTTTTCAAAGACTATTATCAGCCCATTGATGAGCAAGTTTTTCCGCAGCTGCTGAAGGCATACGTGGAAGGAGTTTCAAAAGAATTTATTCCTGCGCGCACGGCCCAACTGGTGGCAAAGTTTGGCGGAGATTATCAAAAAATATCGGACTATGTTTTTAAAATATCAATGTTTGCCAATCAGCAAAAGCTCACGGCATTTCTTTCTAAGTATAAAGCATCTTCAGCCGGAAAAATCAAGAAAGATCCAGCCTACCAACTCATGACCGATTTGGTGAACGAATATAGGGCTGATGTGTCACCGGTGTTTCGCGCATACAACGATCAATTGGACAGCCTCAGCAGAATTTATGTAAAAGCTCAGGCAGAAATGGCCCCGCAAAAAGCTTTCTATCCCGATGCCAACTCTACGCTGCGTGTAGCCTATGGCAAGGTAGAAGGTTATTTCCCATATGATGGAGCGCAGTATATTTATTACTCCACGTTGGAAGGCATTATAGAGAAGGGAAATTACAAGATGGATGATTATCAGGTGCCACAAAAATTGAAAGAACTGCATGCAAATAAGGACTATGGGAAGTACGGAGCCAATGGCGAATTGCGTGTTTGTTTTTTGGCGAGTAATCACACGACCGGGGGCAACTCTGGCAGTCCGATATTAAATGCCAACGGCAATTTAATCGGAATCAACTTTGACCGCAACTGGGAAGGAACCATGAGCGATGTCAACTATGATATATCGCAGGTGCGAAACATCTCTGTCGATATCCGATACATACTTTTTGTTGTCGACAAGTTTGCCGGTGCCGGTTATTTAGTCGATGAAATGAAAATTGTAAAGTAGCCTAACGAATCTCCCAAACCATTACAGCGCGGTCATCTCCGGTTGAAACCAAGTATTTGTTATGTGCTGACCACAATAATTTGTTCACCGAATTTTTGTGTCCGCTGTGGTTTGCTAAATCTATTTTGGCGAGCACTTCTAAGTTTTGTGTATCCCATATTTTTATGCTTTTGTCTCGGCTTGCGGTGGCAAATAAATTTCCGTCAGGCGAAAAAACGATGCTGTAGATGGCATAGTTGTGTGCAGGAATAGCTGTAATCAATGTATAATTATTTTTTACATCGTGCACATGAAGGTGGGCATCGCGCGAGCCAGTGAGTAGCAAGTCCTCAGTAGGATGGAAGCATACTGCATTGGCCGAAAAGCCCTCGCGGTGGCTACTTATAGTTGTGATAGCCTTGCTCGAATCGGCATCAAAAATTTGTACCGTGCCGTTGCCGCAGCCCACCGCTACATGTTGTTCGTGACGATCGCACGCAAGGGCTCGCAGTTTTTGAGGTACTGTTTTCACTTTATGAAGCAATGTAAAATCGAGCAGCGAGGTCACACAAAAATTTCCGGTGCCATCCACACTGAATATCATATTTTGATTTTCTGAAATCATGATATCAAACACAGGACCTTCATGATATTTTAAATTCCGTACCTCTTGTTTGCCTTTGTTGTCGAGCACATGAATAGCCCCCTCCGAGGTACCACAGAAAAGTAAATTTTGTGCTGCTGAATAAGCCAACGCATAAACTGCATGGCCCACGCGCGCCACAGGCACTCCATCGCCACCCGCGCGCAAATCCCATTCGGCCACCATGCCATCGCTACCGGCCGACAGCACCTTGTCTTGTGCATCATTTTGCAACAAAGCATACAGCGAACCCGTATGCCCTGTGAACAAATGACGTTGTGTGATATGAATAGGTGTAGTCAATTTAAAGTAGCCCTGCTTAAAATTTCAGAGAGTACAAATGTATATATTGTGTGTACAACATTCTATTTTAAAACTGTATTGCTCCAGCCCCAGCTCTCATGAGTGAATTAAAGAAACAAGACACGCGTAAAATTATTTACAGCATGGTGGCACCTGCTGTGGTGGTGTTGCTGATGTGTTTGAGTAAAATATTGGAGGAAACTATACACGTGAGTTTCGTCACGTATGGAGTATTGCCACGAACACTGACCGGGTTGCGGGGTATTCTTTTATCGCCATTCATTCACAAAGATTTTGCGCACTTGTTTTCCAATATTATTCCGCTGTTCATACTGGGCTCGGTGCTGATTTATTTTTATGGTGTGATAGCACGCAGGGTGATTGCTATTATATTTTTTATGAGCGGATTTTGGTTGTGGTTAGCCGGGCGCGAAGCGTACCACATTGGTGCCAGTACATTAGTTTACGGGTTGGTGTTTTTCCTGTTCCTCAGTGGGGTGTTGCGCAGGCATAATAGGTTACTCGCCATCAGTATGCTCATCGCTTTTCTCTATGGTGGTGTGGTTTGGGGGTTGTTACCGGTCGATCAAAGTGTTTCATTTGAAGGGCACATTTTTGGTGCGTTGGCAGGCGTGGTGTGCGCGTTGGCATTCAGAAAAGAAGGGCCGCAGCGCAAGGAGTATCAATGGGATGACGAAGATTTGGATGACGAAGATGAATATTGGAATCACCCGGATGAGGATCCGAACAAAGGAGTGAACGTCAATTATATATATAAACCCGAAGTAAAGCGGGAGGATGGCGCGTCAGATACGCAAGCCTAAGCGTGCAACACCATCAATGGGATAGAGGAGTGGAGCGCGATTTTTTGGGTGATGCTGGGCATAAAAAGTGCTTCAAACAAATTGTGCTTTCGCATAATCATAGACAGCATATCGGTATCTGAATCTTGTATGTGAGATTGAATGCCTTTCACAATGTCGCTATTTTGAACATGCGTAAAGTTGTGTTCAACAGGATCAAAATATTTATTCAATTTATCTTTTTCTGTCACAGTGGAAGCATCATCGTCAGCCAATTTAGTAACGTTTACAACTTCAAGTTTGGCATTGGTTTTTGCAATCAGCATTTTCAACGGATTCAACACCTCGTAATTTTGCATCTGCTTGTAATCAGCCGCAAATACAACTTTGTTTAATTTGTTAAAACGAGCATGCTCGGGAACTGCCACAACAGGGAATTTCACGTTTTTTATCACATCCGTGGTGTTGCTTCCAATCAGTACTTCTTCAATACCACTTGCACCTTTGGTACCCATCACTATCAGTTCCGCATTGAAGTCTGAAGCTAAGTCATTGATTACATTTACCAACGCACCATGGCGCGATTCAAAATGAAGGACAGTGTTTTTTTCCAAGCCATCTTTTTTTACTTGGGCTTCCAGGCTTTTCAAGCCGTCTTCTGAATCTTTCCGCATTACATCTTTAATTGACATCAGCATGCCTGCATGGCTATGGGGCACTTCAAAAGAATTAAAGATTACCAATTGTGAACCATACATTTGGGAAAATCCAATTGCATATTTTAACGCATTGTATGCGTTGTCAGAAAAATCGGTGGGTAATAATATCGTATGCATATAGTGGTGTAAGTGTTTTCGAAAAGTAAGAAAAAATCCCTGACTATTATAAATTTCAATTGGCTTTACATGGTAGATTAAATTGATTTATTAAATTGAGACCTAATTTATAGCGAGCAAAGAATTAATCTTGTAAATTAAACCAAATTCGATGATTATGAATAGAATACTGATTTGCATGGCTGCATTGGTATATTGTGCCACCAGCATGGCTGGAGAATTAAAGATGGAAGGGGTCTACTACGGCAAGAATCTTTACTTTAAAAATACAGCCGGCACACCAGATAAATTTTGTGCGGTGTCCGCCACAGTCAATGGGAAATCTGTGGGTAAAATATTTTCTGCTGCAGCCTTTGAAATAGATTTTAGTGCAGTGGGATTGAACATTGGTGACAAAGTTTCTGTCTCCATCACATACAACGATTGCAAGCCCGAAGCGGTGAATGCAGAGGTGTTGAGACCTTCGCCTACTGCTACCTATATTTATTTGAAAGCGGATAAAAGTTCTGTGAATTGGATGACTGTGGGTGAGAACGGGCCGTTGGCATACAAAGTGCAGGTGAGTAAGTGGGATAGGTGGGTAACTGTGGGCGAGCTCATGGGCAATGGCTTACCCGATACAAATACTTATAAGTATGAGGTGAAGCTCAATCCGGGCTATAATATATTCAGGCTCTACCAGTCAGATGGTAAGGGCATTGAAAATTGGTCGGATGATTTTAAGGTACGATCCACTTCTGCAGAAGTAACATATACCGTAAACAAATCGGCTTCGATCACTTTTTCTGAAGCAACTCAATACGAGATTTACGACAGCGCAGGAAATCTTTTGCTTGAAGGCGAAAGCAACGAGGTTGATATTTCATCGCTCGAAAAAGGGGAATATCATATGGGTTATTCAAACAAAGCAGAGTCGTTTAAAAAATAACCCGGTAACTGTATCATGAAAATTGAACACATCGGTATTGCCGTAAAAAACTTAGAGGAGTCGAATGATTTGTTTCGAAGATTGCTGGGACAATTGCCTTTCAAGCAAGAATCAGTAACCAGTGAAAATGTAACAACATCATTTTTCTTTGAAGGAGAATCTAAACTCGAGTTGTTAGCCGGTGCGGGAGGCGATGCAATCAGTAAGTTTATTGACAAGCGAGGCGAAGGTATTCATCACATAGCTTTTTCGGTTGATGATATAAAAGCTGAAATGATCAGATTAAAAGCGGAAGGCTTTGTGTTGTTGGATGAGGAGCCGCGCCAAGGTGCCGACAATAAATTGATTTGTTTTTTGCACCCCAAATCAACCAACGGAGTGTTAGTGGAACTCTGTCAGGAAATTCCGAAAAAAATTAAACCGTGATGGCTTTTGCCAAAAGGTCAGTCAATTCATCACCGGGTTTCAAGTGCAATGTGTGAATATGGTTGGCCGCTGCACCTTTCAGGTGGCTCTCGGTATCATCAATGAAAAGCGTTTCTTCCGGAATTAGATTATTTTGATCAACAATCCTCTTGAAAACCTCAGCGTGAGGTTTGCGCATGCCTATTTCATGTGAATAATATATGGCATCAAATAGCGAGTCGAATAAATCGTCACGATAGTTTTGACTAATGATTTTTGAAAAGGCCTTGAAGTGGATTTCGTTGGTGTTACTCAACAATATGAGCTTGAAATTTTTCTTCAGTCCCTCCAGAAAATCTATTCGCGAGGCAGGCAAATCCAAAAGCATCGCATTCCACGCATCATCAATCTCTTCTGATGTCAAATTAAGTCCAGTTTCATGATTAATCCTGTTCCTAAATTCATGGGCGGAAATGTGACCACACTCAAAATCATCAAACAAGCCTGCCTGTTTTTGTTTGGAGTATAAGCTATCAAATTGTTTTACCCCCAACTGCACAAATGCCTGCGCTGTCAGTTTATAGTCAATATTGAGTATTACACCCCCTAAATCGAGGATAATATTTTTTAAGTTTTTCAATATTCAAACAGGTTTTGATAATGTGCCGTAAATATATAATTTCGCACCTCTCTTTAATGGGGCCCATAGCTCAGTTGGTTAGAGTAGCTGACTCATAATCAGTTGGTCCCTGGTTCGAGCCCAGGTGGGCCCACAAAAGAAACCAAAAAGCACCATTTAATATGGTGCTTTTTGTTTGTAATAAAGAAAAAAGCGCCTTTAACCCGTAAAAATACCCTTGTTTAGCCCCATTCATTGTACTAATTTAGTGTTGCATTCATCGCTGTAATCTACATCATCCAATGCGGTTTGTGTTTACATCCCAACTATTAAAAGCAATATCCGAATACGAGGCAGAAACAAAATCGAATTTCTGTCGTAACCGAAGTTTCGGTGTGGTTTGAATTAGTGTTTTGGCTCAATTGAAATGGGGCAAATTTCTTGGTAACGGATTGGCGAACGAGAGAAAAAAATTGAAAAGGAGAATTACATATAAATTATATTTACTCACCCTATTTTACTTTTGGGCGGTGATTGCCCAAGTGCAGGGACAAAGTACACCTCAGGACTGTTTCACAGCTACTACCGTTTGCACCACAACCTACACACAAACCAATTCTTATTCCGGATATGGCAGTGTTCAGGAGCTCATGTATCCCGGCAGCACGTCATGCATACAAACTGGAGAGTCGAACTCTTCGTGGTATTTGTTTAAAATAATTTCCCCTGGCACTATCGTGTTTCAGATCAATCCGGTCAACGCACTTGACGATTACGACTTTGCAATTTATAATCTCACCGGCAAATTTTGTGGTGATATACCTACAGGCGCAGCCCCCGAAGTGAGTTGCAATTTTTCATCTACACCAGGTCCAACAGGATTGTCTGCAGGTGCTACACAAACGAGTGCTGCGGCCAATGGCCCTAATCAATGTGCACCGCTCAATGTGCTGGCAGGCGAAACTTTTGCCATGGTTGTTAATAATTTTACAGCCACCAGCACAGGCTATACGCTCACTTTTGGTGGCACAGCCACCATTGATGAAACCGATACACCCACCATGGACTCGGTCCAGAATATTGCCAATTGTAGTCCTGATAGAGTGACGATTGTATTGTCAGAAGATGCACTTTGTTCTTCTATCGCTGCCAACGGAAGCGATTTTTATGTCACCGGCCCCAGTGCTGTTTCTGTAATCAGTGCGCAGGGTATAAGTTGTGCGACCAGTACACTTACGCGCAAATTCAGACTGGTGTTCTCAGCACCCATCAGTGTAGCAGGAACTTACACCATCCATTCACAAGTTGGAAATGATGGTAATACCGTCAATGATTTTTGTGGTAACCAAATGAATGCAGGCAACCAAATAAATTTCAATGTGCTGTATGCTAGGCCCACAGCTACCATCACTGGCTTTACCAATGCAGCTTGCAATATGAACAATGGTACAGCCACCGGTGCCGGTGTAGGAGGCTTACCTCCTTACACCTATTCTTGGAATTCTACCCCCATTCAAACAACTGCTACCGCCACCAACCTTCCTCCGGGCACTTATCGTCTGCGGATATACGATGCTAATGGTTGTACTAATACTGTGAACGTGACCATAGTAGAAGACGGCAAACAAATATTAACAACCACCAGCACTGATGCCACCTGTGATAGCGTGAACAATGGAACGGCACAGGTAATTGCCACTGGCGGTACGCCACCATTTAATTACCTGTGGTCCACCACGCCCGCCCAAACTATTGCTAACGCGACCATGCTTGTAGCTGGAACATATACGGTTACAGTGACAGGAGCCGATGGATGTACTGCTTCCATTTCTGTTAATATTCAGGAAAGTGGACGACCTCAAATAGTAATGGGCTCGTCCGATGTGGGTTGTGGTATGCAGAATACAGGCACGGCTTCTGTAAATGCTACCGGCACCGCTCCTTTCACTTACCTGTGGTCTACCACTCCGGCCCAAATTACACCTACTATTATCAATCTTGCCCCTGGTAGCTATTCGGTTACTGTAACCGATGCTGTGGGATGTACCAATCAAGGCACTGTGACTGTAGGAATAGGCGGACCTTCGGTGATCGTTACTACTACCAATGCCACGTGCGCTAACCCACTGGCAGGGAGCGCCACCGCATCAATAAGCAATGCTGCGCTCCCGGTTTCATATTATTGGTCCAATGGCGCGCCCACAGGTGATTCCCTCGTTACAGGATTGCCTCCCGGCAATTATTGGGTAAAAATTACCGATAATGTAGGGTGCAGTGATTCTGTTGGATTTACCATTAATGGACCACCGCCCCTTCAGGTTAGCACTATGAGTGAAGCTGCCAATTGTCTTCAAGATGATGGTATGGCTTACGTGACCAGCGTGGGTGGAGGGGTGAGCCCCTACACGTATTTATGGAATACCACTCCCGGACAAACTAATGATACCGCTTTCAATCTGATGGCAGGTGTTTATGTGGTAACGGTGACCGATGTCAACGGGTGCACCGGTACTACCTCCGCCTATATAAGCAACATTGACGGGCCTGAGGCTTTTATCTCGCAAGTGAAAGATGCAACCTGTGGCCTTGCCAATGGAAGCGTAACGGCAACAGTCAATACAGGGCAACCTCCTTTTTCTTTTGTGTGGGACTCCAACCCGATGCAAAATGGCGCTACAGCCACCGGTTTGAATGAGGGCATATACAATGTTTTGATTACTGATGTGAATGGCTGCATTAGTTTTCTTAATGTAAAGGTGAATTCAATCCCCAAGGTAGTTTTGGATCTTCTCAGCCAAACAAAAGCATCGTGTGGAGGCGCAGATGCCGTGGCGGTGGTAAGCGATTCATTGGGCACGCCACCGCGCGTGGTCACATGGAATACAACGCCAATTCAAACCGGAAATATAGCCACAGGGCTAGCGGCAGGCAATTATATTGTAACTGTGACAGACAGCACCAACTGCACTGATAGCATTACGGTAATAATTGAAGAGGAAAGGGCTATTAATAGTATTACATGGGATATGGTATGCATAGGTAACGCTAATGCATTTACGGGCATCACTTCCTATCCAGGTGGGGTGAGTTGGCTGTGGGACTTTGGCGATCCTGCTTCCGGTGCAAACAATAATTCGACTCTACAGAACCCTACTCACTTATATACAATACCTGGCACATACACAGTAACCGCTTTCACTGATGGTGCCTGTGCCACCGATACACTTGTGCATACCATCAGCAATCTGATTTCGGCTCCTCAGGCTGCTTTCTCATATGAGCCAAATGTTATTTATGCCTCTGTACCAGTGTATTTTTATTACACGGGTACCACTGCCAACAACTATTGGTGGGATTTTGGCAATGGCCAATTTGCCAATACGCCCAATAGCCTTTCCACATATCCGGAAGCAGATTCTGTCACTGTGTTATTGGTCATCACCGATTCGTTGGGATGTGTTGATTCACTCATCCAAACTTTATTTGTAGACCATGCTCCAGTTATCAATATCCCCAATTCATTTACTCCTAATGATGACGGAATTAATGATTTTTTTCTGATTAAGGGTATCGCCATCAAAAACATACTGTTTCGTGTATTCAGCCGAAGAGGTCAAATGATATTGGAAACCGACAACTTGAGTTATATCACCGAAACAGGCTGGGATGGAGTGTACAAATCAAATAAAATACCTACCGGTGTGTATGTATACACAGCCGAAGGATCCATGATTAATGGAAAGAAATTTTATTATAAAGGCTTTATTACCGTTTTTTATTAATCATATACCCATCAGTTTTATTTCCAATATGCCCAAATGGGTATCACTTCAATAGCAAGAGGTTATATAACACTTATGCGAATATTGAAAAAAAAGTTTCACAGTAGGGAATTAAGGGTTATTTTTGGAACAATACCGCAATGGACAAGTATTATTTAGAATGATGGAAAGTTTGGAAAATTCAGAAGAAAACAAAGTGACGGAAGAAGCAAACGTTGAAACCCCAAAAGAAATGGATGCTGGGGAAGATCAAAAGCAACCGGTTCAAGAAGAAGTTAAAGCACCTGATGAGGGTGTGAATGATCGTGTGGCCGAGTCACAGACCACCCTACAGGAGGCAGATCATGATGATGACATTGATGAATCAGAACATGACGATGGCGAAAACGAAGACAAGGAAATAGATGATATAGAGTCGGCAGAATCGTACGCAGATCTAAGTCGTGCGGAAATGTTGGTGCTACTCAACGAATTGCTCAATGAGACTGATCCCGGTCACGCGAAGCAAAAATTCTTTAATGTGCGCAGGGCCTTTCTACAAGGCCTGAGAAAAGAAAAGGAAAACGCGTTTCAGATTTTTGTGGATGACGGTGGCAACCCTGAAGAGTTTAAATTCAATGACGACAATGCTTTTGATTCTGTTAAAACATTGTACGCAACTTTTAAAACGAAACTTAACGAACAGCGAAAAAACCGTGAGAAAGAAAGAGAGTCAAATCTCATGGCCAAGCAAAGTGTAATTGACGAATTAAAAGTTGTGATTCAGAATGAGCAAAATGTACTGAAAGCCTTTGATACTGTGCATGCGTTGCAAATGAAATGGCGATCTGTCGGAGTGGTTCCATTTGGCAAATCGGAAGATCTGTGGCAAAATTATCGATTTTATGTGGGTAAATTTTATGACCTCATCAAAATTCACAAAGAACTTCAAGAGCTGGATCAGAAAAAAAATCTTGAACACAAAATGGAATTGTGCGGGCAGGCCGAAGATTTATTAATCGAATCATCCATTAAGAAATCATTGAATGCCTATAAACTATTGCAAGAACAATGGAAAGATATAGGTCCGGTGCCAAAAGAAAATAATGAAGAAATTTGGGATCGATTCAAGAGCGTGGGCGACAAACTGTTCGACCAACGAAGAGAACATATTGATGGTTTAATTTCTTTGCAGAAGGAGAATCTGGAGAAGAAGGAAGGCTTATGCGCACAGGCCGAGCAGTTGGGAACTGAAAAAGCGGAAAAGCCGGGTGAATGGCAAAAACTTACGGACCAGCTACTGGAACTGCAGCAGCAATGGAGGAAAATAGGACCGGCTCCCAAAGAAGTGAATGAATCAATTTGGCAGCGTTTTCGTGCGGCTGGTGACGTACACTTCAATGCCAAAAAAGACTATTTCACCGTGCTCAAAAAAGAGCAAGATGCTAACAGGCAATCGAAAACCGATATGTGTGTTCAAGCAGAGTCCATGGTGGATTCAACCGATTGGAAATCTACTGCCGATGAGTTAAAACAACTGCAAGAAAAATGGAAAAACGTAGGCAGCGTACATCCAAGATTTTCTCAGAAACTTTGGAAGAGATTCCGGGCAGCTTGCGATTTATTTTTCCAGAACAGATCAGCCCATTTTGTTGAACTTGATAAAGTCAATGAGGAAAATCTGATTACCAAAACAAAATTGATTGAAACCATAGAAGCTTTTGCAGCTGGCGAAGATAAAAGCAATGACATTGAATTATTGAAATCCTTTCAAAAACAATGGGTAGAAACCGGCCGTGTGCCAATTAAAGCCAAAGACAAAATTTATCAGAGATATAAGCGCGCAATTGATAAATGTTATGATGCACTGAATATCTCACCCCGAGAAAGGTCAACTGAGCCGAGAGGATTCACCACCCACTCACGGCCAAGCGAAAATGATCGTGTGCTCACGGGGAAAGACAAGTCCTCTATCAGGTTCAAGATTGATAAACTAAGCGAAGAAATAAAACTGCTCGAGAACAACATTGGATTTTTTGGGCACAGTAAAGGTGCGGAGCAAATGAAGGCCGAATACCAGACAAAAATTGATCAAGCCAAAGTAGAATTAGACGCGTTGAAAAAGTTGATGAAACAGAATCAAAATTCGTAATCAAATAATTTGTTAGATTTGGGTTTGGTGAAACCTTTTGAATAAAAGTGCATATAAATGAATCCTAACTAACCAAGCCATGTTATTCAACGAATTTATCCAAGGGTATTTTTCACCTAAGAGTGAAACCCAAGAAAAACTAGTTTCTGACCTTAAACAAATCAGATCTGCACAAGGCCCACCGAGCAATCATCAATACTTGCGCTCGCTGGCCCGCACCAGGTTGTACACGCGCACTGTGTATCCACCTGATTGGAGAAAATCAGCATAGTAATTCTAAATAGCCGGTGTTGAGCCGGCTTATTTTTTATCTTGAAACGCATTACTGAAACCGATTTAAGAAATCTATTTGCCGAAGCATTGCACGGCAAAAATGGGCATGTCGATCCGCTTGTTGCAATTGAAGCATTGAATGCACGAATTGCAAATACCCACCCTCCCGGCAGCCCACACACCATCATTCAGTTATTGTCGCATCTCAATTACTGGCAACAGCGGTTTGTTTCTATGTTAAAAAATGAATCCATCCTCCCCGCCACCAGCGCACAACTCGGATGGCACCATCAGGGCGAATGTACTGAGCACCAACTGCACGAAGAGATAAATATTTTCTCCAATTCACTTGCCTTCGCGCGCGAAAAATTGCTCGACCCCGATTTCGACATTCACCGTACTTATGGTCATTTCAATTCGGCCTTTGCTCTCTTTCAATCCATGACCTCGCACATGGCTTATCACACTGGTGAGATTGTGCTATTGAGGAGGATATGTGGTGACTGGCCTCCCCCTTCCGGTGGAGATACCTGGTAGTGATTACGGAATTTTGTTGCCCAAATAATAAAAGCTCACATCATTCAACCCGGTGTGATATTTCACCAGGTTTCTAGTTACCTCAAACTTCTTTATCTGTTCGTAGGAAACAATCTTACTCAGACCATTGCTGAATACTTTCAACCTGCCCTGTTGATCCAGATAAGCTACAGTGCTGAATGAAGCTTTGATAATATCAGGCACAAAATTTTCGAGGGTATAAGTTTGTCCACCCATGAAGACGTGAAAATAATTTTGCGCATCACTGAAATATATAACACTGTCTTTTACTTCAAACTTGGCGGGTTCGTACGAACTCAATTTAAAAATGCTTCCATTACAAAATGCTTTAAACTCTCCGGCTGTGGTTACATAGGCTACGAGGTCGCGACCGGCCTTAAAAGTACGAGGTTCAAGTGCTTCCAATTGGTATGTAGCGCCTTTGTAAAATAACTCAAATGATCGCTCGCCACTTTTTACATAGGCAAGTGTATTCTGCCCGGCTGCATATATGTTGTCGCCATATACAAAGTCGAGTCGATAAATGCTATCGTGGTAAAATATGGTTAGTTGATTGGATGAATTGGTGTAGGCAATAATGTTTACAGCTACTTGTAGGTTTTTTATCGCCCCCGCAAAAATTGATTCTTCCAATATAGTTTGACGAAGGTTTTGATATACCATTAGTTTACCCGTATAGTTGTCCTCGAATGCCACCAAACTATCTGTCGGCCAAAATTTGCTAACCCACCCTGAAATTGTTTTCACTTTTCTGGTGTCAAATACTTTCAGTTGCTTGTATGAAAGGTAACTCAACAAGTAATCACCATTGAAAATACTATCTGGAGGTGAATCATTTATCGCATAAGTCTTTTGGTTATAATAAAGTTGCAATGAGTTGTCATGAGCCACATAGGCCAGTGAATTACCACCTTCATATATTGCTACGGGAGTTAAATGATCAATTTGTCGGAATGCCCCTTTTTCGAACACAACCAATGCACCTCTGTAATTTATCAACGTGGTCAATGGTTGCCCCATAGCGGTTATGCTAAACCAACAAAAGCAACTCCATAAAATCAAAACACGGGTCATTTTCGAATCTAATTTGATTTTTAAAAATAAGCAACAAAAAACCCCTCCCGAAAGGGAAGGGTTTTTGATTAAATTAACCAATTAATTTATACAACTTCATGCACATAATCACTTTCAATTCTCGTGAATTTGCTCATGTGATTTTTTAACATGGCAATGTTGGGTCCGCCAGAAGCCACTGCCTTTTGAACTTCTTTTTTTATCTGATGATATTTTTTGTCAGCAGATTGGAACAATTCAATAAGATGAATTTCAAACAATAAGTCACTAATTTCAAACAACAACTCTTTGTTGTTGGTGCCGTCTACCTGACGGTGCAATTTTTCCAACTGCGAAACCAAAGGCCAAAACTCAATAAAGGCAGGATTGTTTTTGTACTCTGATATCACTGCAGCTGCTTTGTTGATTACATTTTCTGAATTCATTCCATCTAAGGCTAATTCAGTTGACATGAAAAGGGGGTTCATATGATTGATATTTATTAGATTCTTGAGCAACTAAGTAACGAAATATTGATGTTGTAACATACATTTATTGAATGTTATTTTTCACAGAAACCTGTTGATATGCGTAATAGCCACTAAATCAGGCCAATTAATAATTAACCATTTTTTAACAAGGTCAATTTGGTGTACTGTGAGGCGTGTTGTGGTAAAGATTTTTTTTGGTTATTAATACATTGATATACAGCAAGATATACTTGGGCGGCTTGGAGTAAATGTCGCAACATACTGGTAAACAATCTATTGGGGTTTTGTTAGCAGATTGCAAGCCGTTAGGTAAATAATCCATTATTCGTCTCTTATGGGTAAATGCAAATTTAAAGCCCAATTATTAAGAAAAGATGAAACTCATAGGCAAATGTTGCGTTAAATCAACTCCAAAACCTAACCAAATGTACATATCACCTGTCTTGATGCTGGTGAACAGATTTCTGATTTCCCAAAGCGGGCTCAATGCATTATTAATGATTGCAATGGGTATATTGATGACTCTGTTACCAACTTAACGTAAAAAAAGGTCGCTTCGAACTCGAAGCGACCTTTTTTTGGGGGATTCAACTTTTCAGTTGTTGTACAATGTGAAGAGCGCAAAAGAAGGAACCAGCAGGATATATTCAATCAAGGGCGTTTTTACGTTTTGCTTTTTGCGGCCAATTAATCCAAACAGCTCTTTAATGTGCCTAATCGATTTGTTGTTTTTTTTTGCGTTTTTCTTCATGGTAAGGTCTCCTTTCTATGGTTATTAACCTTACCAATGAAAATATCGTGCCGAATAATTCAAAATGACTACCATTGAATTCAAAGCATCTCTAATGAGTAAAATTGCCCAATTGCTTTATTCACAATAGTTATCATCAGTTGCTTTATTTTCAACTCGTTCCTATTTATTTTGAGATATTTGTTTCAACTAAATGTTAAGAAAGATGGAAGAATCAACTAAAGTGAAGAAAATAAATAGAACACCTATTATTATTGCAGTTCTGTTTGTGTTTGCAATTGGTGCAATGTATGTGTGGAAAAGCGTATCGGAGCGAAAATTGAGAAGTGAATACGACATGCAAAAGCAAGAAATGGTAATCGCGGCTACCAGCATTTTGTCGAGCCGAACTGAAAAACTTTTAAATGCAGTGATGCAGCCTTTTGTGTGGTCGGTGCGCACAGAATTACTGAAGGATAATTATGATCAAATTGATTCTTATCTCACTCAATTCGTGAAACAGGATGAGTTCAACTCTGTAATGTTAATTACGCCCGATATGGAGATTAAAGTGTCTACAGATAAGAAGTTGGAGGGAGCAATCATGAAGGATGAGAATATTAAGGCTGCTATGAATACCAATTCGATTGTGATAACGAAAGCCAACCCCGATGATCAAGAGATGATTATATCTGCTCCAGTGATGGGATTCAATTCAAAATTGGGCACTATTGTTGTGTTTTACAAACCTCATGCAATGGTGTTAGAGCCGGCCACTGATTCAAAACCAATCATTAATTAGCATTTTATAGCTAAGTAAATTTTAAAATATGAAGACTATTGCAATCACTTTAACTTTTTTGTTTTTAAGTGGCGTTATGATGGGCCAGGATGAAATACCAGCACCTTCCCCAAAGAAAGCCTCATTCTCATTCAAAGGGAAAGACGATCGGATGATATTAGATTTTAATTGGAGCAATTGGATTGATGGACCCAAAGACATAGATCTGGACTTCGCCAAGTCGCGCGGTTTTGGATTGAAACTTATGAAGGACTCTCCCATTAAAGAATCTCGTTTCAGCGTAGGATTTGGGTTAGGCTTTGCAACTCAGAATCTGCACACCGATGCATTGATAACAACCGACAGTTTGGACAACACTGTATTTATAAAAGCACAAGACTTGAAATTTAAGACCAATAAACTGTCTCTTAATTATTTGGAAGTGCCACTTGAAATCAGATTCCGAAGTAAGCAACTAAAGAAAGACAATAAGTTAAAAATTGCCGCGGGAGGTGTTGTGGGAATCCTTTTACAAAGTCATACCAAGTATAAGGATGATGATGTAAAGTTTAAAGAATTCAACATTGATAATCTGGAACCTTTAAGGTATGGAGTAACTGTGCGTTTGGGATATGGCGAATGGGCACTGAGTGGAAATTATTACTTGAGCTCTTCTTTCAAATCTGGAGATGGACCTGAGTTTACCACTTATACTGTGGGTCTCAGCATTACGCCTTTCTAAGGCTATAATCACGCAAGGAAATCGAGAATCAGAAACACCGAGAAAAAACCGGTGAGAAATCCTGTGTATATCTGGGGAGGATTGTGCGAGCCTGAAACAAGTCTGGCAGTTCCCAATATGCCTGCTATCAGAATACCTAATACTACCGGAAGAAGTTGGTTGGTCATTAGTATTTGAGAAATGCCAAACATGGCGCCAACAATTCCACCTATGCCAATCATGTGAATGCTAATTTTACTGCGGTAATTAATAATCAAAGCTGCAATGTTGGCGGTTAATATTCCCAACATGAACAAGTGAAAAATTCGTTGTATGGGCAATTGTTTGACAAAGTAGTATCCGATAAAAAAACAAATTGAGGTGATAAGAAATGGAAGTGTTCGTTCCAATCTGCTCTCCAGATTCAATGAACTTATGCTATGATTCTTGAGTAAAAGATAATTGGCCGAGAGAGGAGCAAGAAAGGTAGTTACAAATGTCACACCCAAAAGAGTCCACAGTAATCGGGGATCCATATTATATGTAATGTGGGGTCCGTAGAACACGAGAATTGCTATTCCATATGTAGGCATCAGCAATGGATGCAATAAAACTGACAATATGTAAGCGGCCTGTTTCAGATTATTATAGTTCCTTTCTTAATCGCGCCACCGGAATATTGAGTTGCTCTCTGTATTTAGCCACGGTTCTCCTGGCTATGTTATATCCTTTTTCCTTTAATAGTTTTACAAGTTTTTGGTCTGTGAGCGGCTTCTTCTTATTCTCAGCTTCAACAAAATCCGAAAGTATTTTTTTTACTTCTCTGCTGCTCACCTCTTCGCCCGATTCGGTTTGCAATGATTCGGAAAAGAAACTCTTCAGCAGGAAGGTGCCAAATGGTGTTTGAACATATTTGCTATTCGCCACACGCGACACGGTAGATATATCAAGATGAACAATATCAGCAATGTCCTTGAGGATCATTGGCTTTAATTTAGTTTCATCGCTTGTCATGAAATATTCTTTCTGATAGTTCATGATTGTTTCCATTGTATTCAACAAAGTGTACTGCCTTTGCTTAATGGCATCTATAAACCATTTTGCCGCATCCAGTTTCTGCTTTACAAACAATACAGCCTCTTTTTTCTCTCTGTCAAGTCCTTTGCTCTTGGAGTATTCTTCAAGCATCGTACGGTATGTGCGACTTACGCGCAGCTCAGGTGCATTTCGTGAATTTAATGTCAGTTCCAATACACCGTCATTGTTGTTCATGATGAAATCAGGAATCACATGTTGAATGGTGCGCGTGGTCTCCGACAAACTATTCCCAGGCCGCGGATTCAATTTCAATATTTCATCTATCGCCTCTTTCAGCCTTTCTTCGCTCACATTTTGCTGCTTCATTATTTTGTCATAATGCTTGCGCGAAAATTCATCCATATTCATTTGCAGAATATTGGTGGCCAGTTGCACATCTTCATTGCCCGCATCTTTTTTGCCAAGTTGCAGTAGCAAACATTCTTTTAAATCACGCGCCCCCACGCCAGGTGGATCGTAGTTTTGGATAATGTGCAAAACAGCTTCAATTTTTTCTTCAGGCACTTCTATATTGAGCGAAAAAGCAAGGTCATTTGAAATTGATTTTAAATCGCGCCTCAAATATCCATCATCATCCAAATTTCCAATTAGGGTTTCTGCAATAAGATATTCTTCATCAGTTAGTTTATCTATGTGAAGTTGATTGAGCAAATTGTCATGAAAAGAATACCCTGCGGCTACCGGTACTTCTGTGCGGTCGTCATCGGGGCTGGTGTTATTGGCCTTGGTCTTATAGCTGGGTGTATCATCATCCGACAGGTAATCGGAAATGTCAAAATCATACTCATCCTTTTCATTTTTTTCATCCTCGCCTGTTTCTTTATCATCTTTATCTACATCACTGTATTCCTCTTCTTCCTCTTTGCCCTCCTCCAGCGCAGGGTTAATTTCCAATTCTTCTTTGATACGTTGCTCCAGCGCGATGGTAGGCACCTGCAACAGTTTCATCAGCTGAATTTGCTGAGGTGATAATTTTTGCAGCATTTTTTGCTGCATGCTTTGTTTTAAAAAATGCCCCATGCGGGTGATTTAGGAAATCGTAAATGGTAAATGTTCGAAAACTAAAAGTATGATTTAAAATTCAGCATTTTTCGGAGTGCGAGGAAAAGGTATCACATCGCGAATGTTTGACATACCTGTGAAGAACAACATCAACCGCTCAAAACCCAAACCAAAACCAGCATGTGGTGCCGTGCCATATTTTCTGGTATCTAAGTACCACCACAAATCTTGCTCATGGATACCCATTTCTACAATCCGCGATTTTAATTTTGCGTAATCCTCCTCGCGCTGTGATCCTCCAATAATTTCGCCAATACCCGGAAACAAAACATCCATAGCGCGCACTGTTTTTCCATCATCATTTTGTTTCATGTAAAACGCTTTTATTTCTCTTGGATAATCGGTGATGATGACCGGTTTTTTGAAATGCTGTTCTACCAAATACCTTTCATGTTCGGATTGCAGATCAATTCCCCATTGCACCGGAAACTCAAATTTTTGTCCACAGTTCACAAGTACATCCACCGCTGTTGTGTAAGTGATTCTTTCAAATGATTGTGCGGTTATCGATTGTAAACGCGTGAGTAATTCGTTATCATACATCTTGTTTAGAAACTCCAAGTCATCTACACAATTATCCAACGCGTATTTCACCAGATACTTCAACATATCTTCAGCCAGGTTCATGTTGTCGTTTATGTCATTGAATGCCACCTCAGGCTCCACCATCCAGAATTCGGCCAGATGCCTTGCCGTATTTGAATTTTCAGCCCTGAAAGTGGGGCCGAATGTGTATACTTTTGACAAGGCCATTGCGCCAAGCTCGCCTTCAAGCTGGCCGGATACCGTCAGATTGGTTTCTTTACCAAAAAAGTCTTGCGCATAATCAACGCTGCCATCAGGGTTTTTAGGTGGGTTGGTCATGTCAAGTGTGGTCACTTTAAACATTGCTCCCGCGCCTTCTGCGTCTGACCCGGTAATAATTGGCGTATGCAGGTAGAAGAATCCTTTATCGTTGAAATACTTGTGAATGCCAAATGACATGGCATGACGCAAACGTAGAATTGCACCAAATGTATTGGTGCGTGGACGTAGATGAGCTATTTCCCGTAGAAACTCCAGGGTGTGTCCTTTCTTTTGTAGTGGGTACTCTTCGGCATCTGCACCCCCATACACCTCAATAGTCGTTGCTTGAATCTCCACACTTTGTCCTTGTCCCTGCGATTGCACCAACTTACCGGTTACTGAAAGGCAGGCGCCTGTTGTAACGAGTCGCATAAGTTGTTCATCAAACTGACTTAGCTCTGCTACCACTTGAATATTGAGAATGGTAGAGCCATCATTCATAGCAATAAAAGCAATGTTCTTATTGCCGCGCTTCGTTCTTACCCAGCCTTTTACATTGGCCTCTACATCAAATTCTGTGGCCGCAAGCAGGGCCTTTATGTTGGTTGTTTTCATTTCGTAACTGTGATTCAGAATGTAAAAAAACGATATTTTAAGACTTATGTCAACTTGTTGGATGATAAGCGTGCCAAAAGTACGCACTGTAATCTTATCGGGGTGGCTTCTTAAGGTAGAAGAGCTATTAAGTAATACCTTTGCCCGAGGCAATTCACACGCATGAAAATTTTGTTTTTGGCATCCAGGTTTCCATATCCTCTCGAAAAAGGGGATAAACTTCGTGCATACCATCAACTGAAATACCTGTCTCAGCATCATGATGTTACGTTGTATGCTTTGAGCGATGTGCCTGTGGGAGAGAACGACTATCGACAAGTGCAGAAAATATGTGAAAACATACATCTGCGTCAATTGGGGTTAGCAGGTATTGTCTGGAACCTTGTCAAAAATGTATTCTCCCCACTTCCTTTTCAGGTGGCTTACTTTTTTCGAAATGGCATCCATCAAGAAATTGATGCGCTTATTCGCACCCAAAAACCAGATGTTATTTATTGTCAGTTGGTGCGAATGGCCGAGTATGGGAGAGGAAATTATCCGGCCATCAAAGTGCTCGATTATATGGATGTGATGTCTAAAGGGATGGAGCGTATTTCCGGCCGATCGCGATGGCTAATGAAACAGATTACTGGCATTGAATACCGCAGGGTGCGCAATTATGAGCGAGATATTTTTTTCTTGTTCGATGCCCACACCATTATATCTGAACAAGACAAACAACTTATTCCGCACAAAAACAATGAACACATAAGCGTGATTCCGAATGGTGTAGACTTGGAATATTATGCACCCGTAAATGAAAAAGCGGAGTATGACTTGTCCTTTGTGGGCAACATGTCATACAAACCAAACATTGAAAGCGCCTTATTTATTGGTAATGAATTGTTGCCATTGTTGATGAAAGTGAAGCCGGATATAAAAATTGTGATTGCTGGTGCTTCGCCTGTTCAAGCTGTGCGCGACCTAGCTTGCGAAAATTTGATCGTAACGGGTTGGGTGGATGACGTCAGGCAATACCTTGGGAAATCAAAAATTCATTTGGCCCCTATGTTAATTAACACAGGCTTGCAAAACAAAATACTGCAGGCGATGGCCATGAAAATACCTTGTGTGGTGTCGCCAATGGCCAACAATGCAATAGGTGCACCTGAGGGTTCGTGTGTGGTTGTGGCGGATAGCGCGAAGGCTTATGTAGAAGAAATCTTAACACTGTTAAAATCGGAAAGTTTGTGCCACTTAATGGCCGAGAATGCATTTTTATTTGTCTCAAAATATTTTGGTTGGGAAGCGCACAACAACAGCCTGGAAAAATTATTTGCTTCCACTATCAACACAAAAAAATAAGGAGTGCATTACGGTGCACCCCTTATTTACCCTAATTGAAACCATTAAATTTTATTTCTTTCCTGACTTAGCATCCTTAGTTTTCTTGATGTCTTTATTCTTTTTGTCCATGTGATCTTTCTTGCTTTTGTTTTTATCCTTCATTACCGGATCCATGGTGTTTTTATCTCCGCCTTTTCCTTTGCCACTAAATGCATGCCCGTTGGAGTTTTGCTCTGCTTTGTTGATAGTAGCAGCCGAAGGACCTTTTTTACCTTTGGGTGTTTCCACAGTTTGTGTTTCCTGCGCAGGTACGGTTTGGGGGCGCGGCTTAGGCGTTGGCGCTGTTTCTTGCGACTGGTCGCCAGTGTCAGGCACGGTAGTTCCGGTATCGGGCTTAGTAGTGGGTTTAGTTGTGGGCTTGGGAGTAGGAGCCGGTGTTTCGGTTTCCTGTGAAGGATCGCTTACGCCTGTTTCAGGTTTTGTAACCGGTTTGTCGGTTCCACCTTTTCCAAATTGTGCTTGAACTGAAGTTGATGCGATTGCGATGAATGCAAATAATATTAAGGCTTTTAGAGTTTTCATTTTTTTTTAAATAGTTTTATTTGAAATGGATAGTTCCAATTACTATGCCAAAACAATAAACCACCACGTCATATAGTTCTTAAAATCATGATTATCAGACAATCAAACCAATTTTATAGACATTTCTTTTTGTGGATGTTGACATGTATCTGCTTTTTGATTTCTACAGAATTACGTGCCCAGCATGTTCCGGTTGTGGGACTTTCCAGTCTTTCAGATAGGATATCGGTGAAATCCGACACTACTTATGTGTTAAATTTTTGGGCTACATGGTGCGCTCCATGCGTGCGCGAATTGCCGCATTTCGATTCGCTTAGTGTGGCTTACAGCAATCAGAAAATAAAATTTTTGTTTGCAAGCCTTGACGATGCAAAAAAAATAGAAACGCGCGTGTTACCTTTTCTAAAAAAACTTCCATTGCATGGAGAAGTGTTTGTGTTTGATGAACCTGATCCAAACACTTGGATACCAATAATTGAAGACACCTGGACAGGATCTATTCCGGCTACTATTGTCTATAATAATGCCAATGGGCGGAGAATATTTTTTGAACAAGAACTTTCGGCCACCGAACTCGCTGAAGCAATTTCGCGCGTGAGCATTACCGAATAAAGATATTTATAAGTGGATGCAGAGTTGTACACTGCTTCGCATTACAAAAAAATCAATTCTTCCTTTTGATTGAACAACCCAGCGAGCGAGTGGTTTCAGGATCAATTTCTTTGCCGAGAGCCATATTAGTAATTGCATTTTTTAAGTAAGGATGAGTAACAGCCGATGCATCTTTGCTGTTGTCATCAATCGCTCCTCTGTACATCAACTTTAAGTCACTATTGAACAAATACACATGAGGTGTGCGGGTGGCTCCTAGCGCATCAGCCAATTGCGAATTGGTGTCCAATACATAATTAAACTTGTACTTCATTTCTGTTGCATGCGCTTTCATTTGTTCCATAGAATCATCGTCAGCACGCTTGGCTTCATTAGAATTTACGCCAACCATTCCTATGTCTTTGCTCTTGGCAAGTGCAGCCAATTCATTATATCGGTCTTCCCATGCGAGCACCCATGGACATGTGTTGCAAGAAAAAATAACCAGCAAGCCATTTTTGCCCTTCATGTCTTCCATCGATAGTTTCTTGCCGGTGATGTCCATCATCTTGAAATCTGATTTAGGAGCTTTTTTACCTAACTCAAGTTCTGCCGCCATGGGGGTGGTGAATGCCGAGCCTACTACAAAAGCAAATAATGCGAATATTGCTAAAAGATGTTGTTTAAATGTTTTCATGAGTTTTGGAATTACTATTTTTCGACTTTGATATTTTGAAGTTTTGATGAATACTAATTCTAAAATTACAAATAAACTTTTTGATCGATAAGTCTGACTGCCTAATTAAACAGAAACAAAATTGAATTGATGTTAGAAATAATCGGATATATCTGCTGCGTTCTTATTGGTGTCACGCTGGGCTTATTGGGTAGTGGTGGTTCCATACTCACCGTACCGGTAATGGTGTACTTGTTTGGCATCGATCCGGTATTGGCCACAGCTTACTCTTTGGTGGTTGTGGGCCTTACAAGTCTAGTAGGTTCGGCCAAGTATATGAACAGGAAACAAGTGGATTATAAAACCGGTTTCATTTTCGCCATACCATCATTGTTAGCTGTATACATTACACGCAGATACATCGTTCCAGCCATACCTGATGTGGTTTTTTCCTTAAATGCACACGAAGTATCAAAAGGTACATTCATAATGGTACTGTTCGCTTTGTTGATGGTAGCGGCAGCCTATGCTATGATTAAACCAAAAAGGTTTGAAGCAGATGAAACAAAAAAGCTATCGTTGTACCACTTTCCAATCATAGGTATTGAGGGTTTTGTGGTAGGAGTACTCACTGGGCTGGTGGGAGCGGGTGGCGGTTTTCTCATTATTCCAGCATTGGTTTTACTTGCCAAAGTCCCCATGCGGCTGGCCATCGGCACTTCACTCATGATAATTGCGATAAAGTCATTGTTGGGGTTTTTAGGCGATGTAACAGGCAATTATGTCATAGACTGGCATTTTATTGGCACGTTTTCGGTGTTTTCAGTGATTGGCATTTTTATTGGAATGGCCTTCGTGCCTCTGATTCCAATACGGCATTTAAAACCCGCATTTGGGTGGTTTGTGTTGGCGATGGCACTTTATATTTTAGTGAAAGAAATTTTTTTGACCCATTGATATTAAATAGCTAAATTTAGAATTCCACCTGGGTAAAAAGTATCACACAATCTTATTCATTTCAAAAAATCAGCTTAGAATGGAAATAAAACAGTTTTATGACAAGGGCCTGGCGCACGGCTCTTACGCAATATTAAGCAAGGGTGAAGTTGCGTTGGTGGATCCTGCTCGAGACCCACAACCTTATTATGATTTTGCACGCGAGCAAAATGCCAGCATTAAAGCAGTGATTGAAACACATCCACATGCTGATTTTGTAAGCAGCCATGGAGAAATTGCAGCCCACACTGGTGCTACTATTTACGCAAGTAAACTTACCGGAGCCGACTATCCGCATAAGTTTTTTGATGATGGTGATGAGTTGAAAATAGGAGGCCTTACCCTCAAAGCCATCAACACACCTGGCCATTCCCCCGATAGCATTTCAATTTTGTTGAATGACGAAACAGGCAAGCAAGTTGCTGTATTTACCGGGGACACTTTATTTGTGGGTGATGTGGGCCGTCCCGATTTGCGCGAAAATGTGGGCGCGCTCACGGCCAAGCGAGAGCAACTGGCAAAACAGATGTACGATAGCACACGCAACAAGCTTATGAAACTGAATGATGATACGCTGGTTTACCCTGCGCACGGCCCGGGTTCGCTCTGCGGCAAAGCCATGAGTAGTGATCTGTTTAGCACCATAGGACGTGAGAAAAAAGAGAACTATGCTCTCCAGGATATGGATGAAGAAACATTTGTCGGGAAGCTATTGGAGGATCAACCATTTATCCCAAAATATTTTGGATTTGATGTGAATGTAAATAAGTCAGGTGCGCAGGCATTTGCAGAAAGTGTAATAAAAATTCCACGCCTTAATGGCAACACACAACCAGCGCCAGGTGCATTGGTAGTAGATACCCGACCGGGAGAACTATACCGTAAAGGACACCATAAAGGAGCCATCAATATTATGGATGGACTCAAGTTTGAAACATGGCTAGGCTCTATTGTGAATCCTGAAGAAGCATTTTATTTGATTGCCGTGGATATCCAGACGCTCGAAAGCGTGATTGCCAAAGCAGCTAAAATTGGCTACGAGAAAAATATAATAGGAGGAATTATCGCTCCCAAAATCGAAGATTCAATTTTGCCTGAAGTTGATGTGGAAAAGTTTAATCACAATCCCGATAATTTTACAATCGTAGATATTCGGAATGATGGTGAGGTAAAAGAGTTTTCGCCTTTTGAAAACAGTATCAAAATACCATTACATCAACTGCGCGAGCGAATAGCTGAGATACCTGCTGGTAAGCCTGTGCTGGTGCATTGCGCAGGCGGCTATCGCTCAGCGGCCGGTGCAAGTATTATCAGTAGTGTACATCCTGATTGGGTGGTTTATGATCTTGGAGAAGCAATAAAAACTTACAGCTAGATGAAAAACAGACTCAAAATAATTTATCTCAGTCTCGTGGTGTTGCTAGGCAGCTCCATTCAGACATTCGCACAGGCAAACTTGAAACCCATTACAGCCCTTGCGTTGTCAGACTCTTTGAAAAAAGCAAGTCAGTTGCTGGTGGATGTTCGTACCCCTCAAGAAACCGAGAAAGGCTACATTGAAGGTGCAACATTTATCAATTTTTATGATTCAGATTTTGTAGAGCAGTTAAATAATCTCGATAAGAATCGAACAGTTTATGTGTATTGTCAAGCCAGTGGACGCAGTAAGAAAGCAGCAGAAATATTGATTGGAGCTGGTTACTCCAGAGTATATTACTTGTCAGGAGGCATAATGGATTGGCAGAAATCGGAATTGCCTTTAAAAACAAACAATTTAAAATAGAATTATGGAATTGCTTCAGCAAAAATCAGATTTTCAAACAAGAATCAAGGACAAGAAACCGGTACTTGTTGATTTTTATACAAAGGATTGTGAACCTTGCAAGTGGTTGGATACAATCCTTGAGCGTGTGTCTGAAAATCTGGAACACCAGCTCGAAATAATGAAAATAGATGTGGATCGGCATCCGGAATTTGCCACCCAATTTAATATTAAAAGTGTACCCACATTGATATTGTTCACAGAAGGGAACATTACATGGCAGATGGCCGGTTTTGATACGGCAGAAGTAATGACACAAGTATTGCGTACTCATATTTGAGCTAGCAGATGTACATCAATTGCCTTTCTTGATTAAGATGACAATGGTCTTGACTTCAAATGTTCACCCAATTTTTCCCCTCCTTTTATTCCAAAGTCGAGTGTGCGTATAGGGAACGGTATGGTGATGCCATTTGCATCAAAGGCTTTCTTTAATGCCATCACACCATCACTCACAGCCATGTTATAATCAAGCTGTCGCTTAAAAGGAATCCAATACCTAATTGAAAAATTTATCGAGCTGTCGCCAAACTCAGTAAAAACAAAACTCACATTTTCATTGGGTAGCCGACAACTGAGCGCATTGATTGCAGTCAGTGAAATGTCCTTTACGTTCTGCAAATTTTCTCCATATGATATACCACAATTCAGGTCAACACGCCTGGTACCATAGTAGGAATAATTGACAATTGGAGAACTGTATATTTCTTTGTTAGGGATAAAAATAAGTTGTCCTTGCTGCGTTTTAATTTGGGTGGTTCGCAAATTGATAAGCACCACATTTCCAAGGTGGCCGCTTGTTTCAATCAGGTCATCAATTCTGATGGGCTTTTTTATGGCAATAATAACACCCGAAATAAGATTGGCTGCAATATCTTGAAAAGCGAAACCTAGGGCAAGGCCAATGATACCTGCTCCGGCCAAAAGAGACGTAACCGCCTTATCAAGTTTCAATATGCTGAGGGAGATAAACACACCCACAACCATAATTGTCATGAAAATAAAATTCATAACCAGATTGGTCAAGGTTCTACTATCAGTAAGTTTGATGAGTGGTTTTTGGAGCAGCTTGCGCGTCAATTTCCCAACAATATAAAAAGCCAGGAAAACCAAAGTGGCCACCAAAAGATTAGGAATCATGAGAATAAATCCTTCAAACCATCCCATCAATTTTGTCACCAATTTTCCTAGTGCAGTTTCAAATTCATCCTGCATTACGTTTATCTGTTCCATGTTCTCATATTAAGATTGCGAGACTAAAATACTAAAAGAAAGCACGTACCTGCACCCCTCCGGTGTGAATACTACGTGTATCTACCGATTTTCGGCCGTCATAATTCAATGTCATGGTCAAGCCTGAAGACATATTTCTTTGTAAAGATATACCCCAGGTAAAATTGTTGCCCGGTCTAAATCCTTCCAACATCTCAAAAGCGATTGGGGTGTTTACCTGCGCATTGTAATCAATGTTGATAAAACTTGCTTTGGCCGAATAACTTCCTTTTTTAGGTGTGTTATATCTGAGTTCACTACTCAATTTGTTTGACAATGATTTTTCATTCAGCGTGCTCAGTGTATTTTCTTTGTTTGAGTATTTGTATGCCAATTGCCATCTCCAAGCCACTTTGGATTGGTAGCTAACTTTAGGCTCCGAGGAAATGGAATTGATTCTGTAGTTTTTTGATGTAAAAAATTGAGAATTGAATTGCTTCACCCCATAGTCGGCAGTATTTGAAAACCCTATGCTGCTTGATATATTCAATCTCAAATTTAGATTATACAAATCTAATTGGCGTGATTCAAAGCCATTGGAAAGTATGGATTTGTTGCGTCCGTTTTGCACGGTGGCATCCGCTCCAAAAATTTGAGAAGTGCGATTGTAAAAGATTGTATTCCTGAATAAACTATTGTTGCTGATTAGTAATGAATCATTGAATGCAATGTCAAATGGATTGAGCGCTTTGGCAAGTTTGACTTCATTAAGAATTTTTTTCTCCATTCTCACCTGCGATTGTAATGAAAAACGATAAATAGTTTTTTTTGTGGCATCGCCTGACCTTAAAGCTGCAGGCTGAATATTAATCACTTCGTTTATTTGATTGTTGAATGTACCTACAAACTGATTAGTAGGAGCAAGTATTCGAATATAGTTGGCCAAATCGGGAAAGGGTGCTATTTCAAATTCATCCAGTTCCTTAATTCCATTGTTGTTATAGTCAGTCCATGTATACAAGCCACTACCCGCAGCCACTTCCAGATATACAAACTCTTTTTTTTGTTCTTGGCCGGTGCCAACCTCGTAAAATGTTGATGCACTAAACGCGCCTTTGAAAGTGCTAATATAATGTTCGATCCGATTCAGCACTGTCGTGCCGCTGCTAACTTTAGTAGTAGTTGTATCCGATACCAACAATGTGCGAACAGTGGTTGTATTTACAAACCTGTGCTTGGGATTTCTTTGAAATGCCACATTGAATAATGTGGTTTGACCGCGTGAGGAATGCCTGAATTCGTTTTTCTGTACAGTATTATCGTCCCTAATGGTATGTTCCAGCCTGTATTTATTAGTCGATGTGTCGGCACTTGATAGGTATGCTCCTACGAGATGGTATTGTAGACTAGCAACCGACAATGAATCAGAATTATTGATGTGTAGTTTGTTAGTTTCGAATTCATGTTTTATACCCGGCTTAATCCATCTCCATTGTTTAGAAAGCTCGCCTCTGTTTCTGATAAATGTGCTGTTGATTATCTCCGATTCTGAATTCAACAATGTACCCTCTGACTGCATCCTATAGCCATTGTGCGAGAGGTCTGACTTTAAACCATGAAGCAAACCTGTGTAAGCTCCGGGCCGCTCAAAATATTGAATTGCATAATTAGCCATTCCTTTTTTTGCACTCCGCAGTCCAATAGAGGCCAAACCAAGGTACTCTTCATTTAATTGATTAGTTGTGTTTTGCAAATTCCAGTCGCGCGTAAATTCCACATTGCGATAGCGTTCGATAGGCTTAAACTGATCATTGGTGTGTTCAAAGATTATTTGTGAATTGAAAGCCCAATCATTTTTTGATTGTTTAAATACAGGGCGGGAGTCATCCAGTTGCAACTTATATGCAAACCCCGTATTGTCTCCGTCATCTAAGTTTGAAAATAGATTGGCATCACTGTGGCTTAAGGCAAACTCAGAATTGAGAAGCGTTTTTTCTGTTAGCTGATATTGCGTGCCCAAAGTAACCAGCTGTTGTTTGGTAGGAGTAATTAATTTTATAATCGGATCGTACGAACCTTGTGGTATACCGTTTAATGGTGCTACCCACTGATACACCCTCCCGTTTGCCGTAGTGTTTACGGTATTGTAGTTTCCTTTTCCGGCACCCACATTTGCAAACCCCACTCGGAAATGAGCGCTATCCGGATTGGTTGAGTAGTAATAAACGGAATAGGTTTGTAAACTCACCATGGTATCAATGCGCGCATACAAAATTTCTGAGGTGTTGAATTCAACACTGTCCACGTTTAGAACAAAAGCGGAATCTATATTGTCACCCAGTTGGGCAAGCAACGCTTTGCGATCGTCATCTAAATTAATTTGCGAAGGTTGGTTTTTGTTGTCTTGTTCTGAATATGCATTGATTCTTACTTTGAATTTTTTTGCTGCGTACTCAGTGGAATTGAACAAGAGAGATCGGGCATAATTTTTTTCAGAATATTCGAACTCAACAATAATGCGCGAATCTTTGGTCACCAGTCGCAATGGAGTAAATGATATTTCGGCAAGGTTGTAATCGATAATATAATCACTATCAGCTCCGCGGGCCATTAGTTCACCATCAATAAAAACTTTTTCGGTGCCGGACAGCACAATAATAAACAGTTCATTATTGCCACCGCGCAATTTGTATGGTCCTTGATTGCCCTCAATTGCGACAATTTGATTGCGTGCATATTTTCCTTTGGAGAAAGAAATGCTGGAAGTTGTTTTGAGTGCGTGAAGGGTGTCGGGCTTTGTGCGAGTGCCCAACAAATTGAGAGACGAAAAACTGATTCCCTGTGCTTTTTTGTAAAAGTTCATAAAGTATCCATCTGGTCTGGCCAACTCATAGTCGCCTGCAATGAGTTTGTGTCGGTGATCGGAGAGTTGAATAAATACTTTATCAAAATCCTGCAGTTGTTGCGTGTTGCCATCCGGTTGAATAGGAATATTCTCGTCTGAAATGGCTGCTAATATTTCTATCTCGTCAGAAATCTTACCAGAGAGCTGGAGATTCAATGATGAATTGACAATTACATCCTGATTGTTTCCCACTGTGATGCCGCGCGAAATGCTACCGCTTTTTTCTATTCCGCCCAGACCAAATGGGTCGCTCACAGAATTTTTATTTTGGTTATTGGAAGGGTCGTACAATAGTTTATTACCTGCAAGTGTAGTAGCCTCATCTTTCCTTTGGAATTTTTTTGAAAACAATAATGGCATCACCCTATACACCACCGTGAGGCTATCTTCGATGTAAGCCTGCATAGTTGGTTGCCAAGTAAGAGTGGCAGTGGCGTAGTTTATCACATAGACGGAATCTGAAATTATATTTCCTTGTGCCGTGGCGATCAGCACGCTCCCCGGAATAATGCTGAGTGTGTCAAGGACTATGGTGTCGGTTTGGGCCGAAATTCGCAGAGTGCGCAGATTGGAATTGCTTTGCGCGGAGGCACTGGCCATGCAAGCGGTAAAAAGTATGATTGTAAAGTATCTCAAAATCAATAATTGCCGGTTCAAAAGTATCAGCTGGTATGATTGCACAATTATGCGATGAACAATACGATGTGATTTATGCGGGCTGGTTAGCGTCAAATTACTTTGACCATTCTGATAGACCTAAATATTCACAATCAATTAACCTATGCAAGAAACAAAAATTGCCTCTATGATAAGTAGATTCTGAGAGAATTGTGGTGAAGGTGCTTGTAGGACTTAAGCTGATGTAGCCAAATAGCGCACTAGCGTACGTTTGGCAATAGGCAGGAATGTTTCTTCAAATGGTATTTCCATAGACGACTCCACAAGGTATGTGGCAGGGTTTGGAAATTTGTTGATGCTTTTGATCAATTCAGTTTTGATTGCCTCGTAGGTGCATGTCAACGACTTCTCAAAACTCATCACATATTGCATGTGAATGCCTCTATAACGGGCATCGGGCTCTTCAAAAATCGTGATTTGGTATTCAAAAACCATTGCTTCTCTTTTAGTTTTTTCGCTGAGCAACAAATAACCTTCTTGTGGGTTCAATGGGACGATGCCCACCGGGGTGATGGCGCAACGTGACTCAATAAAATCATAACTCTTTTTTCCTTCATTAATATATTTTTCAAACTGAGGGATTGAATAACTGATGATGTTTTCTATTTCTTGCATCAGGATATCATCACCAATTAATTTTTCATAGATCAGCTGTTGATTTTCAATATCTGCTGAGCTAAGATTTTCAGGAAACTTATTGTAGATAGCTTGTTTGCTGTCGCGCAGCATTACAGCCGATTTGTAATGGCGAAGCAAATCACTTAAAAAAGGATACAGCTTGTTTACATCAAAATGCTCGCTTACTTTTTGAAGGTAACCCAACAACACATATTTCTTGTATTCGAAATCAATGTGTTTCTCGGTAATCCAATTGTCATTTAAACTGTCCATAGCCGTGTGTATTTTGATTGCTGATACTATAAACGAAATAATTCGGCTCAATGTTACTGTCAATCAGTGTCCGGGCCAGTAATGAACAATGCAAAGTCAACAAATTGGAGTGAGTGTGGGCCCAGTGTTACTGTTCTAATGACTAATTTCGCAAGAAATTTAAAGATAAACAGATGAAATATTTAAAGTTCAATATTATCGGTGTAGCCACTTGCTTATTCTTGCTCTTTTCGATGGTAGCTTGTGTTCCTTCACGCCAATTTGACGAATTAAAAGCGCGTAACTCGGATTGCCAGTTGCAAAATAAAGACCTCAAAGCAACCAATCAAGCATTGGAAACGGATAACAAAGAAATCTCATCACACTTGACGGATTGCGATAAAAAGGTGCGAACGCTGAGTGTTGACACTACTAACCAGGGGAATGCGCTGCGCAGACTCAATAGTTTATATGGAGACCTCACGTCATCGTACGATAAGTTATTAGCGAACAATGAAAAACTCCTAAAAGGTAATCAGTCAGAAACTCAAAAGGTAGTGTCGGAATTGCAATCAACGCAAGCTGATCTGCAGAAAAAAGAAGACGCTTTGAAAAAGATGGAGAAAGACTTGAATGATAAAAGCAAGAATTTAGAAGAATTGAGTAAAGAGCTGAAAGACCGTGAGGCGAAAGTTTCGGAGTTGCAGAACATACTGGCCAGTAAAGACTCTTCAGTAAGCGCGCTCAAAAATGCAGTTTCTGATGCTTTGATAGGATTTAAAGGGCAAGGATTGACTGTGGAGAAGAAAAACGGAAAAGTTTATGTGTCGCTGGAAGAGCGATTGTTATTTGCTTCTGGAAGCATAACGGTTGATAAAAAAGGTGAAGAAGCCTTGAAGCAGTTGGCCAAGGTTATGGACAAGAACAAGGACATCAATGTGATGGTAGAAGGACACACTGACGATGTACCAATGACAGGAACATGCATTAAAGACAATTGGGATTTGAGCGTAATGCGAGCCACTTCGGTTTTGAAAATATTGACCGGAAATTCAAGCATGGACCCATCGCGAATTACAGCGGCCGGACGTGGCGAATTTCTGCCTTTGGAAGCGGCCAAAACTACTGATGCCAGGCGTAAAAACAGGAGAACAGAAATCATCCTGACTCCAAAAATCGATGAGTTGTTAAAAGTATTGGAGTCGAATTAAGCTCGCCCGCTTTATTTTTTTAGATACGTGTTGGTGGTTTTACCAAACAACTTGTATGACAATTCGAATCCGATGTATGTGAACATGTCATTTTTTTGCGGGTTGCCACGTGGGCTTGTAGCCGGGCCTGGTGTGCCATTTGTTCCTTTGCCTGTTGGGTCAGAAATATAAATGGCAAGCTCTTGCTTAACAGGATCTGAATAGGTGGCTCTGATTTCGTCATATGTGGCGTAGGCATTACTTACGTCATCGAGAAAATCAGTGGTGAAATTATAGACACTTATTTCCGTGCTGACAGTAAGGTGTTTATTGATGCCATAGCGCAGACCTACACCAAAGGGGAAAGAAAGATTCCACAGGTTGTATGTGCTCCCCTTACCAAATTCAGTAACGGCCCCTTGGCCTTCGGTGAACCAATCGCGGAGTTCGGTTTCAAACTTTCCATCTTTTTGAATGATGTTGCCTTTTCCTTTGCCTGATGTTTCGTCTATGTCTCTGATGGTGCCATCACTCCAGAAAAAGTAGCGGTTGTTGATATCAATATCTCCTCTGAATAAATCGGCTTTTGGATTTGCATAAAAAACACCAACCCCAAAGTAGGCGAAGAATGCAAAAGTCTGACGATGGAGTGGAATAAATTTATTTCGATAACTGGTGAGAACCAAGTTGGTGGATGCGCCAATCACATCTGATCTGAATCCTAACCCGCGGCCATAATTACGTAACTCTTCGCCTTTATAGTTTGCTATGGGTGATGTTTCGTCATAACCGATGCGGTGCCAGGTAAATTTCGTTTCCATGGTGAACGCTGGATTGAGTACACCCGAGCGCATAGGGTCATTTAAAAAATTACGAAATGAAATGGCTCCACCATAACGTGTGGAGTGAAGTGGGAATATTTTTTCATTTCCCAGGTCACCAAAATAATTTGTTGGACCCAATGATACGCCCATTTCGAGCTGTCGCTGTGCGGTGGCCTGGAAAACAAATAACAAAAAGAGACCAATGGATAGAAGTTTTTTCATGGGAGGTAGTTTTCTTGTCATAAAAATAACAAGAAAAGACCGGAATAGAAAGCAATTTATTTTTACACTTTCTCGAATACGGCTCTAAAAACTTCGTCTACGCGGGCATATTGTTCGATATGGATTTTTTGGGAAAGGGCTTTCAGATTGGATATCTTATTGAATTTGGAAACGATAATGCGCTCAAACCCCAGTTTGAGACATTCGTTGATTCGTTGATCAATTCGATTTACCGGCCTAATTTCACCTGAAAGTCCTACCTCGCCTGCAAAACATGTTTTGGGTGGGATGGGCACATCTTCGGCCGAAGAGAGTATGGCGCACAACACGCCTAGGTCAATGGCAGGATCTTCTACCCTAATGCCGCCCGCTATATTCAAAAAAACATCCTTCGCGCCCAGCCTAAAACCACACCGCTTTTCAAGCACTGCTAAAAGCATATTCAGTCTGCGCAGGTCAAACCCAGTAGCCGAACGCTGAGGCGTACCATACACGGCCGAACTCACCAACGCCTGGCTCTCAATCAAAAGTGGGCGCATGCCTTCAAGTGTTGCATTGATGGCTACACCGCTAAGCATTTCGTTTCGGTTACTCAATAATATTGTAGATGGGTCAGATACTTCCATCAAGCCGGCACCTTTCATTTCATAAATTCCAATTTCTGATGTGGAGCCAAATCGATTTTTTTGCGAGCGCAGTATGCGATAGATATAATTTCTATCGCCTTCAAACTGCAACACTGTGTCTACCATGTGCTCCAAAACTTTGGGACCAGCTATCGCGCCATCTTTTGTGATGTGACCAATAATAACCAGCGGAATACCTGTTTGCTTCGCAATGTGTATAAGTTCAGCCGTACATTCTTTTATTTGCGACACACTTCCAGCCGATGATTCAATTCGATCAGTTACAAGTGTTTGAATGGAGTCTACAATGATAAGTCCGGGTGATAACTTTTTAATTTTTTCAGCGATAGCCTTGGTGTTGTTCTCTATCAGAATGTAACACTCATTTCCGTCACCTCCTCCCAGCCTACCTGCACGCATTTTTAACTGGCTTTTGCTTTCTTCGCCCGATATGTAAAGTGATTTACCACCGCTAAATCCCAACGCCAATTGCAACATGAGCGTAGATTTGCCTATACCCGGCTCGCCTCCAATCAGAACAGCTGATCCCCGCACAAGACCTCCGCCAAGCACACGGCTTAGCTCTTTATCAGCAACAGGTATGCGCGCTTCTGTATCCTCTGCTATGTCCTTCACAAGCGTGGGTTCATCTGCTTGCGGGGTAAAATGATACTTGGAGGAGCCGGCACTTTTTGAAAGAGAGGTAGGAGATTCAATCACCTCTTCTACATAAGTATTCCATTCGTGACACGATGAACACTTACCCATCCATGCCGCTGAGCGGGCGCCACAATTTTGGCAAAAATATGCTGTCTTGACCTTGGCCATAATTGTGCACCAAGATACAAAAGTTGCACCGGGTTAAGGAGCGAAAAAAAGGAGGTTATTTTACAAATTCCAACTGCGAAAGTCCGCTTGCAGGGTCTTTGTATGCAATGAATAGCTGATCTTCTGTAAGTTCAATGATGGTCCATCGGGCATTCATCTTATCAAGCGTACGTTGGTAATTACTTATCGTCAGATATGAATAAGATAATTTGGCATCAATGCTGTAATTTCCGGTATCGCGAGCAGGAACCACATCATTGTATATTGTGCGGTAAACGTTGCCATTACTGAATGACCAATCTTCCTGGGCCTGATTGGCCTTAAATGTCACCAACTTCCACGGATGAGCCTGAATTTGTTCATTTAGTTTCTTTTCACTTCTCAGTGAAGTTTGAGTTTCGCAACTGGAAAGGAAGAATACAGAAGCAAATAATGCAACTGTGATCAAAAAAAGGTTTTTAGCTGACATGGCAATGAAGATTATAATCCAAAATTAGTTGTACAAAACTCGATTGCCAAGTAATTTACGGAATTGTTATCAACTTTATACGGAGCCTTGTTTGATTTTGTTTTCAATAGCTGAAGTGGAGTAGCCTTCAATGAATGGAATGGTCAATACGGTTCCGTTCAGGGACTTTACAAAGTCGGCACCCACTATTTTCGAAATTTCATAATCTCCACCTTTTACCAGCACATTGGGCCGCACTTTTTTAATTAAATTTTCAGGGGTGTCTTCATTAAATAAAACAACGGCCGAAACCATTGATAACGAAGCCAACAACATCAATCTGCTGTGCTCATCTTGCAACGGCCTGTTAGGCCCCTTGAGTTTGCTCACAGAAGCATCGGCATTCACTCCCACTACCAGCACATTTCCAAGGTCTGCGGCCTGTGAGAGATAGGCGATATGGCCACGATGCAAAATGTCGAAACAGCCATTAGTAAAAACGACTTTTTTATCTTGAAATCTCCATATAGCAATCGCTTGTTCTAAGGTAGATCCTTCAAGTATCTTAGATTCTATTTGTGCTGTTTTGTTCAATGGTGGTTTTATTCGGTGTGACAAAAAGAAGCGTTAGCGAAAGTCCGCCCAGAAGTAAAATGAGAAGCGTTTGTGAAGTGTGTACGATGGTAGCATATACGATGCCTGATTCTGGATCGATGCCAAACAAAGTGAGACCCTGTTGTATAAGTAAATGATATACCCCAATGCCTCCTTGCACAGGAGCCGCCATGCCCATTCCGCCTATGGCAAGGGTAAATATACCTGCCTTATAGTCTAAGTCCGATGTCGCATCGAGTGCGAAGAATACAGTATATGACATGAAAAAGTATGTGATCCAGATAAAAAATGTGTGAATGAGGAACCACCCTTTGTTTTGCATTCGTGTTATAGATTTGATTCCTTCCAGAAATCCGATCAGTTGTTTTCTGATTATTTGTGAGATGCCTTCGGTAGTGCCTCGTTTTCGCACCAACATCAACGCAACCAACATGATGCCAAGCACCACCAACACCGCAAGCCAGAAATATTGCATGTTAGCTACTTGTTGAGCGGTTCCAATTATTGGCAATAAAATTTTTTGCAGGATGAAACCTCCAATCAAATCAAGTTCAAGGTAGGCCGCCAACAGCAATGAAAGTCCCAACATAATCACATCGATGGTTCGTTCTGAGATAACGGTGCCAAAAATAACATTGAACGGAATTTTTTCTTTTTCACTCAATGTGGTGCAGCGAGTTATCTCGCCCAAACGGGGCAATGCAAAATTGGCCAGATAACCCACCATCATGGCATTGAAAATATTAAAGAGTTTCGGTTTGTAGCCCATGGGCCTCAAAAGCATTCCCCATCTGTGTGCCCGGCTCAAAAAGGCTAGCACACTGAGCGCCATCGACAAAAACACCCAACCATATCGGGCTGAGCGTAAGCTTTCAACCATCCGGTTCCAGTCCTGATTGCGGTAAGCAAAGTATAAAAGTGTAATCCCGACTGCCAGAAAAAAAAGAACCTTGAGTATGGCGATTATCCTGCGGTTCAACTGATTATGCGGTTGTTATTGTCGGGAAAGATAATTGTGGGCTTGAATTTCTTTGCCTCTTCAAAAGGCATGGTGGCATAGGAAACAATTATTATGGTGTCACCAACCTGGGCTTTGCGCGCGGCTGGCCCATTGAGGCACACACTGGCGGAGCCACGCTCGCCCTTAATAACGTACGTTTCAAGTCGCTCTCCGTTGTTGATGTTGAAAATTTCAACCCGTTCGTTTTCTATTAAGTTGGCCGCTTCCATTATATCTTCGTCAATGGTGATGCTGCCTACGTAATGCAGTTCTGACTGGGTAATTTTTACCCGGTGAATTTTAGATTTAAGTACACTGATGTTCATGATGCCGCAAAATTACTCATTTAATTGATTGCACGCATTAATTGAGCCATTATTGGGAAGTAACCAACCATTGCCTTTTAGGTGGACGAGTCAGGGAATGAGCAACATATTGTCAATGAGTCGGATGCGGCCCGCGCGCCCTGCAATAAACGCACGTGGGGAGAGGGCTGATTCCCAGTCGGTAACAAGAGCGAGCGTGTCGCTCTCACGCAGTTCAAAATATTCGAGTGCAAAACCTGGTTGCGACCACAGTTGTTCCATTGAGTCGCGCAACAATTCGGAGACAGAATGTGTGGTGACGTTCTCCAGTGTGGCTGACAATACCCTTGGAATGATTCCTGCTGCCTCACGCTCTTCTTCGGTTAAACGAGCATTGCGAGAACTCATAGCCAATCCATCTGATTCGCGCACTGTAATGCATGGCACAATGGTGATGTCTGGGTGCAGTTGTGCTACCATAGCGCGGATGACAGCCAGTTGCTGGAAATCTTTCTCTCCAAAATAGCTGCGCACAGGCTTGACCATATCAAACAATATGTCCACTACCGTTTTTACACCGTTGAAATGTCCGGGACGGGCAGCACCTTCCATTACTGATTCGAGCTGGGGGTAGGTGTGAGGGAATGCTGCCCGTGGGGATAAAGGGTATATCTCATCAACGTTAGGAATAAAAGCAATATGGCAGCCGGACTGCTGCAGCAATTGCCCATCTTTGGCAAGTGTACGAGGATAGTCTTGTAAGTCTTTCTTGTCATTGAACTGTGTGGGGTTTACGAAAATGCTGCACACAGTCACATCGTTTTCAGCCAATGACTTGCTGATGAGTGACAAATGACCCCCATGCAAAGCGCCCATTGTGGGCACAAACCCAATGCTTTTTCCTTCATTGAGCTTGTTGTCAAGCACTTGCCTTAGTTCAGCAACTGTATTTATCAAATCCATATATACATATCAAAAGTGGGGTGTAAAATATGGAGTTGCGCGTATTAATCCAACAAATGATAAAGCGCTCATTTTCACGTCAATTATGTGTGATTTTGGGGTTCGTAAATCTAGGGTGTAAAATGACTAAAAGCCAATAAATATGGCTATTTCCTATTGAAAAAACGGTATATTTTTCTTACCTTTGCACATCAATCGGAAAAACCCCCAAATCTTATGACGCAGAAACCAAGAGTACTTTTTATCTCTCACGAAATAGACCCTTATTTGAAGTTGACAGAAATGAGTAAGATTTCCCGTGCCTTACCTCAGGGCATTCAGGAATCAGGGAAAGAAATCAGGACTTTTATGCCTCGCTTCGGCTGCATCAACGAACGCAGAAACCAACTTCACGAAGTGATACGCCTCTCAGGCATGAATCTTATTATAGATGAAACCGATCACCCATTAGTGATTAAAGTAGGCTCTATCCAGTCTGCACGCATGCAAGTTTACTTTATTGATAATGAAGAATACTTTCACCGAAAAACAGTTTTTCACGATAGCAAAAAGAAATTTCACAAAGACAATGACGACAGAATGATATTTTTCTGTCGTGGTGTATTGGAAACGGTAAAGAAATTGGGCTGGAGTCCCGATGTAATACACTGCCATGGCTGGATGTCAAGCATGGTGCCACTGTTTGTCAAAACCGCTTATAGCGAAGATCCGATGTTCAAAAACTCGAAAGTTGTGTACTCAGTATACGACAATGATTTTGAAGAATGCCTGGGCGATCAGTTTGCCAAGAAAGTAAAAATGAATGGCATGACTAAGGCGCAATTGAATGAATTAGCCAACGGTGAATGTATTAAATTGCATACTTCGGCAATCAATCACTCTGATGCCATCATTGTCGCAACCGACAAGTTACATGCGGATATCAAGAAAACGGTTACCAAATCAAATAAGCCGGTGTTAAATCATCACGATCATGAAGATTATATCAGTGCTTACTCTGATTTTTACGATACTTTATTAGAGGAAGAAAGCGTTTTAGCAAGCTAATGATAGTGTTGTGAAATACTATCTTTGACAAAGTTTAGTTAATTATAGTCACGCTATCGCCTCTTTTCAATGAACCTAATATTGATAATTAATAATAGAATTTCCTCCATGAAATCGTGGGGGAAATTCTTTTTTTGCAGTTTATGCATTTCACTTGCCGTTAGTTCTTGCACAAAAGAATCAGATCTTATCGGTCTTGAAGTACAGCCTCCTTCGGATCAATTGAATATATTTTTTACGGATACGCTTTCACTGGTAACGGTTTCCTTGCGCGAAGATTCATTGCGTATTGACAAAGCCTTTACTCAAAATAATTTGCTTGGCAGTATCAACGACCCGTTGCTTGGCACCACGCGCGCTGGCTTTTACACACAACTGCTGCTCCCATTTAGCAATGTAAACTTTGGAACAGCTCCGGTATTAGATTCCATCATATTGTCAATGGCTTATAAAGGTTACTATGGTGATACCACTACCATGCAAACCGTAAATGTATACCGCATGACTGAGGCCATTCACACAGATAGCTCCTATTATACCAATCAAGTATTTGCCACTGAAGCGAGCCCATTGGTCACTTACAGTTTTCAGCCTCGCCCTACTGATAGTGTGGTGGTGGCCTCGTTCGTAAAAAAAGTGGCTCCACAAATAAGAATTAATTTAGGCAACACATTTGGCAACGAAATATTGAGTGCTTCTACAGCCGACCTGGCTTCCAACACTGCTTTTCTCGCTTTTCTTAAAGGACTATATGTCACAGCCGAATCAGTGAGCAGCGCGGGTGCTATATCATACATTGATTATGCATCCAGCCATACAAAAGTCACGCTTTATTACAACGATTCGCTATCACTGGATTTGGTGATAAACGACAACAACGCACGAATTACTCATTTTGAACACGACTACCCGGGTTCAATAGTATTTGGCGATGCGTTAACAGGTAGTAATTCAACGTACGTGCAAACTACAGCCGGTGTGAAAACGAAAGTCAGCTTTCCTCATTTGAAAGACATGAAACGGGAAGGAAACGTTGCTATTAACAAAGCAGAGTTGATAGTGCGCGTGCTACCCGGATCCGAAACGCCATTGGCTCCGGTTGAGAAGTTTATAATATTTGCTTCGGATACTGCAGGCAAAAATGTTATCATCACAGATCAGTTTGAAGGCTCATCATTCGTGGGTGGTAATTATGAATCAGGCAGCAAGGTGTATAAGTTTACAATTACCAGACACATTCAAGAGTTATTGAATGGAACCAAAGATGATTTGGGATTATTTATCGTATCGAGCAATGCAGTAATATCTGCCAATCGTACTGCCTTAGGCGGCAGCAATCATCCAACCCATCGAATGTCGTTGCGGTTGACGTATACCAAAGTTGAGTAACTTTATACATTATGTGTGGAATAGTAGCATACATCGGTAACAAACAGGCCTACCCAATTATACTCAAAGGCCTTCAGCGATTGGAGTATCGTGGATACGACAGCGCTGGTGTGGCATTGCTGAACGACAAAGACAACAGCCTGAATGTTTACAAAAAAGCGGGAAAAGTATCGGAGCTCGAAAACTTTTTAAAGGGTACTGATACCACAGCTACGCTTGGCATGGGTCACACACGCTGGGCAACGCATGGCGAACCCAATGATAGAAACGCTCACCCACATTTTTCTGAGTCAAAAAATCTGGCCATTATACACAATGGCATCATAGAAAATTATAGTTCGTTGAAAAGTGAATTGATCAATCGTGGTCATAAGTTTAGCAGCGATACGGATACTGAGGTGTTAGTTCATTTAATCGAAGACATTCAGACTAATTCAGATGTGACGCTTGAGAAAGCAGTGCGGCTGGCATTGGCGGAGGTAGTAGGGGCTTATGCGATTGTAGTTATTTCGAAGAACCATCCCAACAAAATGATAGGTGCGCGCAAAGGCAGCCCTATAGTTGTGGGTATTGGCAAAGATGAGTTCTTTATGGCCTCGGACGCTACCCCCATAGTTGAGTACACCAAAAATGTGGTGTATTTAAATGATGGCGAAGTTGCCATCATAAAAGATGGAGAGCTCACTATTAAGACTATAGAGAATCAAATAAAGACACCCTATGTGCAGGAACTTGAGATACAACTCGAGATGCTTGAAAAAGGAGGGTATGAGCATTTTATGCTCAAAGAGATATACGAGCAACCCCGTTCCATTCTTGATAGTATGCGCGGCCGCGTGGATGCCAAAAGTGGTTTTTTAAGGCTTGGAGGTATTAGCGAATTTGAAAGCAAATTCAATAATACGAAACGAATAATAATTGTGGCGTGCGGAACCAGCTGGCATGCAGGGCTGGTTGCCGAATATTTAATTGAGGATTTTGCGCGCATTCCTGTAGAAGTGGAGTATGCATCCGAATTCAGATACCGCAACCCTGTGTTGAATGAAGAAGATCTGATCATAGCCATTTCACAATCAGGAGAAACAGCAGACACACTTGCTGCTATTGAGTTAGCCAAATCAAGAGGAGCTACCATTTTTGGTGTTTGCAACGTGGTGGGATCATCCATCCCCCGTGCTACCAATGCCGGTTCGTACACCCACGCAGGTCCCGAAATTGGGGTGGCCTCTACAAAGGCTTTTACTGCTCAGGTAACAGTGCTTACCCTCATGGCTTTGCAGATCGCACACAATAGAGGTACCATTACAGAATCGAGGCTTCATAGTATGCTTTATGAGTTAGAAGCAATACCTGACAAAGTAAAGCAAGCTCTTGAAACCAACGAAGAAATAAAGTACATAGCCGAGATGTTCAAAAACGCTCGCAATTTTTTGTATTTGGGAAGAGGTTATGGTTTCCCTGTGGCACTTGAAGGAGCACTTAAACTAAAGGAGATTTCTTATATACATGCTGAGGGTTATCCTGCTGCTGAAATGAAGCACGGACCGATAGCCTTGATTGATGAGGAAATGCCGGTGGTGGTAATAGCCACTAAGAATGCATCATATGAGAAAGTGGTGAGTAACATTCAGGAGGTAAAAGCACGCAAGGGTAAAATTATTGCCATTGTCACTGAAGGGGATGAACATGTCAAGCAAATTGCAGATTTTGTGATTTCAATTCCTGAAACGGACGATGCACTGGTGCCGCTGGTTTCGGTGATACCATTGCAATTGCTAGCATATCACATCGCTGTGATGCGAGGTTGCAATGTAGATCAGCCTCGCAACCTGGCCAAGTCAGTAACAGTAGAGTAAATTCACTTTCACTGGTTACTAAGCATAAAAAATGCTGCGGAAAACAATTGGCGTTTGCTTACATGTTCCGCAACATTCCTGAATCACTAAACACAAAAAATTTTTAGAAAGTAATTTTACTTCGAAATCTCAAAAGTTATTTTGGCGTTTACTCCAAAAGAAACGATTTTGTTTTTTTCAACTTTGCCATTCATTTCCTGAATATAAATAG
>JBBKVM010000125.1:0-6487 GCA_037968415.1 Bacteroidia bacterium | reverse complement strand
ATCAAAATTTTTGCAATGAAATATTGATCATCACCATGCAACTAAAGCGTGCGGTGGGATGAGGATTTGCTGGCCGCTTTTGTGCGACTCAGATGCTCTTTGGGCGAGAAGCGCGGCCTGCGCGATACAAAGAGCGTGCGCTTCAAATCCTCTTGATTTTTTGCCTACTTTTTTATCAAGAAAAAAGTAGGGTAAAGAATGAATGATAGTCTTATTTATTAATTAAAAATTATCTATAACTTTTTGTCTTGAAACAAAAAGTTACAAAAAATTCAAGGCTGTGCAGCAACGGCTAAAAATTTTCGCCCTGCCCCTCAAAGCCACAAGTCACGGTCTGTATCTCTGTTTGGTAGAATAAATAACTGTACATATAATCTCGATACTTGTAACTGTATCGCACCTGTTGCTTTTTCTGCCTGCGCGCATGCGCCAATTTTCTTCACGCCATTTCTGCAATGCCGGTCAAGAAATTCATCCTGCAAATAAAGTTCACGCAAAATTTCTGCAATGAAACTTTGAAGAAAAGAACTTCAATAACTGTGTGCGTTGGGATTCCGATTTGGCGGGTCCCGATAGCTATCGGGACGCGATAATCCGAAAATATATTTTTGCACGCTGAGCGTAGTCGAAGCGTTGTCAAGAAAAAAGTAGGTTAAGAAAAAACTTACTCCCGCACCCCCGTCCCCTAAAGGGGCGGACCCTGCCACTTCACTTACCAACTGATAGTTTCATGCTCAAAGCGCTTCACTTCGCGCTTGCCATACAATAGGCTATATGTTTGTTTTCACAAAGTTGTAACAACAACTCCTCCCTCAACTCTTCGAAGAAACCTCGCGCAACGCCTGCGGAAAAAGCAGGTTGTTCTCTTTGTTGATGTGTATGTGATAGTCGAGCACAAACTCGCCTACCAGCGCATGTATGTGTGCAGGCAGTTCTGATTGCGGATAGTCTGCAGCAAAAGCCTGCGCGCGGGTTGCAAGTTGATACATTTGCATATTTATTTTTTCGTGCTCGTTGATGAGCATGTTGATGGGCACCGCCAGTTGATGTGCCGATGTCTGGTGCGGATTTTTGAGGTTACGGAATGCATCGCGCAAAAAAGCAAACAACACAAATTCTTCTTTTCTCATGTGCCTGTCGAGCAGCGCTGAAACATTAAAGAACAGGTTTGAAATGCTCTGTGGCTCACTGCTTTTTTTCCCAAACTGCTTTATGGACAGCGCCAATCTATTATGGATGTATGGGGTAATATCAGTTATGTAAGCATGATGCCTGCGCACAATATGATCCGACAGCTGCACCGAATCCATATCGTCCAAAACCTCTTCATTTCCGGAGTTGGTTATTCCACTTTCATTTGAAATATCTTCTAAAACTTTTTCGAAAACGGTATTTGCCTTTTTACATGCTTCTGCAATTGTGAAACATTCAGGGCTGTAAAAATCAATTTGAAATTTTTCCCACACATTGGCCAGTGCCGGGTTGCATAGTGTTACCTGGCAAATATTGTCCGAAAGTTTGGGTAATGAAGTTGAACCACTCATGGTATACATTTAACAAATGAAGGTGGTGGTGTTGTCAACTACAAAAGAATGGAATACTAAAGCCAGAAAAAATGACAATTGTCATGATTCGTCAAAGCAGTGTGCCGATGGAAATAGCAGCGTGGACTTAGTCGTGCAGGTTGGCGATGCGTATCAGCTCAGGTGTATTCACAAATTTGATTTTGCGCCCATCAAGTTCGATGATGCCTTCTGATTTTAAGTCGGAAAGTAGTCTGATGGTGGTTTCCGTAGCAGTGCCCACCACATTGGCCAGGTCTTCGCGCGTCAGGTTTACATTCAGTGTTTGGTTGTCGTCTTTGAAACCATATGTCTCTTTGATAAACAGCAGCGCCTCAGCCAATCGCTCTCGTACCGGCTTTTGTGCCAGGTCCGTCATCTTATTTTCTGCCTCGCGCAAGTCGTGCGATAACAGTTTCATCAGCTCCAACGAAAAATGATGATTGGTTTCTATAAGTTTTGTGATGGTGCTTTTGGGAATAAAACAGATGCTTGAATCTTCAAGCGCCACGGCCGATCCCGAATAGCTCTCGCCACTGATCAACGACCGATAACCGAGTATATCGCCCGGCCTGGCAAAACGAACGATTTGCTCCTTGCCCTCATCGCCCATTTTGGTGATTTTTACTTTGCCATTGTTCATGCAAAACACGCCCATGGGTCTGCCGCCCTCGCGAAAAATTTCTTCACCCTTCTTAAACAACGTGCAGCCCTTTTCAAGACCAAGCTTATCCACCTGCTCAGAATTGAGGTTACAAAAAACAGAACGATGCCTTACCTGGCAGTTTTTGCATTCCGGTACTTCTATGGCTTTTGACATGCGGTTGTTTTTTGTAAAAATACAACTAATACACGCAGGGTGCAATGGAAGCCTGCGACACTATCTGCACATTGTTTTCGATTTTGTAACTTGAACCATTCTGCATGACAATGAGCATTAGAAACATTTTTCTTTTCACGTTTTCACTTTCTGCTTTCACCGTAATAGGGGCCTGCGGCCAACAGTCAGCAAACCAACAACATCAGCAAAATTTAACCCAATCTGCCGTGGATACTACCAAACACAAATACACCAATCACCTTGCCAGCGAAAGCAGCCCTTACCTACTGATGCACGCACACAACCCGGTAGACTGGTATCCGTGGGGTGACGAGGCACTGACCAAAGCCAAACTTGAAAACAAATTATTGATCATAAGTGTAGGGTACGCAGCATGCCACTGGTGCCATGTGATGGAGCACGAATCTTTTGAAAACGAAGAAGTAGCGCAGCTGATGAATGCACATTTTGTGTCGGTAAAAGTAGATCGCGAAGAGCGCCCCGATGTGGATCAGGTGTACATGAATGCATGCCAACTGATATCGGGCAATGGCGGCTGGCCGCTCAATGTGGTGGCGTTGCCTGATGGACGCCCTATCTATGCCGGTACTTATTTTCCAAAAGACAATTGGATGAGTTTGCTGCAACAGATTCATACTTTTTATGTGCAAACACCTGAGAAAGCGCTGGAGCAAGCGCAACAAGTTACGGAGGGTATCAAAGGCAGCGAGATCGTAAATCTAAAAAGCGGCACGCCCTCATCAACCATCGGTGATTTGAAACAAAGTGCGATTGGTTATCATGGCAACATTGATCACGACATGGGTGGTTTTAACCGCGCACCCAAGTTTCCGCTGCCTGCAGGTTGGAGTTATCTGCTCACCCATTATTATCATACCGGGGATAAAAAATCGCTCGATGCAGTGACAGTAACCCTTGACCGCATGGCGTGGGGTGGCATCAACGATCAGGTGGGTGGCGGATTTGCACGCTACTCGGTAGACAGCGAATGGAAAGTGCCGCACTTTGAAAAAATGCTTTACGACAACGCACAGCTTGTGAGCCTTTATGCACACGCTTACCGCTTGACGAAAAACGAATTGTATAAAACAACAATCACACAAATCACCGAGTTTTTAGAGCGCGAGCTGATGTCGCCCGAGGGCGCTTTCTACTCATCGCTCGATGCCGACAGCGAAGGTGAAGAGGGTCGGTTTTATGTGTGGACGAAAAAAGAATTTGACAAAGTAGTGGGCGCAGATGCTGCACTGCTGGCCGCCTATTACAGAGTAACCGAAGCAGGCAACTGGGAGCATGGCAACAATGTGTTGATACGTTATAAGAGCGATGCAGATTTTGCCCGCGCACAAAAAATAACGTTGGCTGAGTTGCAGAAGAAAGTGGCCAAGGCCCGCCCCGCGCTGCTGGCCGCGCGTGCAGCCCGGGTGCGGCCTCCGCTCGATGATAAAATACTCACCGCATGGAACGCGCTTATGATAACCGGCTATGCCGATGCGTATCGCGCGCTGGGCAACAAAGAAATGCTGGCGCAGGCTTTGCGCACAGGCAATTTTATGAAAAGTAAAATGATGAGTGCAGATGGCCGCCTCAATCGTAATTATAAAAACGGCAAAAGCACCATCAACGCCTACCTCGATGACTATGCACTCACCATCGAAGCATTTATCAATCTGTATCAGATCACGTTTGACGAGCAGTGGCTTACGCATGCCCACACACTGGCCGATTATACCGATGCACATTTTTACGATGCCACATCGGGCATGTATTTCTACACCTCCAATCTCGACCCCGCGCTTATAGCCCGCAAAATGGAAATCACCGACAATGTGATTCCTGGTTCCAATTCGGTGATGGCGCAATGTTTTTACAAACTGGGCACCTACCTCTACAAACCTGCGATGATAGACCGTGCTGCGCAAATGCTGCACAACGTGAAAGACAAGGCAGTAGCGGGCGGCCCATACTACGCGGGTTGGCAGCAGCTAATTGCATACTTTGCCAGCACCCCTTTCGAGGTGGCTATAGTAGGGCCGCAAAGCCAGGCGGTGAGGGCTAAAATAGAGCAGCAATTTATGCCTGATGTGTTTGTGTTGGGAGGCGTGGCTGAAGGATCGCTAGAACTATTGGAAGGCAAATTGCAACCGGGACGCACCATGATTTATGTATGCCGCAACAAGACCTGCAAACTACCCGTAACCGACCCGGATGAAGCACTGAAACAGATCAAAAACTACAAACTTAAATAATTGCCTATCAGAGAAATGATGATCAGCTACTGCAACAAGTCGGTGGGGGTGAAAGAAATTTTTTAAGTGTGCAAAATCGGCTGCAACATTGTGCTAAAAAAATCCCGCAGGTAATTTTCTAAATTTGCCTGCCAATCTTATTGAAACACTTTCAATCACACACATGAAATCGATATCAGGAGCGCGTTTGGGAATATTGGGCGGAGGCCAGCTTGGGCGCATGCTTATTCAAAGCGCCATCGACTTCAACCTTTACACCAAAGTGCTTGATCCCGATCCCGAAGCACCTTGCAAAGATTTGGCGTCTTCTTTTCACACCGGCAGCCTCACCGATTATCAAACAGTGGTGGACTTTGGGCAAGATGTGGATGTGATCACCATTGAAATAGAGAACGTAAACTGCGATGCACTTGAAGAACTGCAGCGCCAGGGCAAACGCGTGTACCCCACGCCAGAGTCCATACGCACCATACAAGACAAGGGTGCCCAAAAAGACTTTTATAAAGCAAACGGAATACCTACAAGTGAATACGTGTTGTTGGAAAAAGGAGATGAAGTTGCCGCACACACGGATTTGCTGCCGGCATTTTTAAAACTAAGGCGCGAAGGCTATGATGGGCGGGGTGTGCAGAAAATAGAAACACTGAAAGATGCAGAAGATGCATTTGACAAACCCTGTGTGCTGGAGCGCAAAGCCGACATAGCGCAGGAGATAGCAGTGATATGTGCGCGGAGGCCCTCGGGGCAGGTGGTGGCGTTTCCGGCAGTAGAGCTATTCTTCAACCCCGAGCATCATTTGGTCGATTATCTTTTTTGTCCCTCATCAGTGAGCGAGGCATTGCAGCAGCAGGCGGAGGATATTGCGCTGCAAGTTACTGCAGGGCTCGATGTGTTGGGGCTCTTGGCGGTAGAAATGTTTGTGACCACGGATGGCAAGGTACTAGTAAATGAAGTGGCGCCTCGACCACACAACAGCGGGCATGCCACGGTGCGGGCCAATCACACATCGCAATACGAACAACATTTGCGCGCAATTTTTGATTTGCCGTTAGGGTCTACGGCCATAAAAATTCCATCAGTGATGGTGAATTTGCTGGGCGAGGCGGGCTTTAGCGGGCCAGCGCGTTACGAGGGTTTAAATGAAGTGATGGCCACCGAAGGGGTGTACATTCACCTTTATGGCAAACTACTCACGCGACCTTTTCGAAAAATGGGCCATGTAACGGTGATAGACACCGACCTTGCGGCCGCGCGCGAAAAAGCTAAATTTGTACAACACACACTAAAAGTAAAAGCATGAACCAGGCACAAGTAGGCATTATCATGGGCAGCAAATCAGATCTGAAAGTGATGCAGGAAGCCGCCATCGCGCTCACCGAATTAGGTGTAGCATATGAGATGGATATAGTGTCGGCCCACCGCACACCCAAGCGTATGATGCAGTATGCCGAGGATGCGCGTATGCGTGGGTTGCGTGTGATCATAGCCGGTGCGGGAGGCGCAGCGCATTTGCCGGGAATGGTTGCTTCAATCACAACGCTGCCGGTAATAGGCGTGCCTGTAAAATCTCGCAACTCCATTGACGGCTGGGACTCGGTGCTATCCATTTTACAAATGCCTGCCGGTGTTCCGGTAGCCACCGTAGCTTTGGACGGAGCGCGCAATGCAGGCATTTTGGCCTGCCAGATTCTGGCCACGCATGATGAAAAACTTGCGTTCCGATTGCAGGAAATGAAAAACAAAATGAGCGAGCGGGTGATCAAAACCGCTGACGAACTCAACAAGCCTGCTTAATCTGCTGAAAGCATTTTCCGGTTTATTTTTCTGTCATGTAA
>JBBKVM010000124.1:0-10445 GCA_037968415.1 Bacteroidia bacterium | reverse complement strand
ATTTCCTTGAACGAACGTAAGAGGCGTTGCTAACGCATAGCAGAATTTTTAATTCGATTTCCCAAAATTGGTTGAATAAACCCTCTTGAAATTGCCTGGATACTTTAGAAAGTGGTTGGTAATTGCCTATAAAGGCTAAAACATTTTTGAATAAATTTGTTTAGCATGAATTCCATCAATAAAATTTGCCATTTGGTTTTAGTGTGGTTATGTTGTTACCAAGCCAGCGCGCAATTGCTTGTCCATCCTGACAGTTATCTTATTCCGAATAATTATGATTTTTGGGAGTTTGGCGATGTTTGGCTGGAAAAGAGTGATGTAAAGTCAAACGGAGATATCATTGTTTATGCTTGGGAAGAAACCGCAATTGGTCAATACGATTATGGTATTTATTATAAGATTTTGGACAGATGGGGAAATTTAATTCACGACACCGATGTAATTGAACAAGTAGTGGATTCAATAATTTGGGGCCGTCCATCAATAGCTTTTATTTCTCCATTTGAATTTATTATTTCATGGACCTCCGAAGCATTAGGAAATCCAAATGATAATATGTATTACCAAAGATTCGATTTAGCAGGAATCAAGATTGGAGTACCAATCAAGGCAACATTAAATAATAATACCCCACATCAATCCGGTGAATCAATAGCATTTCCAACCGGAAATTATGGTTTTGTTGTGCACGACAATCTTTATAATACTCAATCTCCTTACAAAGATTATTGGATACAAACCCAAGACAATAATCATATTGCAAATGGTTCCTATACTTATTTGGGAAGACATCTTCAAGATAGACATTGGACTTCTCAGATGATTGTGAATGACACCACCGTACTCATTTCGCGCTATATAAAGGACACAATTCCTCCTTACGCAAATCAAATTGTTTCTATTCGAGTGAATGATAAAGGACAAAAACTCGACAGCATATGGTTCAAGTGGGATATAACTAATATGGATTCATTATATACAGATTGGGGGATTTATTTTCTTAAAGGTAAAGTATATGCTGCGACCATTAAAAAATCACCCTTTCCTAATACATATGGGGATGTGGTTATTTCAAAATTCAACCTTAACCCAAATTATGTTTTAACCACTTCACAGCCTTCTCCATCCATAATATTTCAAGATACATCTTGGTTCAAATTAAGTGATGACACTATTCCTGCACCAATTGGAAGAGGAAAACCCGTTATTGGATTTTTAAATGACTTGAATAAATTCGTTATTTCATGGATTGATAATAGGAATGCAATTGGTTGCCTGAGTTGTCTGCAGATGTTCACTCAATATATTGATACCAGTCTTATGCCTATGGGAGGTAACTTTTTGTCTGCTTCACAATCAATTGCTCAATCAGTTTGGAATCAATATGACAACCAACTTTTTGCTACTAAAGATTTTTTCGTTCAAACTTGGATGGGAGAAGCTTCACTGCCAATTCCACATGACAAATTATGGACAAACATTTATAGTGCTAGTTCTGTATACATAGAAGAAAATGCAATTGCCGAAAATATTTTACTTTTTCCTAATCCTGCACGTAACCAAATTACCGTTAGCAGAGCGGGCAGCTCGTCAACCATGTGGCTAAGCCTTCGCAATGTGTTGGGGCAGGAGGTATTCAACACATTGTTTATTCAAGAAGTTGATATTGATGTGTCAAAGTATCCCAAAGGAGTGTATATGTTGCACCTCACAGACAAAGCCACAGTCAAAAAGGTTGTAAGGAAAGTTGTGTTGCAGGATTAACGTAAAGGTTTTTGGAAGATTTTCTTTGCATAGCGTTTGAAAGTAGTTATGTGCGGGAGTGAAGTAGCCCTAACGAAACAGCCGAGGGCAAAAGCAAAAACAGGCGCACAGAAATTATGCTCTCACCCAAGTTGGATGAGTTGTTTCAAATACTGGAAGCGAACTGACAATTAATTTCCACCAAACACATAACGCACGGAAAAAGCGCTATCGAAATAACCGAGGCCGGGCCGTACTATATCAATGTATGGTTTGATGTCAACACCCAGTGTAAAAGGAATCTCCTGGATTTTGTATTCGAGGCCCAGTATGCCATCGATGCCGATGCTCACAAACCGATTGTGGTTGTCATACTCGTTTATGCGAATGCACTTCTTTTTGTTGCAGTTGTAGTAAGAGTAATAATGTCGGTAATGGTACGAGCCAATGTGTCCGCCCAATCCATAAAACCATTTGAAGCCTTCGGTGTTGAAAGCGGTGGCGTGCTTTTCGTACAGCACAGTGATAAGAAATGAATTCCGGAAATACGGAACTGACAATATGCCTTCGATGGCCGCATCGTCTTTGATAAAAGTTTTGAAGGTAAGCCCCGATGTGTAGGAGCCTCCGCGCAGGCCTATGCCCGTTTTGTATGTTGAGGTTCCCTGGTCCTTGTTCTGACTTGCCTGTGCTGCTGCCATTACCGGCATCATCATCAGTGCGATGCAAATAAAATGAATGAACTTTTTCATGACAGTGGTGTTTTTATTTTTCATAAAATTAAACAGTTCCTTTTTTCATTGAGGCTGCTGCAAACTCGCGGTTGAGCCTGGTGATGTTTGAAACCGAAATTTCTTTGGGGCATTCGGCTTCGCACGCTTCCGTAAACGAACAGTTTCCAAATCCTTCTTCGTCCATTTGCTGCACCATGCTGAGCACCCGCGACTCGCGCTCGGGCTGGCCCTGCGGCAGCAGCGCATATTGCGAAACTTTGGCTGCCACAAACAACATGGCCGATGCATTTTTGCATGCCGCCACACAGGCTCCGCAACCAATGCAAGCAGCTGCATCAAAAGCAGCATCAGATTTTTCTTTATTTATCGGTAGCGCGTTGGCATCTACGGTGCCGCCCGTATTTACACTGATGTAGCCGCCCGCCTGCTGTATGCGATCGAATGCGGTGCGGTCTACCACCAAATCTTTGATAACCGGAAAGGGGCTGGCGCGCCAGGGCTCTACGGTAATGGTTTCGCCATCTTCAAAAAAGCGCATGTGCAACTGACACACCGTGGTGCCTTTGAGCATGCCATGTGCGCGGCCGTTTACATACATGCTGCATGCACCGCATATGCCCTCGCGGCAGTCGTGATCGAAAGCCACCGGGTCGTTACCGCTGGAAATAAGTTGCTCGTTCAGCACGTCAAACATTTCGAGAAATGACATGTGTGTGCTAATGTCTTTAAGGTCGTATGTTTCGAAACTGCCGCTGGCAGCACTGTTCCGCTGTCTCCACACTTTTAGTTTCACACTGATGGTCTCGCTCATATTATTTATAACTCCGTTGGGTTAATTTAATTACTTCAAATTCCAGTTCTTCTTTGTGCTTGTTAGCCACAGCGCCCACGCCTGCAAACTCCCATGCCGACACATGCGCAAACTGATCATCATCGCGCATGGCCTCGCCTTCGGGTGTTTGGCTTTCTTCTCTGAAATGCCCGCCTGCAGATTCTTTACGATCCAACGCATCGGCCACCATCAGTTCGCCCAGTTCAATAAAATCGGCTACGCGGCCGGCTTTGTCGAGCTCGGGGTTAAACTCTGTGGCTGTACCGGGCACACGCACATCGCTCCAGAATGCTTCACGCAATTGGCCTATAAGCGTCAGTGCTTTTTTCAATCCTTCTTCGTTGCGTGCCATGCCACAGTACTCCCACATTATTCTTCCAAGCTCTTTGTGAAAGTAATCAACCGAGTGTGTGCCTTTGATCGCAAAAAACTTGTCGATGCGTGCCGTCACTTCTTCTTCCGCTTTTACAAATGCTTCGTGATCGGTGGTGATGGGTTTGGTAGCAATTTCTTCTGCCAGGTATTCGCCAATGGTGTAGGGTATTACAAAGTATCCGTCAGCCAATCCTTGCATAAGTGCAGAGGCACCCAGGCGGTTGGCTCCGTGGTCGGAGAAGTTGCATTCGCCCAGCGCGTAAAGGCCCGGCACGGTGGTCATCAGATTATAATCCACCCACAGGCCGCCCATGGTATAGTGCACCGCGGGGTATATCATCATAGGCGTTTCGTACGGATTTTCGCCCGTAATTTTTTCGTACATCTCGAACAGATTGCCATAGCGCGCGCTGATCACATCGCGGCCCAGTCGCTTGATGGCATCACGAAAATCGAGGTACACGGCCACGCCTGAAGGCCCTACGCCACGGCCTTCGTCACACGCCTGCTTGGCTGCGCGCGAGGCCACATCGCGCGGCACCAGGTTGCCGAACGAGGGATACTTTCGCTCTAAATAATAGTCGCGTTCTGCATCAGGTATATCTTTGGCTTTGCGCTTGTCACCTTTTTCTTGTGGCACCCACACGCGGCCATCGTTGCGCAGGCTCTCGCTCATCAGCGTAAGTTTGCTTTGGTATTCGCCCGACACGGGTATGCATGTGGGGTGTATCTGCGTGAAGCATGGGTTGGCAAAGTAGGCGCCTTTCTTATACGCTTTCCAGTTGGCGGTCACATTGGATCCCATGGCGTTGGTCGACAAATAAAATACGTTGCCGTAGCCACCGGTGGCCAGTATTACTGCGTGGCCAAAGTGGCGGTCTATCTGTCCTGTTATCAGGTTGCGGGTAATGATGCCGCGGGCTTTGCCGTCTATCATCACCACTTCGAGCATTTCGTGGCGGCTGTACATCTCCACTGCTCCGGCAGCTATTTGTCGGTTCAGTGCGCTGTAGGCTCCGAGCAAAAGCTGCTGGCCGGTTTGGCCGCGCGCATAAAATGTGCGCGATACCTGCACACCACCAAACGAACGGTTGTCGAGCAGTCCGCCATACTCGCGCGCAAATGGCACGCCCTGCGCCACGCATTGGTCAATGATGTTGCCGCTTACTTCGGCCAGGCGATATACGTTGGCTTCGCGTGCGCGGTAGTCGCCACCTTTGATGGTATCGTAAAATAATCGGTAGGTGCTGTCGCCATCGTTGCGGTAATTTTTTGCCGCGTTGATGCCTCCCTGCGCGGCTATGCTGTGCGCCCTGCGCGCACTGTCCTGAAAGCAAAATACTTTCACCTGATAGCCAAGCTCGGCCAGCGAAGCCGCTGCCGATGCGCCTGCCAGCCCAGTGCCTACCACCAGCACTTCAAGCTTTCGCTTGTTGGCCGGACTAACCAGCTTAACGGTACTCTTATACTTTGTCCATTTTTCCTGGAGTTCACCGGGAGGTATTTTGGAATCTAAAACGCTCATATCTGTTGAATAATCTTATCGTTAATTATGGGTGCGGTTAGTTGCCCACCACACCGAAATAAAACAAAACCGGAAAAGAAATAAACCCTACGCCCATCACGATGGCGAACAGTGTGCCGATGGTTTTCAACATAGGAGTGTATGCTTTGTTGCTCAGTCCGAGTGAGTTGAATGCCGCCTGAAATCCGTGGTTGAGGTGCGCGGCCAGCACCACCATGGCCACTACATAAATGGCGCTGTACCACCATTGCTGATATGATTTCACCACTATGATGTACATGTCTTTGTTTCCCCAAGCATCCATGGGCGTGGCTCCGTAATGATACTCGAACCAGAATCCACGCAAGTGAATAATAAGGAAGGCAAGAAACAATGTGCCGGTGATGCCCATGTTGCGCGAAAACCACGTGCTGTTTTCGTCCGACTTACTTACCGCATAATCTACAGGGCGCGCAGCTCTGTTTTTGCGCGTAAGCATGATGGCATCAATAATGTGAATCACAAAACCCAGCAGCAGCACTATTTCCATAATGCGGATGAGGCTGTTGGTGGTCATGAATTTAGTGTACGCATTGAATGATTGGCCACCATCGCCCGCATACAATGACAGGTTACCGGCCAGATGGACGATGAGAAATGTACACAGAAACAAGCCTGTGAGTGCCATCACAAATTTACGGCCTAGAGAAGAACTGAACATATTGGAATGATTGACATGAATGAGAGTAGTTTCGCAGACCTTGAAATAACACAAATTTTTTCAATTGCCTGTGGCAAAGGTAACCGCTGACTGTTATTTTTCAAATTTAGCAATACCCACATCGCAAGGAATTGGCAGTAGTGATGCCTATTTCTTACCTTTGATCATCAACAAAAAAATACCATGAAATATTCATCCATCGACAACAATCTGTTCATTGCCAACCGCAACAACCTGCGCAAGCACCTGAAGCCAAACTCAATCGCCATCTTCCATTCCAACGATGAGATGCCGCGCAGTGGCGATGGCAATTTTCATTTCAGACAGAATGCCGATCTTTTTTACCTGAGCGGAATCGATCAGGAGCGCTCGGTATTGGTGATATTTCCTGATTGCCCTAACGAGGCCTATCGCGAAGCGTTGTTTCTACGCAAAACCAACGACCAGATAAAAGTGTGGGAAGGCCATAAATACACACAAGCCGAAGCCACTGCGAGTTCAGGTATCAAGCATGTGTATTGGCTCGAAGATTTCGACAACGTGTGCGAGATGCTGGTGAACTATGCCGAAACGGTGTACCTCAATCTGAATGAAAACTATCGTTTGGCAACCGAGGTGCCTTACCGCGACCTGCGCATGGCCCAGGCGCTGCAGGCCAAGCATCCGCTGCACAAATATGAACGCCTCGGTCCCATCATGGCTGCATTGCGCGCTATCAAATCGGATATCGAGATAGCACAAATACAGGAAGCGGTCAACATCACCCACAAAGCGTTCCGCAGGGTGATGGGATTTGTAAAACCGGGGGTGATGGAATATGAAATTGAAGCGGAGATTATTCACGAGTTCATTCGCAACCGCGCCAACGGCCACGCCTACGAACCCATTATAGCCAGTGGCGAAAGCGCTACCATCCTCCACTATACCGACAACAACCAGCCCTGCAAAGAGGGCGATGTGATACTGATGGACTTTGGTGCTGAGTACGCCAACTACGCTGCAGACCTTACACGGTGCATACCCGTGAGTGGTAAATTTACCAAGCGCCAACGCGAGGTGTACGATGCGGTGTTGCACGTAATGCGCGAAGCCACCAAGATGTTGACAGTGGGAAATACACTCGACAAGTTGAATGAAGGTGTGGGCAAAGTGATGGAGCAACAACTCATCAAACTGGGATTACTTAATGCAGATGACGTGGCGAAACAGGATCCGAAAAAACCGCTGTATAAAAAGTATTTCATGCACGGCACCTCACATTTTCTGGGGCTCGATGTGCACGACATAGGCGACCGCAGCCAGCCGCTGAAAGCCGGCATGGTGTTTACCTGCGAGCCGGGCATTTATATTCCTGACGAAAATTTGGGTATCCGTTTGGAGAACGATATTCTGATTACCGAAAAAGGTCCCAAAGATTTAATGGCGCACATACCGCTTGATGCGGATGATATAGAGGCTTTCATGGCCAACGCGCGGGCGGGCCAGTTGGTGTCGTAATTTGTCAAAAGAACTTTACCAATCGAAACAGCTGGGTGCGCGCTTGCCGCGGGCTTTGCCTGCATACGAAGCACGTTTCTTGAAATGATACGTTGCTGTGATAAACACGTGCATCATGCTGTCGTCTTTTTCGTCATTGCCACGCGCGGTAAATGCCTCTTGCGGGCGCACCAGGTCGCGGTCGGATAATGCCACTGCCGCACCGCCATCGGGTGTAAGCAACAGTTTACTTTTATCAGGATAGATGGTGCTTACGTCATCTAAAAAATCGGTGAATAGTTTGTGATATCCCGCTTCTATGCCGATGTCCCAGCGCTCATTCAATCGTATGTTTACGCCTACACCTAAGGGCACAGACATGGTCCACAAATCGTATGGATCCACATACCCACTGTCAGGAATAAATTGCCCCTCGGTACCGAGTGGTTGTAATTCTACCAGGTCGCCATTCAGCTCTGCTTTGGGTTTGTAATGCAATCCTCCAAGACCTGCAAACACATAGGGTGTGACACGGCCAATGGTAAACGGCCTGATCACAAGCTGCCCCGATAGCTCATCATTGTCTGATTGAAAACTCAGATTGCGGTTTATCCTATCTTGATCTTTGGCCAATGAATCGGCTCCCGCCACCCGGCCATGCAAATAGTTGAATCGAAAACCTACCGTCCGGTTGAAATCGTATTGCAATCCGATTTGCCCTCCCAGACGCAACAATTTGTTGTGCGTAATCAGGCGGTCGTTCATCTCGCCATAATAATATGTGGTGCCCAATCCGAAATAAAGTGACCAGCCTTTTTGTGCCACCGCACTGCCCATCACCAAAAACCAAAAACTACAAACCAGGAGAATCTTTTTTATCATTACAATATCGATTTTTCGTATCCGCACTAAAGTAATTAATTACAAAATGTCTGACATGAACCCTCAAGCAGAATTATTAACACGCTACGCTTCATACAACGTGTGGGCCAACAAAAGAATTGCCGATATGCTGCAACAAGCTGCAGCAAAGGATTTCGACACCACCACGGCCAGCAGTTTTGATTCGCTGCGCAAAACACTTTACCACATTTGGGATGCGCAGGTGATATGGCTCTTGCGCCTACAGGGGGAATCAATTCGCGAATGGCCGAGCAAAAATTTTGTAGGGAATTTCGAACAAGCCGTATCAGGTTTTATCAAACAGTCAGAAAAATTTCTGTCGTTTGTCACCGATGCCGATGACGCTTTTTTGGAAGGACGCATCGCGTATGCAAACACGCACGGTGAAAAATTTGAACGCAATGTGGCTGATATTTTGATGCACGTCTGCAATCATTCTACCTATCACCGTGGACAGTTGGTTACTATGTTGCGCCAGCTCGGCTATGCCACCGGCATTACTTCCACCGACTTAAATTCGTATGTAGGAGAGTAAAATTAATTGAGCGCATTCCATCCCTGCGCCACCACCTCATGCAGTTGCCCGCTTTTGTCGACCAGAAATGCCTGTGTGTCGCCTTCGGTTACGTGACCGATTACCACCACGTCTTTTATTTCCTTCACTTTATCGTAGTCAGCAGGGCTGATGGTGAACAGTAATTCGTAGTCTTCGCCACCGTTCATCATGCAGGTAACGGGCGACAAGTTGAAATCTAGGGCACTGTCGAATGCACCCTGATCCATTGGCAATTTCTCCTCATAAATGTGGCAGGCTACCTTGGAGTGTTTGCATAAGTGCAACACATCCGATGACAAACCATCCGAAATATCAATCATGGCGGTAGGCACCACGCCCGCTTTTTGAAGTGCGTCCACAGTGTCTTTGCGCGCTTCGGGTTTCAGTTGCCGCTCTAGAATATAGTCGTGGCCTTCGAGGTCGGGTTGTATTTGTGGGTTTTCCTGAAACACTTTTTTCTCTCGCTTCAATATTTGCAATCCCATATAGGCCGCGCCCAAATTGCCGCTCACACACAGCAGGTCATTTACTTTGGCACCGCTGCGGTACACAATGTGGTCTTTATCCACGGTGCCAATGGCGGTAACCGATATCACCAACCCCGATTGAGAACTTGTGGTATCGCCACCCACCAGATCTACGCCATATTTCTTGCATGCCAAGCCTACGCCCACATAAAACTCCTCGATGGCTTCTAGCGAAAAGCGGTTGGAAAGCGCAATGCTGATGGTGATTTGCCGCGGGGTAGCATTCATCGCGTAGATATCGCTCAAGTTGACTGTTACTGCCTTGTATCCCAGGTGCTTGAGAGGCATGTACGCCAAATCGAAATGCACGCCTTCGGCCAGCATATCGGTGGTGACTACAGTGAGCTGGTCGTTTCCGGCTATCACAGCGGCATCATCGCCAATGCCTTTGAGCGTGGAAGCTTGTGCGGGGGTGAAATGTTGTGCAATGTGGTCAATTAGGCCGAATTCGCCCATAGAGCTAAGGTCGGTGCGGTTGGCAGAGTTTTCAAACATAGCACAAAAGTAAAGGAAAGATCGGTTTTGATGACAGCAAACTAAAAGTGCCATCAGGGCGTTGATCATTCAGGAGTTGAACATGGCTGAAATTGTTTACAGGGTTGATTGATAAGGCCTAAAAGCTTATCTTTGCACCAATTAGTAATAAGGAGTAAAAACATGATAAAAATAACCGAAAATGCGTCTCTCAAACTCAATGAGTTGAGAACGGCATCCAGTTACGATGAACAGTATTTTGTTCGCGTAGGCGTAGAAGGTGGCGGCTGTTCAGGCCTTAGCTACCGGCTCGATTTCGACAATGTGGCGCGCGATGGCGATAAGATATTTGAAGACAAGGGGCACCGCATAGCGGTCGATAAGAAGAGTTTTCTCTACCTGGTAGGCACGGAGCTCGATTTTACCGATGGACTCAATGGCAAGGGATTTAACTTTATCAACCCCAATGCCAGCCGCACTTGTGGCTGTGGTGAGAGCTTCTCTATCTAATCCGTCACCAAAAAAAATTTATCTTGTTTCTTATAATTAGTCTAAATAAAAATAAGCGCGATGGCAGATGACATGAAGATATTGGATGAG
>JBBKVM010000123.1:0-5417 GCA_037968415.1 Bacteroidia bacterium | reverse complement strand
GATGAAATCTGCTTGCCGAAAAACTTTGGCATTTATATGTATTTCTGCCGGCAGATTTTGCTGTATGTCGGCTATGGCCTCGTCAATTTTTTCGGTTAGCAACAACGTGTTGGTACCCGGTTGTTTCATCACTGTCATAATTACTGCAGGATTGCCATTGAATGAACCGTCACCGATTTTGGGCGCAGGGCCTGTGCGCAGGACGGCAACATCCTCAATCTTTATCGGATAATTGTCAACTACTTTTATTACAGACTTACCAATTTCACTAAGCTTATTGGTGTTTCCGATGCCTTTTACGATATACTCATTTCCGTATTCGTTGATGATGCCACCTGACGAATTGCCCGTGGCATTTTCGCACGCCTCAATCAATTCTTCCAGCGACACGTCATAGTATTGCATCTTATAGGGTGAGGCCTGTATTTGATATTGTTTGTATTCTCCACCTATCACTACTACCTGAGCTACACCACCGGTGGCCAGCAGTCGGGGCCGGATGGTCCAGTCTGCGAGGGTGCGCAGTCCGGCAGCAGAAGTATGTGCCAGTGTTGTGTCGCTAGCGGTGACGCTGAGTAACATAATCTCGCCCATAATGCTTGCCTGGGGTGCCATAGTTGGAACGCCAACGCCTACGGGCATGCGGTCACTCACTGCGCTTATTTTTTCATTTACTATTTGCCTGGCTCTGAAGATATCTGTGTTCCATTCAAATTCTACCCATACGATTGAAATTCCGGCAGAAGATGAACTGCGCACCCTGCGCACACTGTTGGCTCCATTTACAGCGGTCTCTATCTGAAACGTAACCAGCTTCTCCACATCTTCGGGTGCCATGCCATGAGCTTCGGTGAGTACCACGACAGTGGGAGCGGTGAGGTCTGGGAACACATCTACCTCCATGCGGCTGGCCACATAAGTGCCAAATGCAATCAGCAACACGCTTGCCGCCACCACTAGCAATCGGTGGTCAAGCGAATATTGTATAAGTCTGTTCAACATAAAAATTTATTTAGGAGGATGTCCTTTTAATAAGTTGTGTTAATGGGAATGACCATGCGCAGGCACAGTGCCACCTGCGGCTGTAAGTTTTATCTGATAAGCCCCTCGCGTTACCACACGTTCGCCCGGGCGCAGGCCTTCGAGTACCTCCACCCACAAGCCATCGCTCATGCCGGTTTTGATTTTTCTTTTGCTGAATGATTCTCCTCCGGTTTGTACGTACACGTAGAAATTCCCTTGCTCTTCCATCAAGGCCGTGGCGGGAAATGCAGCAACATTTTCTTTAGACTTGCTCAGTAAGTAGACCTCTGCCGGTGATCCCGACAACAGGTTTCCTGTGTTGTCAATTTCAAATGTGACGGGTATAAAAGGCGCAGCCGTGGTGGTGCTTCTTCCGTATGAAATCATTTTTCCGTTCAGTAAATCGGTCGAATAAATGTGCGGATCGTTGGCTGTTTTAAAGTTGGCAGCGGTAATGGTAGGGAGCTGTCGAAAGTAAGCTTGCGATAATTGCGCCTGCAGCATCAGCTTTTTATTTTTTGAAACAACCGCCAACGCATCACCGGCATCCACATGCCGGCCTTCGTCCACCAATAATTGTTTTATATAGCCGTGGCCAGGTGCGCGAATCGATTGACCGCGTTGTGAATAATTGCGGTTCATGTTTTCGAATAGTGTGCGTGCAGTTTCGTAGTCGAGTTGAGCTTGTTGGAATTCGCTTTGTGAGATCAAGTCGTCATTAAACAACACTGATGCCCTGTCGTAATCGGCTTTAGCTTTTATATGAGCCGATCGCGCGTTGGCCAGTGCCACATCCATATTGTCTTGTGTAAGCGCGCCTCCGGTTATGTTGAACAAAGGTGTGCCCGCATTCACTTCATTGCCTGCTATTATTTTGCTGCCGGCCAACTGCACAATGCCGCTTGCGGTGGCAGTAATAATCATCTCATCACCGGGCGCGGGCAGTATCAGTCCACTGGTCTTAATTACATCGCGCATAGTCATCGTTTGCAGCGGTATGCTGGCGAACTCCACTTGCCACGCTTGCTCTTTCAAAAAGACAATGTCGCCTTCGTCATGTGTGTCTGTGGTTTGAGCAGTCACATCTGACGCTGCATTGAATACCACCACATTTTCGATGGTGATTTTGTCATTGAAGCCGGCTGAAGAAATTTCGAATACCAGTTTGCCTGTGCCGGCAACAGCAGGCTGCAGTGCCAGTTTATATATGCCCGGGCTGACAGGCTTCTCTGCCGTGGTGCGAATGCCTTTGTCGCCCATGATCAAACTCACCGTAACGGTTCCCTGTGTAAGCGGAGTGAACAGTTCGCCCATCACTGTGAAGTGCGCTGCAAAGCTGGTAAGCTGGCCCACTACTAGTGGCTCGAATTCAACGAACAGTTCGGTGCTGTCAGAGTAAACTGTGTATGCAAACGGTTCGGGTCCGTGCGCGGGGTGGGCATCGTCAGCAGTTTGCTTATTGCCGCAACCGGCAATTACAAGTGTGCTAATGCACAATATCCAGCCTAATTTTATTTTCTCCATAATGATTCGATTAATGTTTGTGACCATCCGCGTGATGCGATGCGGAGTCGCTCTTTGTGCTATCATTGGTTACCGTAAATTCTTCCTGGGTGTGACTTCCCTCATGGTCGCTGTGGGTAGTGCCGTCATCATGGGTGTGTGTGCCGGTAGTGTGTTCGTGGGTATCTTCACCGTGGGTGTGGCCCTGGTCAGCGGACTGATTGCATGCGGCAAATGTAAATGCGGCAAACAACAATGTGATCATTATAGATTTCATAACAATTGATTTTTGAGAATTAATAAATATTGTAAGTCACTCCTCGGAAAGAAGTAAAAAAACTATTCGTGCTCAGACGAAAGTTATGCTAGAAGAGTGGGAGGGGCGCGCAGGCCCGAAGCAAGGAGAAGAGCCGGGGATAAGGAGTAATCGCAGTCGGGTAAAAAGGATGCTTGCCGGTGCAATAGGGGAGCAGTGGCAGCAACAGTATGTTCAGTATTCAACGCGTGCGAAAAATGCCTGGGCGCGAAGGTTTTAAAATTCTGCCCGCTATGCATCATTACAGCAACATTGGCATGCACGTGGTGGGGCGGATGACTGTGCGGATTGCTTTCTTCATCCGATGTAGCGTCATCATGATGATGGTGATGTGCAGTACCGTGATGGTGATGGTGATGTGTTTTTTGTGAAACTTTTACCGCAGTTTCATCGTGGTGATGATGGGGTACAATGCTGTGGCCCAGCATCATTACCAATGCCAGACTGAGAATAAATACGGTTGCGATTTTGTGTTTCATCCTGTATAAAGATAGTGATAATTGCACGCAGGTCAAGTTTTTCTCAATCAGTAAGTTTGAAAGAGGTCATGTAAATTTGCCATCAGCGCCAGTCTACTTGGGTTCCAGTGACATTACATGTTTGTAACCTTGCTGTAAATATTCCAACAGCAGCGGCAGATCCTTCAACAGCGCATCGGGAATGGTCACGTAATCTTTCATCACCGCACCGTGCGACTTGAACGGAGTGGTTTTATATTCTTCCACAAATTTTAACCCTTTTGCTTTTGGCAGCCTTATACCCAGCTGACCCTCTTTATTGATCAACGAAAACATGTACCCATTGGCCGAAGTGTAAGGCACCGTTTTGCCTTTGCGCTCAAAATTTTTCTGCATCCCCACCAGCTTGTCATATAGTTCAAGTGTCTTATTCCATTTGTCCATCGCGTTTCAATTTAATGTTCACTTTTTGTTTTCCGCCCATACCAATTAAGCAGGTGCTTTGCGTGTTTCCTCTATGCACGCGATCAATGCTTGTATATCCGCTTCATCATTAAAAACATTTACCGCCACCCTAATGAATTCGCCCCGCATAGAAACGCTGATGTGGTGATCAACCAAGTGCTGGCGAAAAAGCGCAGCATCTGTACCGGCAGGCAGGCGCAGCGAAAAGAGATGCCCCGAGAAATATGCTGCCGGTTCCATTTCAATATGCATTCCGTGCAGGTATTCCATCAGCGGCACTATGAGTGCTTCGCAGTAAGCATTGATGTTGGCCACACCCCAATCATTGATTTGTTGCAGCCCGCTTCTGAGAATTGGCATCAGAATAAAGTTGCTGGTCTCACCCACATTGTAACGGCCGGCCCCGCTATTGTATGTATGGTCGTATTGCGTGAGCTCGCCAAAGTTCATGGCATTGGTACGGTTCATCCACGACTCTTCCAGTGGCACACCCTGCGCAAAGGCCTCGCCCATGTATGCGAGCCCCAATGAGTTGGGCCCAAAGAGCCACTTGTAAGCCGCGCACACCAGCGCATCTATGCGAAATGCTTTTACATCCATGGGCATGGCGCCCACCGATTGTGTGCCATCTACCACAAACCGTGCGCCCACAGCCGCGCACTTTTCGCCAATCTGTTGCAAGTCGAATTTCACTCCGTTCATCCAGTGCACTGACGACATCAACACCACCGAGGTATTTTCATTGATGGCATCCAGGATGTTGCGGTTCCAGCTTTCGCCCTGGTGCTCTTCATGCAAATCGGGCGACACTACTACCAATTCGTTTTGGTGTGTGTGGCACCAGCGATGCAACGAAAAGTGTCCACTCGGAAATTCATCTTTCAGGGTAATGGCGTTACCTCCGGGTTTTGCTTTTACGTTGTTCAATACCGAACTAAATCCGTAGGAAGTGGAGGGGATGATGGCCACTTCATCGGCAGCGCAGTTTACTATGTTGCCAAACAGCGAGCGTGATTGAGCCGCATCTTCAAAAAAATCTGCCGGCAGTATTTCGGCAGGGTTTCGCTCGCGCTCCAGCGCCCGCAACGCGGCTTCTTCGGCTGTTTTGAGCAGCGGCCCTTTGTAAGCACAGTTGAGATAATGCACCCCGGACTTCAGGCTGAATAAATGTTTTTGCGATTTCATACTTAGGTTATTTTATACACCATCAACACTTCGTCAAAGTCATGCCCATCCACATTCATCGCTGCCGGTTCTATGCCATACGTGTGAAAACCCGCCTGCTCATACAGCGATTTGGCGGCATTGTTGCCGGCCGTTACGCCCAGATTTATTTTTGTGATGCGCGATATTTTTTTTGCACGATCGAGCAAGTCGTCCACCAATTGTTTGCCTATGCCTTGCCCGTGATATTGTGGACGCACCGCCATGCCCCACAAGCCACCCACGTGCTGGCGCTTGCTGCGCTCAGCAGTCATAAATCCAGCCATGCCAACCAGTTGTGTATCGTCAAACGCTCCCATGATAAAATTATCGGCATGTGCGCACATGGCTTCAAAGCGGCTTTGGCGCACCGGCTTTTCTTCTTCGTTGGTGGCCAGAAACATGGCTGGCCAGGTATCGAGGGCCAGCGTGCGCAGGGCATCGTAGGC
>JBBKVM010000122.1:0-12082 GCA_037968415.1 Bacteroidia bacterium | reverse complement strand
AGTTCGGCATCCGAACTCATGTCCTCGAGCATTAGAATTTTGATATGTTTAGATTCAGATATCATATGCTATTTTAGCTTGCTTTTGATTGATTCAGAAACATCCAATAAAGCCCGAGTTCTGATACGGCAGTCATAAATTTATCAAACTCCACAGGCTTCACTATGTAACTGTTTACACCATACTCATAACACTCAATGATGTCTCGGTCTTCATGCGATGAAGTGAGCATAACCACTGGTATACTCTTGGTACGGTCATCTGATTTTATCTGCTTGAGCACCTCCAAGCCCGTTACTTTGGGCATCTTCAAATCAAGTAATACAAGTTTAGGTTTGTGCACCCCCGCACCTGATTCATATTCCCCTTGAGCAAACAAAAAATCAAGTGCTTCAGCACCATCTTTGACATGAAGCAGATTTTTCACCAAATCGCCTTTGCGCAATGCACGCATTGTTAGCTCCGAGTCGCTCGCATTGTCCTCGGCTAGTAAAATCTGTACTTCTGAATAATTGACAATCATCTTTATTATATATGTGTGTTATTTCCATCTTAAATTATACCAAACTATTTACAGGCAGCGAAAAATAGAATGTAGAGCCCTCATTCAATTTTGCATCTGCCCACACTCTGCCCCCATGCCGGGTAATCACCCTGTGTACAATGGCCAAACCCACGCCTGTGCCTTCAAACTCCTCGTTGCTGTGCAATCTTTGGAACACCCCAAAAAGTTTTCCATAGTACTTCATATCAAATCCAACTCCATTATCCTGGACAAAAAATATCTGTTCATCGTTTTCTCTGTATGAGCCAATCTTGATTTTTATTTGTTCTTGCTTGTTAGAATATTTGATAGCGTTGCTCACCAAATTAACCCAAACTTGCTCTAACAAACTGTTATCTCCGGTTACATTTGGCATATCATCAAATTGTACTTCTATCAGTTTATTTGAGGGTACATTGATCTTCATATTCTCCATTACGCTCCGCACCATTACTTGCATATTTATTTTATTGTCACTCAAGTCTTTTCTGCTTAGTCTCGAGAAAGCAAGTAGATCATCAATCAGCTGGCCCATGCGCCTGCTGTTGCCACACACTATATCAATGAGTCTTAATCCTTCTGCGTCTATTTTGTCACCATAATCTGTTTTCAGGATGTTGGCAAATCCATCAATAGCGCGCAGTGGCGCTCTCAAGTCGTGAGAAACCGAATAACTGAATGACTCAAGTTCTTTGTTCTTGGACTCTAATTGGTCATTTTTTCCAACCAATGATTTGTTCAGTTTATTGATCATCATCTCGCTGTGCTTGCGCTCCGTGATGTCATAGATAGTTTCCCGGCTTTTAATAAATTCACCACTGAAATCAAACATGGCTGACCCCGAAAGTTGAACTGCAAATTTCTCCCCGCTTTTTGTGATGATGCTTAACTCCACTTCCTGTGTATCGCGGCTATTTTTAAGTTTGGCAAGATACTTTCGAAACAGTTTTTTGCTTTTTGGCGACAACAAGTCACTGATGTGCATAACATTAATAACCTCTTCGCGCTCGTACCCCAACCATCGTAGCTCCGTGTCGTTCATATCCGTGATAATCCCGTCCGAATTCCATGAATGGTATCCACAAGGAGCATTGTTATACAGGTCATGGATATGGTCAGATGCTGCGCGAAGCTCTTTCTGGGCTTTCTTTCTCCCGGTCAAATCGTCTTTATACACGTAATACACCAAGCCAAGAACCGTGAACACATTGACCAAAAGCACACCGAAAAACAAAATGATCATTTGAGATCGATGTATCCTCTTTTCATTGGCAAGATCAAAGTGACCGAGTTCTTTGTTTTTGATGTCTGACAACAAACGATTCAGTTTGTCACTTTCCTTTTGGCCGGGTTGTAATGCAAGACCCGCAATTGCCGCTTCCTGCCCACGCTCTATGCGTGTAACTATGAGTTGAGAAAGGTTGCTGATTTTCTGATGCGTCAATGTATTGACTTGCAGCGATTTTCTGTATTTCCTTGTATCTGTATTGGTGGCGAGTAATATGTCATCCAGATTCTGATTCAAACCAGCAATTGTGATGTGAAAATCATCCAAATATTTGGCACGACCAGAAAAAATATAGTTCTGGCATTGTTCAGAGGCTTTGTTGACCCCACTGTCAATTTGTTCGGTTACAACCAATATTTTGTGCTGGTTGCGCAACTCTTCCGCTTCATCAATCGACTCTTTCAGATAAAAATATGCGGATACTGAAACAATCAAGACAATGGCAATGGTAAAGTCGATACCCAGCATTATCTTTTTTTCAACAGAGAATTTCACGTTGGTCGATTTTTTAATTTCAGATTATGAAACTTGTATTTCGCGTTATTCTACGTGAACTGTAATGGGCGGTTCAATGTGTTGACAGTTAATTCTTACATCCAAACTCATTAACCATAAAGGAATGTGTCCTATCGGATTAATGAGTTAAATCAAGAAAATAGCTGAAAGGAGCTCTTTTTTCTACCTCAAATCAACAAAATGAGCCACAATTTGCGCTTCGGGTAAATTTATTTCAAGTGTTTTCTTACGAGAAGTGTGACCAGATATAATGGTAATTTTGGATTGGGAACAATCAAAAAACTGAGCCAGGTATTTGATTAAATAATCATTTGCATTTCCTTTCTTTGGAATTGCTTGTAATCGCACTGACAACTGTTCAGCCTCATTCAGACCAATGCTGTCACTTCGGCTGCCTGGTTTCACAATGACTATTAATCGCACATTATTAGGGGTAAATCCAATGTATTTCAACCCTCCTGCCCGCGCTGCGGGGCTCGCCTTCCTGCTCTTGATAGGGTCCATAGAAACCAACAATAAATCGATCGTTTGAAATACCTTGTGCCATCAAATAATCCTTCACCGCGTTTGCCCTCTTTTTTGATAGTATCAAATTGTAATCAAGCGCTCCGGTGCTATCAGTATATCCTTTCAAATGCACTTTTAAAGTTTCGTGTTGTTTCAACACAGTTGCTACCTGATTTAATGCACGTTGGTCTTCTACATTTACTAAAATTGAATTACTGGCAAAGAGAACAACTTTTTTTTCCATCACGGGGATTGTTGCGGTCGCCTCGGCTATCGGCTTGGGTGTTTCCGCTGCTATTGGTCGGGCATTCAATTTACCTATGCCATCTTTCAATTCGGAGAGTTGTTTCTCAAGGAGTGAGATCTTCTCAGCCATCATTTTATCTTGTTGCGATTGGGCACGCACCAACATACCAACCATAGCAGTATCAGTATTTGCTCCACCTGCTTTCATTACAGGCACCATAGTCACTATCGTATCCCGTTTTGACAATTGATTGGTTTTCTGAAGACTGTCTGATACTCGCATCTGCTCATGCATCGCTGTTATCTCTTTCGACATTTTGTCAATGCGGGGATCTTCCTGCCCGGCAACTACTGTGACAGGTGCTGGCAATACATTCACAGTTGATGGCTGCTGTTTTGGCTGTGAGGCTGGTTGCGATGCCGGTGCTTTAGTTTGTGTGGTAGCCTGTTGTGAAGCAGTGCTTTGCCGAGCCGATTGTTCTTCCAATGCTCTGCGGGTAGCCTGCAATTCCCTTTCTTTGGCATCCAACAAATCCTGCTGCAATTGATTCACTTTGCTCATCAATTCAATATTCTTTTGCTGATATTCAAGTTCTTTAGCATTGCTTGCTGGTTGTGTATACACATTCGCGGGCTCTTCTTTTACTATCACAGTTTCTATTGCTGGTTCAGTTTTTAGAGTAGGGTATACTTGCATTTGCTCGGCTAGCAGCAATGAATCAGATTTCGCGGATTGGGGCCTGACTATTTTCTTTGGGCCACTCACTACCAATGGCTTCTGCTGCGCCACAATTGTATCCTCCATCATAACGACCACCCGCTGAGTATCCACCACGATAGTATTTACGGTTTTCTTCACTACCACTGTACTGTCAGTAACTGTCGATTTAATTGTGCTATCTGATATCTGTAATTGGGGCTTTGGCTTCTGCATCTTTACAGAGTCGACTGGCAGTGTTTTTACTGCCGGCATGATGGTGTCTTTGGGTAGAGATTGTACTTTTAACGAATCGGTCAATGTAATTTTTGTCTTAGTGACCACTATAGAAGTATCGCGCGTGGTTGCTTTGAGAGAATCTTTCTGAATAGACGGCTTCGCTTTCATGGCACTATCCTTTATCTGGATCATGACCGAATCCTTTTTTATCACAATCACCGAATCAATCTGAGTTACGACCAATGAATCTGAGGCTAAAGCTGGCTTGGGTTCTTCCACAACCGGCAGCGCAAGCACAGGTTCTTTACGCATCTGTATCACTCCTGTTATTGAATCGCGAAACACCTTCACAGGCTCTGCAAAGGCTGGCAGCCCTTTGGGCGGCACTTTATTGATTATTACTGGCGCCACAGGCATCCAAGCATAGGCACTTGTATATAATGCAGGAGCCCGGAACACATCCTTGCGTTCAGAAAAATTATATCTCAGTGTAATACCTGTAAATGCATACCAATCATTCGAACCATTCTTATCACCACGATAATCACCGCTTATATTTCCCGGATTGGCAGCATACTGGTGCAACTCATCACGATAGTCGGGCCTGAATTTGCCGGCAACATCATCTATGTAATCTGACAAAACATACTTAATCTCTGTTTTAGCTTGCAGACTTATACGGTCTGATACTCGAAACTTCAAACCCATACCAAAAGGGATGTTCCAAACTCGTTGAGGATAGGAATCGTCTGACTCTGTGTGCAATTGCCTGAGGGAGGTTTCGTAGGTTCCATCAAGGTCAATAATCTGTGCTTGTTGTGGTGAAGATGTAGCTTCATCTCGATCACGCACCGTAAAGTCGCTCCAATAATAATATCGGCTTCCTGATGAAGACAAAAGATCGGCATACGTGTCAAACTGTGTCACACCAATACCAGCAAAAAAATAAGGGACAATAAAACTATTATATCGCAATATTTTGTTGTTGTTAGGTGACCAATGAATCAACATCGAAAGGTCATCCAAGTTAGTTTTGAAATTTAGGGAACGCAGAAATTGTGGGTTGGCCGGTTTGCCGTCTTTGAATCCTCCCCCACGATCGCTGCCCAAAACGCTACCAGCAGAATAATTTCCTGAAAGGCCCACTGTACGGCTTAATGAGTAGTGTAGCGCAACATGAAATGCTTCCTCAAACTCAAAATTATTCAATGGTTCATAGGAAAGATCACCATAGTAATTCATGGTACCATACCCAAACTCAAAACTGTAACGATACCGATTGTTTTGTGCATCTGCAGGCATCAGCCAGGCAAGGCAAGCAATTAAAAAGAGAGTCTTAATACTTTTTGTTTTCATGCTCATATTCTTAATTATTTACTTCCAAATCCTAACCATAAATTGAACTCTGCACTGATGCCAATAAAAGGACGCACATAGACTTCATTAAAAAGCTCAGAGCTATTTGAGGTTTTAACCGCAGGGCTCTGTAAAAAAGTGGCGCCACCATTGATTCGTACAAAATTGAAAACCTTATAACCCAGAGCAGCATATGATGGTCTGTTGAATAAAGGTCCAGAAATGTCTTTGCTGCCGCTCTCCTCCAAATCGGTGAGAAACAATCCGAATGAAACCGAAGTGTTGGTCCAGAATTTATTACTAAATGCTTTGTGCCCCAAAGGAAATGATATACCTGCATAAGGAGCCGATCTATATTCTAAATTATCCACATCGCCTGATAAATACACACCGCCATAACCGGCATTCAATGACAATACATTAGGCGTTTTTTCTGTTGGATAGTCGGTAACGATTTTAGAATCACGCACAACCAACAAATCAGTGTTTAATATCTGTGTTACTTCTAAATGGATCATTTTTTTGAGGTCATCCATCAAAACTTTCAAATAGTAGTATTTGGCAGCCTTCTTGTCAATGTCTTTGGTGTCAACATACTTTGCGGCATTGCGCAAGTTTTTATCACTCAATTGATGGAGCTTGGCTGCTACGATATCAGAAAATCCATCGAACTGAATATCGCTTCGGTTCCTGTATTTGCTCAATCCTTGTTTCACAATGCTATTCAAATCTGACATCACAGATTTATCAGACTTATTAAGCCTCATCTTGTTGCCATTTACGTCCACTGATTCGTCCACATAAGCATCCAATGCATCAAACAGTCTTTGCTGTAACTCTTCTCTTTCGCGCGGCTGAATGTTTTCAAAATAACTGAATCGAAAATTGTATTTCCTATTTCCACGAAGCTCGTAATTCATCGGAAGGGTGAAAACGTTGGCTTTACTTACAAATGGTCTTTTCCAAACACTTTTATAAAGTTCTTGTTCATCCCATTTGTTTCCGGTGTTGTGGATACTCACTTCCACCATATCAGTTCCAGGCCTCACATTTCCCGATATCATGAATATTTCTTCGGCAGGTAAAGGCATGTTTTCATTAAAATATGATTTCTCATAGTTAAACACCACTGATTGGAATTGTGCTTGAGTGGATGATGTGTAAATTAAACACATCAATGCGAAAAGCAGTTTTTTCATATTGCTAATTGTTAGTTTGTTTTAGTTAAGAAGTTTTAGTGATTAGATTATTAGAATCAATACACTTGAAAGCGAGAATATACACATTTTTATTCAAATATATTGGTTGCTGAAGCACAATTTATTTGGTTCGATTGTTGTTGAGTTTTATTAATTCTTAAATCTTTCTAATTGGCTATTTTTGTAGACTCAAATCAGAAATCAAGACTGCTTATGAATTTCTTAAAAAAGACCTGCATTTTGGCTGCAATGGTTTTGATGATTGTGCCGCAAAGCATTGCCCAGAACAATGGCTACAACATCAAAATTACAGTTGAAGGCGTGCGCGATTCATTAATTTATCTGGCCAACTATTTTGGCGACAAGCAATATATAAAAGACAGCACGCATGCTGATATAAATGGCAGTTTTACCTTTAAAGGCAAAGAAGCTTTACCAGGAGGAATATACCTTGTAGTGCTTCCCGCCAAAAAATATTTTGAAGTGATTGTTGACAAAAAACAACAATTCAATATGCGAACAAAAATGGCAGATCCTATTGCACATATGAATGTGGACGGGTCAGAAGAAAATAAACAATTCTACGTGTATTTAAATTTTGTTCAAGGCAAACAGAAAGAATTAGAACCTATAAGGATGGCTTATGAAAGAGTGAAGGAGAACAATCCTGATTCGGCCGAATACTACAGATCCAAATTGAGCGACATAGATTTGGAGGTCAAGAATTACAAGCTTGACTATATTAAAAAATATCCCGATCAGTTTATCTCAAAAGTATTTTTGGCATCTTCTGAACCTGAAGTGCCAGAAGCACCAAAAAATGTCCAGGGACAAGTTGATTCCACTTTCGCTTACAAGTACTATAAGGAACATTATTGGGATCATATTGACTTGCAAGATGACAGATTAATAAGAACACCTGTTTACCATAACAAATTGGTGTCTTACATGAAAAATCTCACTCCTCAAATTCCAGATTCCATCATTGAATCTGCAGAGTATTTATTAAATAAGACCAAGGGCACCAAAGATCTTTTTAAGTACACTATCCACTACATCACGTACACCTACGAAACATCAAATGTAATGGGCATGGATGCTGTATTTGTTCATATGGTGGACACCTATTACAAACCGGAGATTGTCACATGGATTGACTCTACACAATTATATAAAATCACCGAACGCGCAAAAGTATTACGACCTATCCTTATTGGAAAACCCGCTCCCAACCTGGTCATGAAAGATTTGAACAATCAGTGGCGGTCGCTCAAAGATGTAAAGGCAAAATATACCGTGGTGTATTTCTGGGACCCAGATTGCTCACATTGCAAGAAAGTAACGCCTTTGGCTATAGAGTATTATCACAAAGTAAAAAACAAGGGCGTTGAGTTTTACGCAGTTTGCACCGAAGTGGAGTTAGACAAATGGAGAATCTACATCAAGGAACATAACCTTGATTGGATAAATGTGGCTGATCCGGAGTTCCGAACTAATTTCAGGTACTACTATGATTTGATAAGTACTCCTATGATTTACTTATTGGATGAGAACAAACACATTATCATGAAACGTATTGGTGTTGAAACACTTGAACAGTACTTAAATGACAAACTGCAAATTAAGCCCTGACATGCAGCTTGATTAAATCAAAAATTATAGTTTTGCATAAAACAAGCTTCTATTATGAATGACTCAACTAATATCCAACGCGTACTCGTAATAACGTTAATCATGATTTTGGCAGCAGCTTCACGTTTGCTACCGCACCCACCCAATTTTACAGCCATTGCGGCTTTGGGATTGTTCGGAGGTGCCATGTTCAACAATAGGCTATTGGCATTTCTTATTCCATTAGCTGTTCTGTTGGCTACTGATGCCATTATCGGGTTTCATGATTTGATGTGGTCTGTATATGTTTCGTTTGGATTGATAATCGGAATTGGATTTTTCCTCAAAAGCAGACAATTGTCAGTAACCAGTGTGGCCGTAGCCTCTGTGGTCGGTTCTGTGTTGTTTTTTCTGATCACAAATTTCGCAGCATGGATAGGTAGTCCATTCTATCCACAGAATTTTGGCGGTCTTATGACTAGTTATGGCTTAGCAATTCCATTTTTTGGAAACACCCTGGCGGGAGATTTGTTTTATAACAGTCTGTTGTTTGGTAGCTTCTACTTTGTGAAACAGTGGGTGCCGTCATTCCAATCGAAATAAAAGCAATTTGACTCATAAAAAAGGAGCCGTCTGGCTCCTTTTTTTTATTCACTTAACTATTGATTTCATCATTTACCTACCTGCGACTTATAGTTTTTAATTTCCTGGTTGTGCAATGATTCCGATATACTGGCTTCATTCTTAAAATAATAAATTCCACCCCAGCTATATACAATTTTGTAATAGACTATTTGTGTTTCTCTGATTTTCACAATAGTGCGATACAATGTGCGGTTGGCCTCATCAATTTTCTCTTCTGACACACCTTCGGGGTATGCCTTGGTTTCAACCTTTGGTAGTTCGAATGCGGCATTAGGTGTGGTGCTTTTACTTGCTTTGGCCAATGCATCTTTCTTTGCTTGAATCTCTGCTTCTCTTTGCGCCTTTTGGATAGCCAGTATTCTGGCTTTTTCATCAGCATCTTTTTTTGCCTGTGCGTCAGCCTCTTGTCTTGCTTTCTCTAAAGCTTCTCGTTTTGCTTTGGCTTCAGCTTCAAGCCGTGCATTTTCTTCCGCATCACGTTTAGCTTTCTCCTGCGCTTCTATCTTCGCCTTGGCGTCAGCCTCTTTTTGGGCTTTTGCGGCTGCTTCCATTCTTGCTTTTTCTTCTGCATCTGCTTTGGCCTTTGCTTGCGCATCAAATTTTACTTTCTCTTCAGCCTCTTTCCTGGCTTTGGCTTCTGCTTCCAACCTTACTTTTTCTTCTGCTTCTTTCTTTGCTTTTGTTTCCGCTTCCAATCGAGCATTCTCTTCAGCCAACTGCTTGGCCTTTACTGCGGCCTCTACCCTCGATTTTTCATCAGCTTCTTTTTTGGCCTTTGCTTCAGCTTCGATTCGTGCTTTTTCTTCCGCTTCTTTTTTTGCTTTCGCTTCTGCTTCTATCTTGGCTTTTTCTTCCGCTTCTTGCTTTGCTTTTGCTGCCGCTTCCAGTCGGGCCTTTTCATCTGCTTCGCGCTTGGCTTGAGCCGCAGCTTCAGTTTTTGCCCTTGCTTCTGCTTCTATCCTTGCTTTTTCATCAGCTTCCTGCTTCGCTTTTGCTGCAGCTTCCAATCGTGCTTTTTCATCAGCTTCACGCTTGGCTTGAGCTGCGGCTTCTGTTTTTGCCTTTTCCTCTGCTTCCTTACGCGCTTTGGTTTCTGCTTCTATCTTTGCTTTCTCATCTGCTTCTTGTTTCGCTTTTGCAGCTGCCTCAACTCGCGCCTTTTCATCAGCTTCACGTTTTGCTTTGGCTTCCGCTTCTATTCTCGCTTTTTCATCTGCTTCCTGTTTTGCCTTGGCAGCTGCTTCGGCACGTGCTTTTTCATCAGCTTCTTTCTTCGCCTTCGCTTCTGCTTCTATTCTCGCTTTCTCGTCAGACTCCCGCTTGGCTTTTGCTTCGGCTTCAATTCTTGCCTTCTCATCCGCCTCCTGCTTCACTTTTGCCGCGGCTTCAACCCTTGCTTTTTCGTCTGCCTCTCGTTTTGCTCTTGCTTCTGCCTCAGCTTTTGCTTTCTCTTCAGCATCACGCTTTGCCTTTTCTGCTGCAGCCACCCTTGCTTTCTCATCAGCCTCGGCTTTCGCTTTTGCATCAGATTCCCGTTGCGCTTGTGCTTGCACCATAGCCAATTCCTGCTGCTGCTTCTCCTCTACCACAGCTCTCACTTCGGCTACTTTCTTTACGCTGTCTATTTCTGTGCGTACCACTTTGGTGTATTGTACATCGAAATCGAAATCTTCGTATACATCATTGTATGATATTTTGGCTACAGGCTTATCAAAAACATTGGCATCCGCCAACCCGCCCTTGTCTTCGTATAAATCAAGATTGAATTTATATGTAAATATTATGGATTTCAGGACGTCAGGCACTTTAGTATTGAAAGCTACTGATTTACTCACCAGGCCGCTGCCACTAAATAAAATAACATAGTTGCTATTCAGGTCGAGATTGACACTGAACTTGCCATTGGATGCCGTCAATATTGCATTCTGCTTCTGATTGTTCTTATATATTTCGACTTGTGCCCCTGAGTAATTCTTATTATTCACCTTCACGTTGCCCGTGAGTTCTACAAAACCTTGCTTCTGCCCATGGGCAACATTGGTTGTGAACAAAAAAGCGAAGAAACATAGGGTCGCAATTGTTGCAAGTTTCATATTTGATTCAGTTATGAAATTGAAATTCATTTAGTGATAATTAATCCGAGTTTGCACAAATTTATGCAATTAACATACCAATATTGATGCATATTGAATGATTTATTCACATAAAAATTGTGGGGAGGTGCCATCTAAAACGAAAAGTGATAAATAAGGTTCAATAAAATTCATCTAAATAAAAACAGAACCTGCTTTTTCAAAAGCTTTTTGAAATGCTTTGTCATCAAGTTGAGATGGTTGCTTTACATGCTTTAGGAAGGTCAAAAGATTTTCAGTTGCCATATTGCCCGTTAAGGTATCATCTGCCATGGGACAGCCTCCAAAACCTTTAATAGCTGTATCAAACCGCCTGCATCCACTGTGCCAAGCAGCTTCTAGCTTAGGAAACCAATTATCCGGCCGGCTGTGAAAGTGAGCTCCAAATTCTACTTCAGGATAGGCCTTGGGCAATGTCCCAATGAGTGCCTCGATTTGCGAGACGCTAGCTACACCCACAGTATCGGAAAGAGAAATCACCCTAATTCCAGCTTGGTACATCTTGTCGACCCATTTCTCTGCAATCTCCACATCCCACGGATCTCCGTAGGGATTTCCAAAAGCCATAGATATATATATGACAAGCTGTTTGTTTGCCCGAACACACAGTTCTTGCATTTCATCAACCAAAATCATAGAATCTTCTATAGAACGCTTGGTGTTTCGCTGTTGAAATTGTTCTGATATTGAAAATGGGTATCCCAAATAATCTATCTGAGGGTAAATGGTCGCATCTTTGGCTCCCCGCAAATTGGCCACTATGGCCAATAACTTGGTATCTGTATCGACAAGATTGAGTCCCTCCAATACCAAATGTGTATCGGCCATCTGGGGAATAGCTTTAGGAGACACGAAACTGCCAAAATCAAGTGTGTCAAATCCCACCTTCAAAAGCAAGTTCAAATAATCAATCTTAACTTCAGTTGGAATAAAATGATCAAAGCCTTGCATGGCATCCCTTGGACATTCTATTATCTTCATTTTTCGCATTGAATTGAACATGAAATATAACAAATAAAAATTCCGCACTTTAACAGCGCGGCATTCAATATATTTATAATATTATGATCAGATAAGGATCACACCATCAGCTTCAAATGA
>JBBKVM010000121.1:0-55291 GCA_037968415.1 Bacteroidia bacterium | reverse complement strand
GTTTTTATATATTCAATTTTTTATATATATTTGCACTTATATATATTAATTATGGCACTGCCAAAAAATAAAATAAACACTGCTGCGAAAATGCTCAAAGTAATTGCACACCCAAAGCGGATACAAATTGTGGAATTGCTTGGCAGAACCAACAAGCTTACGGTAACAGAAATATACGAAGCATTAAAAATGCAGCAGGCGGTCACCTCCTATCATCTTACTTGCCTTAAGAATACAGGGGTTTTAAAAGTAGATAAAGAAGGCACCACGAGAAAGTATTATCTGGCTCATCCTAACCTAATAAACATACTCTCGTGTATTGATGAGTGTTTAAATTAAATTTAAAAAAACATAATAAATGAATTTATTAAGCAAGCTTTTTGGAAGCAATGATGATGTAGATTTCAATCAACTAATAAGTGATGGTGCTATTGTAGTGGACGTAAGAACCCCTGGCGAATTTAGTGGCGGACATGTCAAGAATTCTATCAATATCCCTGTTGATAAACTTAGTGCTAAAGTTGATGAACTTAAAAACAAGAAAAAAGCAATCATAGTTTGTTGCGCCTCAGGCGGACGCAGCAGTGCAGCAAAAAAAATATTACAAAGTAGTGGCGTGGAACAAATATTTGACGCTGGTGGATGGCATAACTTAAAATAAAATACAAATGAAAATTTTCACAACTAAAATTATAGCGGCTTCAGCTGCTATACTATTTATTGCCTGTGGAGATGCTAAGGCGCCCTCCAACAGCAATACCAGTTCAATAACTATCACAGATCAGCAAGTGGTGCACCAAATCAACAGCACACAAATGTTAGAAATAGTGAATGGTAAAACCATCACTATTCTTGATGTGAGGACGCCTGAAGAATATAATGAAGGACATATCCCCGGGGCGGTACTTGCCAATGTGAATGATCCTTCTTTTGAAGAAACCATCAACGGTATGGAAAAAGACAACAGTGTGGTGGTGTATTGCAGGTCAGGAAATCGCAGTGGTAAAGCCGCAGATTTAATGGAGCAGGCACGGTTTACCAATATTATGGATTACGATGGAGGCTGGTCAGCGTGGAGCCAAGGAGGCTATCCAATCGAAAAATAAACTTGCATGAACAATTTAACAATCGCGGTAGTGCTTTGCCTTACGCTGGGCCTTGCGCCCTTTGTACCCGAGCCCCATATAGTTGGCAAACTCAAATGGCTTGCCGGGGGTGGCAGTGGGATGGGGGCTTTAGATTTCTTTGATCTGTTGATGCATGGTGCTCCTTGGCTATGGCTGATTTATCTTTTGCAAAATAAATTTCTTACAAAACGTACCAGCAAATGAGCAAGTTCAGTGAATTGATAAATAGTGATACCCCTGTGTTGGTTGACTTTTCAGCCGAATGGTGTGGGCCTTGTAAAATGATGGCTCCGATTCTAAAAAATCTTGCAGGAGAGATTGGCGACAAAGCGCGAATTATAAAAATTGATGTGGATAAGAACCCGGCTGTGGCATCCCAATATCAGATTCAAGGAGTACCTACACTGATCCTTTTCAAGAAAGGTGAAATAAAATGGCGCCAGTCAGGCGTGTTGCAACAAGCACAGCTGTCGCAAATTATTCATCAGTTTGCTTAGGTTTATTTTTCTGGGGCTTGTCTGATTCGTAATCATCTTCCCCATAAGCCATACCTATATGGTCCTTGTCGCTAATGTGTAATTGCTGGTCGATAGGCTTTTTGCTTTCTTTTCTCCCATTCTCTAATGAAGCATGAAATGCATTGTTAGACTTTTTCTGCACAGCAGATAAATCACCGGTATCTTCAGTTTCATCGCCCACACGGCCTTCGTCACGGTCAAAGTCAAATCCATCGTGAAGCTTTTTGTCTGTGATGGCCGATTCTTGTAATGAATCTTGGGGGTCAATTACTTCTCTATTGCTTTCTATTAAATCTTCTTGATCCAATTTTACATCGCGTATCTTTTCAACACTTAATTTTTCTTCTTGGGCTTTTGTTTTGTTTGAGATCTCTTCTTTTTTCATATTCCGCATTCTTTGCAATATATATGTAACGCTTACTAAGCAAAATCAATATACACATAAGTCCTGCAAAAAAAAATCGGTACGCATGCTTAGTGTACCGATCTTTAAATAAGTTGCGAAAACTATCAACTACATTTTGACAAAAGGCTTGGTTGACTTGCTATGATTGGTAAGTATCTCAATCAGGTACAGCCCCTTTGCTAAATCCTGAGTGTTAACTTCAAGTAATTCCAACCCTGCAATGCCACCACGATCTATACCAAATAACAAATGACCATACATGTCGTAAAGTGAAATTAAATCAACAGAAGGATTTAATCCGCCAATACGCAAATGGTCGTGCACCGGATTGGGATAAATTTTTATCTCAGCCACCCCAATTTGATTCACTGACGAAATAGAAGAAGTAACACAAATGTCAAAAGTGGTGGATAAAGGAGTAGTTGCAGAATAGTCATGAACACGTATCAGGTATTCGTTACCTACCTGCAAGCCGACAAGATTCACCACTTCTGTTTCGCCCTCGTAGGTGTCGTCAATGCAATCGAGACTAATGAGATTGGCGCAGTTGCCACCAAACACTTCTACTACTGCATCAAAATCGGTTGAACCTGCCACGGTTACTACTGCATCAGGTGCAGTGGCCACAAATTTATACCACACGTCATTATTTGCTGCACCGGCACAAGCCGGCAAGCTCAAAGTGGCATTGGTTACAGTTCCTGAAGTAGGCACGCAATTGCTGTTTACGGGCAGCGCAATGGCCCCCGCGCAGTTGTCGTTGGCCGGGGCGGCAGGCGCCAGGCCTAGCGTGCGGTATACAAGAGTTACTGCTGTGGTGTTCGATTGACAATTGTACTCCGATAACTCAATGCGCACAACTCCAGTGAATCCTGCGGTATAGGTAATTTTCGCATCGCTCCCGCATTCGTCATCGCCATATAACAGTGCAGTTGAAAGATCGGCATTGTTGTATAGGGTCAGCTCGGAATCAAAATTAGAAACGGCTCCATCGGTGACGCACATCGACCATTCATAAACCATCCCTGCAGTCACATTGTACAACGAGTAACTTCCTCCTACTAAATTGGTGTCTGCAATTTGCCAGTTGGTATTGGCAGTAAGCGTTGCCGAAGGCAATTGTGTGGTGCTGGTGGGGCATTGTGCGGTGGCGGAAATGCTTGTCAGCGCGCAAAGAACCGCCACTAGATTAAGAGTAAAATATTTAATCATGTAACAAATTTTGTGGTTAAGTTTACGACCAACGAATGTAAGCAAATGCCGTGATAACCGCATTATTTTTAAGCAGTGACAAGCGAAGATTCAGATTCAGATTCTACAAAATACATGTCTACTTCACCAATATTCTTAGCAGATATTTTGCCTCTATGTGAACATGTGTAATGCTCTTTTACAAGCATGTATGTGGCGTTCGAAATATTTATTTTACCCGGCTTTCCATTGCTTTCCATTCGGCTGGCAATGTTGACTGTGCTACCCCAAATGTCATACGCATACTTTGACTTGCCCACCACACCTGCCACCACTGGTCCTGTGTGTATGCCTATGCGAATATCCCAGTGAGTGAGTCCATTGGTTAGGCGCTCTTCATTCTTCATATTTATAAACTCCACAATATCGAGCGCAGCCTTAATCGTATTTAGTGGATGAGAAGTGTCAGGAGTTGGTATGCCTCCGGCACACATATAAGCATCGCCAATGGTTTTAATTTTTTCCAAATTGTGTGTTTCAATTATATCATCAAAGGCGTTGAAGTACTCATTGAGTTCTTCTACCAAATCATGCGGAGAAAGTCCCTCCGCTATTTTCGAAAAGTCTTTGAAGTCAGTAAACAATACTGATACACTATCATAAAAACGAGGCGTGGCGTGACCTTCTCTTTGCAATTCATCTGCGACTTCTTCTGGTAATATATTCAACAGAAGCGCTTCAATCTCGTCCTTCTGTTTGTCGAGCACTTTGTTAATCTTCACCTTCTGCCTATAGTTCCTGAAAAGAATAAACACGATTACCACTACAAGAAGCAATCCCACCATGAAGGCGTTCTTGGCAAATCTTTGTCGCTTAAGGTCCAGGTCCTGAATTTCTTTGTCTTTGGTAAGCAGGTCTATTTGTCCTTGTTTCTTTTCTATTTCGAAATTAAATGCTAGGCCGGATAATTTTTTCTCAATTTCGAAATTATAAAGTGTGTCTTTAATTTCAGTCAGCAAAGATTGATATCTGAACGCATTTCCAAAATCTTTTAATTGACTATACAGCCTGGACATTCCTTCATAAATGTTTTTTAGCTCGTAACTCGCACCCACTTCAATGGCAAATGTTTTTGCTGCTTCATACTTTGCCAGTGCATTCTTACGATCGCCCATTTGCTCATAAGTACTTGCCTGACCTATCAGTGACTGCGTCATATCAAGTTTTGCATTGAGTCCCAAAGCTATATTGTATGCCTGCTCTTGATATCTTAACGCCTTATCAAAATCGCCACGCATGGCATAAACTTTTCCAATTGTGTTCAGCGAATAAGGTATGTTTTCGGAGCCTTCGTATGCTTTGGCCGAGCGCTCCAGGTAATTGAGGGCCGACACATCATCGCCTTTCTCCAGATACAGCTCACCCAGATTCACAGTAGTGGTTCCTATGGCATCATTGTCTTTAATTGCTTCAGCCAAGGGCAGGGCGCGCAGATAGTATTCTAAAGATTTATCGTGGGTCGCTTTTTTATTAAAATACACAGCCCCTATGTTGATGAGTGCGGTAGTGATGCGTAGTGTGTCGCCCGTTTCTTCCGAAACTTTTAACGACCGAAGATAATGGTCGAGTGCATTGACATCATCGGCCTGATTAAAGTAAATGGCTCCAATATTACTCAACATGTTTGCCACGCCTACTCTGTCATTCAGGCTTTCAAAAACCTTCAAAGATCTGTTCCAGTTTTCCAAGGCGCCCACATATTGCCCTTGCAAATAATATGCAATGCCAATATTCTTCAGCGCGTAAGCTAGCCCATTTTTAAAGTTGAGCTTTTCAGAAAGTTCCCTTGCTTGCTCCCCATACTTTATCGCATCGGCAGGTGATGAACCAAAGTAACTTTTGCTCAGATTTAAAAGCGTGTTCACTTTATTGGTGTCTTCTTTGGCAACAGAAATTACACCGAGCAAACTATCTGTAGCTCCGTCATCGGCCAACAGCCCACTGGCCAATGTCATTGCCAAAAACAAAATAAAAAACCTTAAATAATTCATACGCTTATACCTATGCGTCAATGTACAAATCTTTTGCAATTGCCACCAAACTCAGACAAATAAATTAAAAAGAGGGGACAAAATATTGCCCCCTCTTTTTAAAAACTAAACAATCTGTTATTGCTGAATGATAATCATTTTCTGCAAACTGGTTTCATTGCCTATTATTAATTGAACAAAGTATATGCCAGGTGTCCATGTTGACACATCGGCCTGCACTGCATACTTCAGCCCTGCCTCCACATCATTGTTAGCCAGTTGGGTAACGAGTGTGCCATTGATGTTATACACATTCAAAATGGCGCGATCATTATTGTATGATACAAAACTGAAGGTAGTGATACCATTTGTTGGATTTGGCATAATGGAGATGATAGAATTGATTTCATCATCAGCCTGCGCAACAATCACCTCTCGTGATCCGGAAGCATTGTTTGAGAACCCTGCAAACACGCGGCAATTGTCAAATCCGAGATTGATAGCGCTCACGGCCACATTGATATCACCAAGCGATGGGTTACTGCCTGAAGGAATATATGTGGCACCTAAGCCTTTGTTGGCAAGAGCCAGCAAATGACCCACTGTGTTGTTTGCACCTAAATAATTCAGTACTGCTTGTGGGATTTCAAATACTTGCTTGGTTCCTGGAATTGCTTTTCCGTTGAAACAAGATGTTGCAGCATAGGTGGTAAGGTAGCGCCCTGTTAATGGTAAAGAGGCAAGCGTTGGTGAATGGCGCAGGTTGAGTGCTAGGGAAATCTCCTGTCCAAGCAACACATTTTTAAATCTTTGTCCTTGCAAATAATTGTTACCACTAGCATTGGCACAACTCGGATTTCCAACGGGAAGTATGTCAGCAGATTTATTTGCCGGCAATTTTGATTGCAAACAACTTGCCTCGTTTGTTCCAATTGTAATTTTGCGTGTGCCATCACCATTTACCATTGGGCCCATGGCTACCAGATTAGTCAACAATGTCATGCTGCTGCTGCCATCGCAAACAGATCCGTTTGAATTGCCCCATAATCCCTGAGAGTAGGTACAATACGCTGCACAACTGTTTGATACATGCAATGTGCAAGTGCTGCTCAGTCCAGTGGAACTGCTTGAAGCTATTACGCTGAATGTGGCACCCACACCACTTGATCCTGCAGTGTACGTGATGGTACCTGTTCCTTGACCTCCTGTAATGGTCCACGAATTATCCGAAGAAGATACAGACCAAGAAAAAGTGTTACCGTTAGTAATGGTTGCTGTAAGTGTGTTGCCGCTAACACCACATACTGGCAGCGTAGCAGGTGCTACTATGTTACATGTTGGTATCGCCACTACAGTGAGTGTGCCGGCAACGTATTGAACATTGTAGGAAGGTGGTTGCGTTTGAACCAGGCCGGAAGGAACTATCTGATACGTACCTGCCGCAAGCGGACCTGCACCCACAGGGACTCCGGCACTATTAAGAATTACAAATGTAGGTTGTGTCACCACTATGTTGCTATCCGCATCTTCATACTGATAGCCCGTTTTTACAGCAGTGTATGTAGGTTGCGGTTGCCCTTGTGTGACTGTTTTGTTTTGTGCAGTCACAGTGAGCGAAGCAGGCAGAATAGTGAGCACACCCAAATCATAACTGATTTCAAAATTATCAGAAAGGTGGGCTCCGGGGACTATGGAATGTACGCCTGCTGTTAAGCCTGTAACCATATTTATGGGAAGCAACTCATTGGTAGTTACTGAATCGTTGACAGCAGTATTCACATCATCCTCATCTATAATTACAACCACGTCACTATTACTAGAATCTCCCACAGTGTTGCTATTTACCAATGGAGCATTGTTTACTAATACCTTGGCGTCAACAATGGCTAAACCATTTACGAGCACTTTGGCGTTAACCAATGCGCGGGCATTTACCAGCACCTTGGCACTCACCAGCGTAGTCACCGCAGGATCATCCTGATAATTGAAAATAGATTCAACCGCCACTTCGCAGGTGCGAGTAGTATCGTATACCGTGCTTCCGTTGACAAGCACTTTTGCATTCACAAGTACTTTTGCATTTACCAACACTTTGGCACTGGCAAGGAAACTCAAGTTCTGCAAATCAGCAGCCACCAATTGTCTTCCATTAACCAACACTTTGGCATCCACCAATGCAAGCTCATTTACAATATTGGATTTGTGTTCAAGTTGAAGTGCATTCAAAAATGCTACCTGATCGGCTGGTGCTATCAGCGAATCCGCATACAAATATGTGAAATTGAAATTCTCAAGTTTGTCACCATATGTGATTGTTGTGTCATTGGCTGTGATGAGCAAAGGCATTTTGTTCACATCCAAAAATCCATCAACAAATGAATAATTGAATTGCTCAAGGAATCCAACATCTATTGAGTCCGTGGCATCCAGAGAGTCAATTGCAGGTCGGATAAAATAAAATCCAACACTACTCAAAGAAGTGGCAGGAGTGGTATAAAATATACTATCCAAACCAAGATCGGACAAAGAGTAAGTAGTAGATTGATAAGGTACGCTATCAACCAGTATAGTCGCGGTAAATGCGGGCAACTGTGCTCCGTAGAGTTTCGTTTTATTCTCCGCTTTTACGATAATGTTTTTCTTGATGGGTGAAAAGAAATACAGAATATTTGAGAATCCTCCGTCAAGTCCACTAGGTGTAATGGGAGGTGTGTACACTTGTATGGGCGGGTTGCCATTAAATAAAGGAACCGTTGCAGTAAGTGTGTTTGTATTTACAAATGTGGTCGGAATCGGCAATCCTCTAAACAACACTTGTGATTGTGTAGTCATGAAATTACCATTGATGGTTACCTCAAACACAACTGTGCCCGGAACGGTTGTGGTATCAGGCAATCCAAGGCTTATAAGCACCGGATTTGGTGCAGCAAAAGTAAGCATGGCAGCACCTATGTCTACCAGCCCGCTCCCACTTAGCACATCATAACCGGGAGTGTACATTTCCACCGAGGTTGTTTTCAATAAGTTTTTTATTTGCAGCGGAGACATGGTTTCGTTATAAAATTTTTTGCGCCCGCTAAGCAGCAAAGCTGCTCCTGCTGCAGCATGTGGCGCTGCGGCCGAAGTCCCGTAGAAATTTGGCAATCCATCTGATTCAAGATCGGGGCCACCCAGGAATACTGTTGTGTTTACACCATTGGGTGCTGCAAAATCAGGTTTGTTCCGATCTACACCATTCACAAGCGCGCCACCGCGCGATGAGAAAGAAGCCACTGTAGGGGGTGTAACTCCAAAAGCAGGCGTGTTACTGTATAAAACAGCTCCCACTGCATTGGCGCCAGCCGCATTAGCCTGACCTACCAAAGTAGAGGTGCCCGAGTTGAATTCATCAATGGTCATTTCGCCACGGAATACCACATACTTAAACACCACCGGGGATGTACCTGATTTACGTGAAATCATGATATTGCATGTGGCATTTCCAGTTACTACAAAAGGCAGCACCTCTAGAGGATCCCCGAAAAGATTGTTTTTGTTAAAACCAAAAAGGGTTTTTCCATTATCCCAGGTGAGGTAGATATCCAAATCATTCTGTGTGCCTGTTTGCGTTTGTCCCAACGAATAAATTGAATCTGTCCATTGCAACACCACAGTATAAGTGCCGGGCGTAAGCGAAATACGTTGAAACTGATCACCTCCGCCAAAATTGTGTGTGGTTCCTGAAATACCATAAGGCGGTGTGCTGGGATTGTACGCACTGGTATACGATTTTTCACCGTAGTTGCCTGCAGCAGAGAAGTACTTTACACCCATAGCAGTAACAGAATCTACGGCTTTGGCAACAATACCATCCTGAAAAAATGGTTCAGTGATGTAGGTTACGTCATCACAAATTACATCGCATGTATCTTGCTGCAACTGGTGAATACCTTGTGCAAAATGGCCTGCGCTTACAAATGCCGTTTTAAAAGCTAGTTTGGCAGCAGGTGCCACATCGTGCACAATTTGGAGCATGGCGCGCCCTTCGTCCGACCCTTGTCTGAAGGCAAGATCTTCCAACACATGGACTGCCGTTGGATAACTGGGATTGCCCAGACCGGGAAGATCTCCATTGATTACGTCATTGAGCGCTGGATTACCGGGTTTGGCATTGTAGCTATCCGATAGGATTCCTACTTTGGTATTGGCACCGAACACATTAAATCCTAACCTCGCAAAATTTGAATTTTGTGCCACATCACCTGCTGTATTTGCTATGCCCACAGATTTGTTGGGACCATAAAGTGGTCGAGCAAAATTCATCACTCCTGCCACGCCAAGGCTATCCAGTCTAAGTAAATTTACTATTGGATACAATCCTGAAATGATCAATGGATTGTTACCATTATCAATGAAGTTGGTCATTCCAAAGTAAGAAGTTTGCAACAAACTCAACAGGTAATTATACTGGCCCTCGATGGCAATCACTTCTATATAAACACTGTCTTGCTGCTGCAAAAAGATGGTACCTGTCGTATCGGAATAGTTCTGGTAATTCAAGTAAAGCGAATAAAGTTCTGCACCAATGTGATTTTCTACAAATCCATCCGGTGGTGGTGGATACAAAGGAAAAATACAAGGCACAATGGTTAACAGGGCAGTATCCACCGCTGTGCAACCATTGGCTGGATCAGCAACTGTAAGAATGTAGGTGCCGGGAGATGCCACTGTAGGTGTGGCAGTATTTGCACCGCTAAGTATCGCGCTTGAATCTGCGTTAACCCAACTAAATTGTGCATTGAGAGTGGTAGAAGATCCGACAAATTGATTCTGAATATTGGTACATATTAGTGATTTGTCAGCACCGGCATTGGCATTAGGCACCACAATATTAATGGATACAGATACCGAAGAAGTAGAAGTACATCCGTTGACTGTATTGGTGGCAGTTACAGTATAAGTGCCCGCTCCATCTACAAGCGCGTTGGCAGTGGTGCCACCCGAAACTATATTTCCGCCTGCTCCCGCACTCCAGTTGAACTGCACACTAGCAGTAGGTGAAGTTGCTGTCAAAGTAACCTGAGCAGAAGTGCACGTTATTTGTTGCGCGGCCCCTGCGCTGGCTCCCGGTGCAATTTTATTCTGGGTAACTGATACACTGGCAGTGGCTGTGCAGCCATTTGCAGGATTTGTGACCAACACTGTATAAGTTCCTGCAGCCGTAACCACAGGTGATGAAGTGCTTGCTCCGCTGGAAATAACACCTCCACCAGAAGGTGTCCAACTAAATTGAGAATTGGTTGCAGAAGATGTGCTACTAAGGGTCAAAGAAGATACAGCACACGTGATGACTCCACCACCACCTGCTGAAATCACAGGTGCGGAAATATTGCTTGTTGCAGTTGTGGAAGCCGTGGCTGTGCATCCATTGGCTGGATTTGTAACAGTTACTGTATAGGTGCCGGCAGCATTAACTGTAGGTGAAGCGGTATTGGCACCCAAAGTGATGTTACCACCAGCAGATGCCACCCAGTTAAAAGTGACTCCTGGTGTAGTAGATGTAGCTTGCAATTGGCGAGTGGGGTTGGTACAGGTAAGTGCCACCGGGTTACCGGCATTTGCATTGGGAAGCGAATTATTCAACGTCACTGTAGCACTAGCAGATGCAGTACAACCTCCGTTTGGATTGGTTACGGTCAACGTATAGGTGCCAGCGGTGCTAACTGTTGCATTGGCTGTTCCGGCACCTGACACAATGTTACCTCCATTGCTTGCAGTCCATTGGAAAGTGGCTCCAGGCGTGGTAGATGATCCATTTAAAACGGGCTGCGGATTGGAACAGGTAATCTGTTTATTTCCACCTGTATTCACCGTAGGAGTAGTGCACAAGTTAAAAGGTAGAAATGTGATATTTACATTATTTTGAATATCAACACGTGTAGCGCTCCAAATAGCACCCGTCACTTTTGCTTCGCTTGATCCGGAGCCTATTTCGACTGCGCCATTGGTTGCATAGATGGTTCCAAACCATTGGGAAACTTTGTTACCCGATGCTCCATTGGCCAGTATCCATGAATGGTAACCACTTGGTGAAGTGGAACCGTTACCGTGTGTTTCGGCAAAGATGCGCGAAGCAGATCCACCGTTGACGATATCCACGTCTAGTTTATTCAGATCCACATCACCGTGTACGTAGACATAAAATTTGCCGGTAGCCGTATTTTGAAAATCAAATTTATAGGTAACAAAGGAGCCTGAGTGTTTGATTGAGTTAAAGACGTACACACCCGGTCCGTTGAATGTGAGTGTTTTGTTACTTCCCAAAATCACATTGTTGTAATTACCGGGTGTGATGGTGGTAGTACTTGTGATGTCAGTACTACCGGCCGGAGGGAACAATGCGGGGGTCGGCAACGTGGGCAGGGTTGGTAGAACAGGTGGACCTGTTACATTTCCACCGCCTGGAGTGGGACCGGTGTAAGTGGTTCCCACAGGGTGCGTGACTCGACCGGAAACAGTTCCTGCAACTACTGTTGCGTTACCGTTCACGTCAATATTGCCGGAGATTATTGCACTGCTGCTGGCGTAAAAAATATCTCCGCTCGCTCCCTGTGTATTGGCTACTGTGATGTTACCTGAAATTGTATTGTTGTTTGATAATTCCACTTTGCCTCCGCTGTGAATACCGCTATTGATGGTTGCTGAGCCGGTGGTCTTAATCAATTGATGGCTGCCAATGCGCCCGTTTTGCAACACAAATCCGTTGCCAATTAATACTCCACATCCGGGATTGGGAGGAGGTGTTTGTCCCACGGCTGGGCATCCTAGAGATCCCCCCCAGATTACAAAATCAGTGATAGGTAGGTTTTGAGAAAAAGCTGAGAAATTGAAAAAGCAAAGTAAGGATACAAAAGCAATCACCGACTGAATTGGCAACTTCTTTGATAAACTCCTTGATAGGTAGCGTGGAGATTTCATGGATCGTTTAGGTTTAGGTTTCAATAAGGTAATCAGCCAAGAAAAACGTCTTATTTTCCGCGGCTGTCTGATTCAAAACTATATCAAAAGAAGGACAATTCAAATTGAAAACACCATTTTTTGGCGAATGGGCCTATTGCTTCCGTCAGTAACTCAAAAAATAGAACCACATTGATTATTAACGCTTTGAGAGCAATGCTGAAACACTCAACAGTTATTAGTTGTACATCATGGAGGATATACGATTGACTATCAGCGACTAAGCGGGTATCATTGCGTTGTTTGTTATAAAATAGATCCCAAGAGTATTGATAAACCAAAAAAAACGGTTGCATTGAAACTGATTTGTCCTCCTGTCCTGACGACTAAGGGTTGGTGACCCCGGTTGGGCGACCCCTGCTGGACTCGAACCACCCCGATAGCGATCGGGGTCTGATTAACAGCCAAGTTTATGAAAACAATGCGATTTCAACCATTCATACAAAAAGCGGTTCCATTGAAACCGCTTTGCTCCCCGGGCTGGACTCGAACCACCCCGATAGCTATCGGGGTCAGATTAACAGTCCTTGCATGGGTATTTTACCTTCCGCTGAGCGTAAAGGACCTCGTGCTGAAGGAGGTTGGAAATATAAATCTTGCTTTTCATCTTTTTGATGTGAGATTCTATTCTTCTGGCCTGCAATCGGCACTCACATTGAAAAGTCTTCAACAACTCCCATGGCTGATCTCTGAGGGTATAGTCCTCGTTGGTAGATGAATTGTGTTGGACAAGACGCTGTTCTGGATCTTCCGTTTGACCCACATAGTATCCTCCGGTTTTGATGGAGCGCAATATGTAAATGTAGTAGGACAAAATAAAAAGCGGTTCTTGTGAAACCGCTTTGCTCCCCGGGCTGGACTCGAACCAGCGACCCTCTGATTAACAGTCAGATGCTCTAACCAGCTGAGCTACCGAGGAATTTATCTTTTTTGAAGGGACGGCAAAAGTACTTTATTAATCGATATTATCCAATATCTTTGTAAAAATTTTGAAATCCCCTCCACATGAGCCTTGTAGTAGTTGGTACTGTAGCATTTGATGCAATTGAAACCCCTTTCGGAAAAACAGATAAAATAATAGGCGGGGCCGCCACTTATGCGAGCATGGCCGCATCCTATTTTACTGATGATGTGAAACTTATCTCAGTAGTTGGGGATGATTTCCCAACAGCTGAAATCGAAAGGCTCAATGAGCAAGGCATCAACACCGATGGCCTGCAGGTGATAAAAGGAGGTAAAAGTTTCTTTTGGTCAGGTAAGTACCACAACGATATGAACACCCGTGATACACTGGCTACAGACCTCAACGTATTGGCAGATTTTGATCCGGTGGTTCCTGATTCTTATCAGGATTGCGAATTTCTTCTGTTGGGAAACCTTAGCCCAGAGGTGCAGCTGAAGGTAATGGATAGGCTTGAGAACAAACCCAAACTGGTGGTGATGGATACCATGAATTTTTGGATGGACATAGCCATGCCCGACCTCATGAAGGCTATAGCCAAAGTTGACCTGCTTACCATCAACGATGCCGAAGCACGACAACTCTCCGGTGAGTATTCACTCGTGAAGGCCGCCCAGAAAATCCTTTCTATGGGCCCAAAATATTTGATTATCAAAAAAGGTGAGCATGGAGCTTTGTTATTCAATAATCAGCAAGTTTTCTTTGCTCCCGCCCTGCCGCTCGAAGATGTCTTTGATCCTACCGGAGCCGGTGACACATTTGCAGGAGGATTCATAGGCTACCTGGCCCACACACGCGATATTTCTTTCGATAACATGAAACGGGGAGTAATATTTGGCTCAGCGCTCGCATCCTTTTGTGTAGAAAAATTTGGAATGGAAAGGATTAATGAGTTGAATCAGGAAGAACTGGATGCACGCATTCAGGAATTTGTTGACCTGGTTCAGTTCGATATTGCGTTGGTCTGAATAAACCAACTCGGTTACTCAAAGTTTAGCAGCACAGCGTTTTTCTCCACCTTGGCTCCCTTGGCCACCAGCACATTGCTCACAGTGCCATCGCCTGTGGCTTTCAGTATGTTTTCCATTTTCATGGCTTCTAACACCAACAGCGGATCACCCTTCTTAATAGCCTGCCCGCTGGTCACCAACACATCCAGTACCAGCCCCGGCATAGGCGCACGCATGTCCCCTGCTTTTTTATCGGCCTCCAGATCTATGCCTAGTGCTTCAAGCAACATGTCGTAGTGGTCTTTGGCATTCACATTGTATATGTTACCATTGATTCGAATCACCAGATTTTTGTTTCCTGACTCGTGCTCTAATACTTCCACATTAAATGACTTGTTGTCTTTTATGATATGGAACCTGTTTTCCCCAAGCCGCGATACATCCCACGCTATTTCTTTTCCATCCACCAAATATTGCTCCCCTTTGCGCACCACCTCAAACAATCCGTGGTTATTTACTGTTACTTTTTGCATGGGTTAAATGTAAGTTTTTGTTTTCGCTCCGTCAATAAACTGCTTTTGCAGAGCCAAAATATTTAGGCATCTTTGTTGGCTCACCTCACTATTCTTATCAATTATACCATATTAAAATCATGAAACAAAGCTCCATATATCTGGTGTTTTTATTTGTGTTATCGTTGGGTTGCAAAACTCCCGAAGGCACCAAAACTCAAAAAACTGTTGACCTGCCTGTGCTGATTGTGAAGCCTTCCGAAGAAAAATACAATGCATCGCGCACTCGCACGTATGACATCGTACACACCAAACTGGACGTGTCGTTCGATTGGAATAAAAAACATTTGCTCGGAAAAGCCAACATTACCGCGCATCCTTACTTCTACCCGACCTCAAATGTAGAATTCGATGCACGTGGATTCGATATACACGAAGTGGCAATGGTGCGAAATGAACGCAAATATCCGGCAACTTACACCTACGATGGAGAAATGCTGAAAATCAATCTTGATCGCGAATACAAGCGGACCGAAAATTTTGAAATTTTCGTTGACTACACTGCAAAACCTGATGAATTGCCCGAAGGTGGCAACGCTGCTATCACCAGTGACAAAGGATTGTATTTTATCAACCCTGACGGAAGCGACAAGAATAAACCAAAACAAATATGGACGCAAGGCGAAACAACTTCTAACTCAACGTGGTTCCCCACATTCGATAGTCCGAATGAGCGCATGAGTGTAGACATGTATATGACAGTAGATACCAATTACGTGACTCTCTCCAACGGTACTTTGGTTTATTCTAACCTAAACAGCAACGGCACTCGTACCGATTATTGGAAGCAAGAGTTACCTCATGCCCCCTATCTGGTAATGATGGCAATAGGAGAATACGCTGTAGTGAAAGACACCTGGCGTGGCAAAACAGTTGGATATTATGTGGAGCCTGCCTTCAAAAAAGATGCTCGAGGCATTTTTAGCAACACCCCTGAGATGTTAGAGTTTTTCAGCAATATATTGAAATATGAGTACCCATGGGATAAATATTCACAAGTAATAGTGAGAGATTATGTTTCGGGTGCCATGGAAAATACCGGTGCTGTAATTTATGGCGAGTTTGTTCAACTAACCGAACGCGAAATGCTTGATGGCAATGGCGAGGAAACTGTTGCACACGAATTATTTCACCATTGGTTTGGCGACCTGGTAACGTGCGAATCGTGGGCCAACATTCCGTTGAATGAATCTTTTGCCACCTATGGTGAATATCTTTGGAACGAACACAAATATGGTCCCGAGAAAGCCGATATGGGCCTCAACAACGACCTGCGCAATTACTTGAATGAAGCACAACACAAGCGCGAACCGCTCATCAGATATGGTTATGAAAACGAAGGTGATGTATTTGATTCGCACTCTTATCAAAAGGGAGGCCGTGTGTTACATATGCTACGAACGCAAATAGGAGATGACGCGTTTTTTAGTGCGCTCAATCTTTATCTGACAAAAAACAAATTCAGCTCCGTGGAGATCCATAACCTCAGACTTGCAGTTGAAGAGGTCACAGGCGAAGATTTTAATTGGTTTTTCAATCAGTGGTTTTTAAATGCCGGACATCCTGAACTGGAAATAAACTGGAGCTATGCGGACTCAACAAAAAAAGAAATTGTAACAATAGAACAGAAACAAGATCTTGGCAAATACCCTCTATTCAAGCTCCCATTAGCGATAGACATATATAGTGGTGGCCAGGTGAAACGCCACAACGTTATTTTGACGAAGCAAAAAGAAGTATTGGAGTTTGATGTGGTGGATAAGCCAAGGCTCGTAAATTTTGATGCACAAAAAGTTTTGCTGGGAACCAAAAAAGAAAATAAAAGCAAAGAAGAGCTGGTATATCAATATGCCAACGGCCAATTGTATATGGATCGTTATGAAGCCATCGAAGGTATAGGTGGAAACTATTCTACTACTTCACCATCTGCCGAAATGATAATGAATGCGCTAAGTGATCCATTTTATGGCATCCGGTTGATCGCTATTAAAAACATCGACCCACTTGGTAAAAACAAAGAGGAAAAACTCCGCTTGAAGTTGATGGAGATGGCACAACTGGATGAAAAAACCAGTGTCAGAGCTGCCGCTATCAAGGCGCTTGCTAAGTATTATTCCGATGAAGAGCTGATCAGGCTTTATCAGGTGGCCACCAAAGACCAGTCATACAGCGTACTCACAGCAGCACTGGAGGCGTATCACAAAGCTCAGCCCGATGAAGCACTTTCTATTTGTCATGAATTTGAGTCGGAGACTAGCGGCAAAGTGCTCAACACCATAGCTGCCATATACGCCAAGAGTGGTGCACCGGAACTCAATACGTTTTACAATAACACATTCGAAAAAATTGGCGGCTTCGATATGTATGGATTTGTGAATAGCTATGGTAAATATTTGAGCAATGCGTCAGACGAAACACGCATGAAAGGTGTAACTAAAATTGGGGAAGTGGCGCGCACCGGTGAGCCTTGGTTCATTAGAATGTCAGCCATGCAGGCGCTCAATGATCTGTCTGATAAATACAAAGAGATAGAAAATGAAGCGAAAGAAAAATCTAAAATTCCGGGTGCTGCAGCAGAAGCTGATCAAGCCGCTAAAAAACGAAAAACGATTGATGACCTGATTGCCGACATAAAGAAAAATGAAACAAATAATAATCTGAAAAAAATGTACGGCACCGAATAAAATCTAACATCGAGTATGAAAAGGAGCAGCGTTATTTCGTTGCTCCTTTTTTTGTCGTGTAAATGCAAATTTGATTATCAGGTCTTTTTCTAACTTTACACACCCAATAAAATTTATTATGCTCAAGCGCAGATGGTCACTCATAGTGGCAGTTGCAGTGATAGTGCTGGCGGTTTTTCTGAAAAATGTATTGAGCCGCCAAAAACACGATCCTCCCCGCACACCCGACAATAATCGATCAAGAACTGTTACCACACTGGTTGCAAAAGGCAGTGATGTCCAATTGCCGGTGATGGTTTCTGGCAGATTGACAGCCATGGAGCGCGCAGAATTATTTGCAGAAGTTCAAGGCATTTTACTCAAAAATCCTAAGCCATTTCGCGAGGGCGTTGCTTTCTCAAATGGCGAAACCATGTTGCGCATAGATGACAAGGAACTACGCATGAACCTGGCCTCGCTCAAAGGCACACTCCTCAATGCCGTGGTAGCCATGCTTCCCGATATGAAAATAGATTTACCCGATGCCTTTGCGCGCTGGCAACAATTTCTCACCGCCACTGACATAGACAAGCCTTTGCCTGCGCTTCCTTCATTTGCCACGGAAAAAGAAAAATATTTTGTCGTGTCACGCAATATTCTCTCTCAATACTATAACATATCGGCTCAACAAGTGCGCCTCGACAAGTATTCCATACGCGCTCCTTATTCCGGCATTGTCTCACAGGCGCTGATAAGTGAAGGCACACTTGTGCGGGCCGGCCAAAAACTTGGTGAATTTGTAAGTGCCGGTCTCTATGAGTTTGAAGCCGGAATAGCCAATGATGATTTGTCGTTAATTGCAACCGGTGCTAAAGTTCAATTAAAATCCGATTCACACGAAACAACTTGGATAGGCACGGTGGTGCGAATAAATCCGGCAATAGATGCCGCTACTCAGACAGTAAAAGTTTATGTTCACGTGAATGGCCAGGGCCTGCGCGAAGGCATGTTCTTGTCAGGATCCATTCAAGGCAAGACGATTAATAACGCGCTGGAATTACCACGCAATTTACTGCTTGCCAATGATGCAATATATATTGTAAAAGCCAGTACTTTGAAACTTGCACACATTGATGTGATTCGATTCAGTGGCAACAATATGATTGTATCCGGACTACAAGATGGTGATCGGGTGGTAACCGAAACCGTGCCCGGAGGATTTGATGGTATGTCAGTAACAACGGCAGAATAAGACTATGGAAAAGTTGATCAGGTTTTTTATCCGTTATCCTGTATCAGGCGATACCCTGCTGGTGCTCATCTGTATTTTCGGCTTGTTTGGTTTGCGTGGATTAAAGACAACTTTTTTTCCTGAGGTTGAAAGCCGCATCATTGCAATTCAGGTTGTATACCCTGGTGCATCTCCTGAAGAAATGGAGCAAGGTGTCACACTTAAGATTGAGGACAATCTGAAAGGGATCACCGGCATTGAGCGCGTCACGTCAGTGTCGAGCGAAAACAGCGCAAACATTGACGTGGAAGTATACAAAGGATTCAGCACAGATAGGGCACTTCAGGATGTAAAAAATGCTGTTGACAGGATAAGTTCTTTTCCGGTGGGGATGGAACCTCCAGTGGTTTTCAAGCGCGAGAATTTAAACTTTGCCATCAACTTTGCGATAAGCGGAAAAGTAGATTTACTTGAACTTAAGCGTTATGCCAAAAAAGTAGAACAAGATTTGCGCGCGGTAGATGGCATTTCAAAAGTATCGATATCCGGATACCCTGATGAAGAAATTGAAATTGCATTGAGCGAAGCCAAAATGAAAGCATATGCACTTTCATTTGATCAGGTATCCCAAGCAGTGCGCAGAGCCAATATTGAAATTACCGGGGGCACCGTAAAGGGAGCAAAAGAAGAATTGCTGATTCGTGCAAGATCAAAAGAATACTTTGCCGAAAAACTAGGCGACATTACTGTACAGGCATTTGCCGATGGCCGCGTGGTAAGGCTGTCGGATGTGGCTGAGTTAAATGATAAGTGGGCTGACAATCCAAATAGAAGCTACTTCAACAACAACCCATCGGTAGTCATCAACATACAAAACACCACATCGGAAGACCTTGTGTGGATAGCCGAGTACATCAATAACTATATAGTAAAGTTTAATGATGAGCACACCGATGTGCAGGCCACCGTGATTCGCGATGGCTCCATTACAGTAACTCAAAGACGTGATTTATTGGTGCGAAATGGCCTTATTGGATTGGGTCTTGTATTGCTTTTGCTGTCAGTGTTTCTCAATCATCGCATCGCGCTGTGGGTGGCATTGAGTATTCCAATTTCGTTTTTGGGCATGTTTATGCTGGCAGGCATGTTTGGCCTTACAATCAATGTGATCACACTTTTTGGAATGATACTGGTGATTGGCATATTAGTGGATGACGGCATAGTGATAGCCGAAAATATTTATCAAAAACATGAAGAAGGTTATCCTCCGCTGCGAGCCGCAGTTGAAGGAACCATGGAAGTGTTGCCAGCAGTTTTTTCAGCCATCCTCACCACCATGATTGCCTTTTCGCTTTTCTTTTTTCTCGAAGGCGGTATTGGCGATTTTATTTCGCAAATGGCTATTGTGGTAATCCTCACACTAGGATTCTCACTTATAGAGGGTGTATTTATCTTGCCATCGCACATTGCTCATTCCAAAGCTTTGCGCAAAAACGAAATGCCCGGCCGGTGGGAAAAATTTGTTGCACGCCTTATGAGTCGGTTGCGCGATAAAACATTCGCACCCATCCTTGCTTTTAGCTTAAAAAACAAAGCCTTTACAGTGTCCCTCGTTGTCGGTTTGTTTTTGATCGTAATTGGAATGGTACAGGGTGGTGTAATCAAGACCACTTTCTTTCCATTTATCGACCGCGACAATGTAGACGTTACTTTATCGATGCCGGCAGGCACACGCGCAGAGACCACTGAGCGCTGGCTTGCGCGCATTGAAGATGCTGCCTGGCACATCAATGATTCCATCAAAAAAACTCGTGCTGATGGCAAAGATGTATTGAGGCACATTGAAAAAAATGTAGGGCCTGCACACCAGGGCCGACTCAATCTGATATTGCTTGATGGCGAAGCTAGAGCCATGGAAAGTTTTCTGATTTCTAACCCAATCAGAAAATCTGTAGGTCCCATACCCGGTGCCGAGAGCGTGTCATATGGCACTCTCACTTTCTTCGGCAAACCTGTTTCGATATCATTGCTGAGCAACAATCCGGAACAACTGACTGCTGCTAAAACAGAACTCGGCAAAGCACTCAAGAGTATCAACTCACTGAAAGATGTGATAGACACTGATAAGGATGGACTGCGCGAAGTACACGTTTCACTGAAAGAGAAGGCCCGACTCCTGGGCCTTACCGAACAAGAGATTCTTTCGCAGGTAAGGCAGGGATTTTTCGGAAACGAGGTGCAACGCTTGCAACGTGGCACAGATGAAGTGCGTGTGTGGGTTAGGTATCCGGAGAGCGAACGTGCCTCGGTCACCAATTTGCAAGACATGTACATCCGAACCGCACAAGGCAACCAGTACCCATTGCGCGAATTGGCGAACCTTGATATTAGGCGCGGCATATTGTCAATCAACCATTTGGATGGCATGCGCGTAGTGACAATAGAGGCTGATCTGGCAGATCAAAATGAATCGGCATCAGACATCATGCAGTATGTAAAGGACAACGAGATAGCACCGCTGCTTGCGAAGTTTCCACAAGTAGCTGTTTCGTACGAAGGGCAAAGTCGCAACACGGCAAAGACGGGTGCCTCAGCTGCGCGCGCCATGCCTATTATTCTTATCCTCTTATTTTCCATCATCGTGATCACCTTCAGGTCTTTCGCACAGGCCATTATCGTATTGGTTTTTACTGTGCCGCTTGGACTTATTGGCGTTGGTCTTGGGCATTTAATTCATGGCTCCCCTATCAGCATATTATCAGCGTATGGCATCATCGCACTCATTGGCGTAATGGTCAATGATGCACTTGTACTGATCAGCGCGATGAACGCAAACCTTAAGCAGGGCATGGTGTTTAAAGATGCTATACACAAGGCCAGCTTGTCGCGCTTTCGGCCTATTTTGCTTACTTCAATTACTACCATTGCGGGTTTGGCTCCTCTCATTCTCGAAGGCAGCTTGCAGGCAAAGTTTCTTATCCCCATGGCCATATCTGTGGCCTACGGCATGATGGCTGCAACAGTGGTTACGCTCATCATTCTTCCGGTGGTTCTTTCCGCTTGGAATGATTTTAAAGTATTTGTTCACTGGTATTGGAATGATAAAAATGTCACTGCCGAATCTGTAGAGCCGGCAGTACAGGAACTAAAAGCAGAGCAAGCAGATGCTTAGAATAATTTTTATATCCATATTGACTTGGCTCGTGGTGCCGCATTCACTCGCGCAAGATACCCTCACCATTGACCGCGCTATAAGCGAAGCCATGGAAAATAATTACGGCATTCGCGTGGCCCGTTACAATGCAGAGATCAGTGCCAACACTGCCACCGCAGGCAACGCAGGCTTGTTGCCTAAGCTAGATTTGAATGCCGGCAGTAACCTCAGCATCAACGACACAAAGATTAAATATGCAGGTAATATCCCGCCTACCGAATTGTCTGGCGCGCAGTCCACTTCGTACAATGCTTCTGCAGGCATCACCTATGTGCTGTTTGATGGACTAGCTAATTTCTATACCTACTCCAAACTAAAGGCTGGCAGCTCACTGGGCGAAACTGTGGCGAAACAAAATATTGAAGCCAGTTTGATGCAAATAGTGAATGCATACTATACGCTAGCCCGCGCGCAGCAAACACTGGCAGTGACACGCACACAAATCTTGCTTTCGAACAAACGTTACGAACGCACGCAATTACGTGAAGAGTTTGGAGGCACTTCGCTCGAAAAACTATCCTCACTGGTAGATTTAAATACCGACAGCGTAAACTTTACAGTTGCATTTGCTGCTGTATATACTGCATCAAATAATCTGAATCAATTGCTTGGCCGCAGCGCAGGCACTCCGGTGGCTGTGAGCGAAGTCACGCCTGTAAATCGCAGCCTGGCTCTGCAGGAATTAATTATTGCTGCCGAACAAAACAATACCAGCCTCATAGCAGCCGCACAAAACCTCACACTTTCCAACCTCGATCTTCGCATTGCCCGTGCCGCACGCATGCCGCGCGTGAGCCTTACCAGTGCTTATGGATACAGCGAAGCCCGCAACGATGCCAGCATCGTATTGGTAAGTCAAAACACCGGGTACAGCGGTGGGCTGGCTGTAGGCTTCAATTTGTTTGATGGAGGCCGAAAGAATGTTGCTATTCGCAATGCCAGGCTGGGCATGGATATCAACACTTTGCGATACGAAGAAGCAAAAAATAAACTTGGAGTGGATGTGAACAATGCTTTTGTCGCCTACACAAATAATCTTCAGATTCTTGGTTTATCCGAGCGAAGTCTCGTGGCAGCACAGCTCAACTTCAATCGTTCTAATGAACTCTATAACCTGGGGCAAATCAACAGCATTCAGCTGCGCGAGGCCCAGCTGAATTTGTCTCGTGCCGAAACCAGAATTCTGGAAGCCACCTACAACGCTAAAGTAGCTGAGATGGAATTGCTGAGGATTAGCGGAAAACTCTATTCAGGGAATTGAGTTTTCTGTTTTTTTGTTTCGCGCTGGTTTGTGATTGTACTTATGTTGATTTAATTTCCGCTTTCTAAAATTCATTTCAGCATATGATTCACAAAGCCACCGATCACATACTTGCCACATTCTGTTTCACACTGGCTTTCGTACTGTATTATTTCACCCGACCCAATTCATTTTTGTTTCAGGATGCTGCCGAGTTTGGCCTTGTTACATACGTTGCGGGTGTGGCGCACCCTTCCGGTACTCCCTCCTATGTGGCGTTGGGATATTTGTGGAGCAAGTTTTTAGGACTCGCAGGCATGGGCCACTTTGACGCCATCACTTTGTTCTCTATAGTTTCTGGCGCGCTGGCAGCTGCACTTAATTACTACACCATCAAACTTATTGCTTTCAAAAACAATGATGGAGATGAATTTGCTTCGCGCGTAATTGCGGTTTTAGTCACGTTGGCCATATCAATGGGTGCCACTGTTTGGTTTTGGGCCAATGCGGTGGAGGTTTACGTGTTCCAATTGTTCTGCATGTCATTGTTATTCTATGGCTTGACTAATTATCATTTCACACGCGCTAGAATTTTTATCATTGTTGCCGCAGTCGGTTACATGCTGGGCTTAGCCAATCACCACATCACTTCGGTAATTTTTACTCCGTTTATTCTATTCTTTTTCGATGATCATTTTCTGGCTCCGGCTCCGGACTTGGGAAAAAAGAAAAAAGATTTTCGGCCTGGTTTTTTATCGCGCATGAGCAATGTCTTTCGCCATCGCGATTTTCACCTCATGGCAATCATCACCACCACAGGCGTATTGTTGTTTTATGGGTGGATGATTTTGCGCGCACAATCTGATGTGATCTTTAAGTTTGGAAGACCAGATAGCATCAGCGCGGCCATTGTGCACCTTACCGGTAGTGCCTACGCTAAAAATCAACAATACGACCCTAAGTTGTTTGCTGAAAGGCTGCCCTACTTTACTAAGTTGATAGGCTATCATTTTGTTGCTTTTACGCCTTTGCTTGTTTACGGCTTGATAATATTGTTGCAGCGTGGGCTTGCGCGCGTGGGTCTTATGGTGCTGTTTAATTTTCTATTCATCTTTATTTTTATGACACGCGCAGATCAAACTGGCGACAGCGAGGGTTATATGTTGGTGCCCTTTTTCTTTCTCGGCTTGTTTCTAATCTACGCGCTCATTCCGCTTATGAAAAAACCCAAGTGGGTGGCTGGCGTTTTACTAATTGTCCTTGCCGGTAACATCGCTTATGGTTTTACCCGATCCGACAAACGAAACTACAACGTGAGCAAGTCGCTCACAAGGCAACTCAGTTTGTCGGCACCGCTCAATAGTGTAGTGCTTATTGCTGACTGGTCACTTGTTATGCAATACTACTACTACCGAATAGCTGAAAACTTCAGACCCGACCTGGTGGTGCTCAATTACGACCTCAAATTTGCAGACAGCGAATTTCTTCCGCGCATGTATCCCGAATTTTACCAGGCCATCAAGCCGCAATACGATCACCTGATAGATTTGCTGTTGCGCACCCACCCTCAGCAGACCACCGGCACAGGCCTTACGCTCAACACCCCTGAACTGGATAATGCCTTCAGGGATTGTATTACAGCCATAGAAAAATACAGCAAGGCCAACAGTCGGCCACTGCTCACCGACCCAAAAGCACACGTGCACTACATGCAAAACAAGTACTACAATCCCGACCGTTTCATGTCTGGATTTTTTGTGAGCAACACCGATATGCCGCCCAATGATGCATTTCTCAAAATGGATCTGGCATGGCTTAATGACCCCATACTTTTATCCGACCCGGGTGGTGCCGATAAGCTGGTTGACTTTCAGGCTAGCCTAGACTTTAACAAAAATCTTTTCCTGGCGCGTAAGGATACCGCACATTATTTGCAGGCCGAACAGCAACTGAACCGAATGTTGAATTTGATGAAGGAAATGAAAAAGAATATTCCTTTCGCTTATCGAAAAAAATAAATTAGGACTTCTGGATTTTCAATTGGAGTCGGTCAGATGTTTCCGATTCTAATGATGCATTCCATCATTAGTTTCTTTGGCTTTTTCAATTGCCCCATTTGCAAATCGAATCACAAATTGAGTACCCGATAATGCAGAACTGGTAAACTCAATAGTGCCACCATGCGCCTTAACAATGTCATAGCTTATGCTGAGGCCTAACCCTGTGCCCACGCCTGCCGCTTTGGTGGTAAAAAATGGCTCGAAAACTTTTTGTTGAAATTCTGTTGGTATCCCACCTCCGTTATCTAATACCCGCAGTTCAACTGCACCTTTGTTCTCTGTAAGCACAACTTTTACCTCGGCAATGAATGGTTCTTTCGAGTTTTTAGATTTCGTGTACACCGCATGCATGGCATTGTTCACTACGTTTAAAACCACTCTGCTCATATCCTGAGGCACCAGAAATACGGGCTTCAACCCTGCATCAAACTCTTTGATTAGTTCGCATTGAAAGTCTTTATAGTTTGCCCTTAGCCCGTCATAAGCCAAGTCGCAATAGTCGTTTACAAATTTTACTATGTCGGTTTCTACTGCAGCGCTAGCAGCATGGCGACTGTGCTGCAACATACTCTTAACTATGCGGTCAGCGCGCTTTCCGTGCGATTCAATTTTTGACAAATTGTCTTTCAAGGTCTCATAAATCGATTCTCTTTCTTGTTGTGTGTTGGCTTTGCGCAGGTCATTAATAATGTCAGCAGAAACTGACGAGAAATTATTGATGAAGTTTAGCGGGTTCTTGATTTCGTGCGCGATGCCTGCTGTGAGTTTACCCAAAGAGGCCAGCTTTTCTGAATGCACCAGCTGCTGCTGTGTGCGACTTAACTCCATGAGTGTGTCCTGCAAGTTTTTGTTGCTGGCCGACAACTCCATATTCATTTGCTTGCGTTGAACAAACTTTCGATACCATACCCATGTAGCAACTATCAATAAAATTATAGCAGCCGACAATGCAAACATCTTGTACCGATCAGCTTTACGCAACTTTTCCAACTGGTCAATGTCAGCTTCCTTTTTCTTTAGCATTAGCTCATTCTGCAATGATGCTACCATCAGTCCTTTCTGCCTTCCAAAAACAGAGTCTTGTCGGGCATAAAACAGATTTTGATACGCCATAGCTTGCTTGTAATTGCCAATTCTGCTATAATAATCCACCAAAGCCAGACTGGCATTTTGGATATATAAAAAAGAGCTTTTGTTGGTCTTGTTGAGCTTCCATGACTCACTCAATGATTTATCTAAAAAGAAAAAAGCACTGTCAAGAATCCCTTCCTGTAAATACATTTTGCCTACCCAGTACAATATCCACATCTCACCATTGGCTTCAGTAACTTTCGATTGCGTATCCATAGACTTCCAAAACCAATACTTAGCGCGTTCAAGATTGTCCTGTCTTATAAAATAAATACCCAGTGCAGCTTCTCTCTCACACAAACTTTGCAAACTGTTGTTTTCTGTTTCGATTTTAAGTCCTGTTAACAATACTTCCCTCACTCCGGTTGTGTCTCCTCTCTCGAGCTTACTGAGGGCCCACATATATGAAACAACGGAATAAAACTTCTCACTGGTTGGTGATTTTGAATATTCCATAGATTGTTTAAACAAAGGAGTTGCCTTCTCAAAATCTCTTTCTATATAGTATATCAGGCCTGCTTGCAACAATGCACTGGCCATTCCGTCCTTGTTATTCTGTTGTTTATAAATGGCCATGGCCTGATTTAAATACTCAAGCGACAACATGGGATTTACATTCATCAATCGCCTGGCTTTTTTTATGCTTAGCTCCGCCAGCGAACTTTGGTCATTTAATTTCCTCGCCAACGTAAGCCCTTGCTCATTCCATTTTGAGGATTCAATCTCATTGCCAAAATTGAAGTAATAATAATCTGTTAATCGACTAATGTAATTCAACCTGACGGAATCAGCCTGATGCAAATTCTGAGCTCCTTTCAATAGAGAATCTAATTTAAGTGAGTCTCTTAGAAGTGCAAATGATTCGAACGAAAACAGAAGCATACAGCAAAGGAAAACAGCCCTTAAAGGCAGCGAAGGATTTTGGTTTATAAAATTAGTGTTCATTAAAATAAACTTCCGAAAATGAACAGATTCTAATTTTCGGGTTGGGAGCATCTATTAAATTATTGGTAAGCTAAAAAAGATTTTTGTTGATTCAATTTATCAATGCAACTCAATTACCTCCATTCCACAAGTTGGAGGACATGCCACGTATTCAGTAAGAAAGAACCGCTCGCCCTTGGTATATCTTATACTTATTGAATCCATTTTGCCTGCACTAAGTATTAATTGCAAATCATATTTTTCACTAGTATCATCCCGCTTGGCAGCGCCTACAATAAATAATCCGTTCGATTCCATGTTATCGCAAAACATCTGATCAATGGCTTGCTTACTTATCCATGACCCATACTGATTGAATACCGGATCAGCCGCATCCTTAAAACTTTGAAACATTTCTTGAGCTTCGCTGTCGGGAATCGATTTTCCACCACCTTCTTTTGGTTCATCACTGTATCTCCCAGAGTCATCGCAAGCGCAGTCAATCACAGGTGGAGCAACACTGTCATCTGTGCTGAAATAATGGTACCCGAAAAATAATGTGGAACATGCCAATGCGAATATCAGCATCGAACTTGTTGTTTTTGACATAATGGTTTGTTTTAATGTGAGATATAATGCCTATCCAAACCGAAAGTAAGGCATTAATAGAGTCAAAGTCAATAGGTGTTTCTACCTGTTGCAACAAAAAAAACCGCCCTTTAGTGGCGGCTTTATAATCAAATGTAAGCTAATTACTGTATGAGAAGTTTTTCCTGATTGATTTGATTACCAGACACAATATTTACCTGATACATTCCACCCGGAATCAAATCGGCTTGCTCGAATTGTATGAAAGCTTCACCATGAATAATGGAAGGGAAAATTTCGAATTTCACTTCTTTTCCTTTCATATCGAATATTTTTACGGACACTTCGCCATCATCCAACAAGTTAGATTCCAGTTTTACCCTGTTAGTTGACAATGGATTGGGAGACAACTTTACATCCTTAACAGGTAAAGTATTGATGCTAATCACATCTGAATACGTTTGCTTACCATCCAAATCTGTTTGTCCAATTCTATAATATACAGTGCCTTTAATAATTTGATTGTCTGAAAAATTGTAATCGTTCTTTTGTGTAGCATTTCCTGCCCCTCGCACACTTCCCAGTACCACAAAGTTTCCGGCAGAAGTTCCTTTTTCTATAGTAAAAAAGTCATTGTTTGATTCTGTGGCAGTGCTCCATGTAAGCAAAACAGATGCTTGTTGCTGTTTAGCTTTAAACGAAAGCCATTCAACAGGCAATGCCACATTACCCAATATCGTGCAAGGCAATTTGGCGCAAGGACTTATTCCGCTATAGGCAAATGTGGTGCCCGTATTTGTGACCGGCCCATTGATAATTTCTATGTTGCCGCTACCAGCAATAATTCCCCCGTTGCCATTTGAAAATGATCCGTTAACCGTTACTGTACCATTGAAGGTGATGTTATTACTATTATTTCGGTTATCTAGATTTCCTGTTACGATCAAACTGGCACCTGTGGCTATCATGATTGTGGTTCCATTGTAAAATGTTACATTTCGTGCGATTAACATTCCATTGTTATCGAGGCTACTGCCCGCGCGAAAATCAATATCCCAGTTATTATTTCCCAACATTGCACCTCCTTGCAAAATGCTGACATTGCTTGTTATGCCAGCAGAACCTCCTGAAAGATTTTTATCCATATTGATGGTGTGCGATATGATTACCACATCCGTTGATCCTGGCGAACAGGAACATGACGCACCGCCCTGCGTATAGGACCAATTGCTGTTGCTGCTCCATGTGCCATTACTTCGCGAATACAATGTAGCGGCATCGGCTTGCATTGCATATAAAATTGCGCTTATAATAAGCGCACTAAATTGTTTTTTTGTTTTCATTTTTTGCTATGGTAGTTTTTTGTGTGCGAGCCATGATTGACTTGTAGTAAATTAAACCACAATGGCTGTAGCAAGTTTTCTAACAGCGGAAACCAGGCAGCAGATGTAATAAAAGTGTCGCTTTTTGCTAACATGTGTTCTCATACTGCTCAATTTGACCACATCACACATGTACTCAGTCATACTTAGATGTAATAAACTAGGTGATCAGATCTTGATCCTACCATAAGACTGTGCCTGCCGGTAATTACACACCGTTTATTACATTTCTCAAATTTGTCATTCAGCATAAATCCAGAATAGAAAACGGAAATTCAAGCTGGTAAGAGCTTTTTTCGCATGCATTATTAATGGTTTGCTACCATTCTTTTTGAAAGCATCATGTACATGACGAAAGTCATTTTTTAGAACTATTTGTTGCCTTTCCTTTGTTGCAAAGAATAGCACTATGAAAACCACCATCACTTATTTTTCTTTCTTGATTCTTTTCGTCATCTGCTCAGTACCGGCCATTGCGCAGAACTTCACAGTAGAGCGAAGCAGCCATATCATTGTGGCTGGCACATCTACATTGCACGACTGGGAAATGAAAACCACTACGGTAAAAGCAAGTGGTAACATTAAAAATGATGGCGCCAAAATCACTGGTTTTGAAAAAATTTCAGTTGTAGTGCCGGTTGAAACATTGAAAAGCGGAAAGAAAGCAATGGATGAAAATTGCTACAAGGCATTGAAATCGAAAGCACATCCCAACATTTACTTTCAATTAGATGAAGTGAAGTCTATCTCAATCTCAAAAGTGCATGCTACGGGTAGTTTAAAAATAGCTGGTGTAAAACACGACATCAATCTTATCGGAAATTTTACAAAAGACAACAAGGGTATGCATACTATAACCGGAGAAATACCATTGCTGATGACTGATTACGATGTAGAACCACCTTCATTTATGTTGGGCACAATCACCACCGGAAACGAAATTAAAATCAAATACACAGTTAAACTAAAGCTTACTAATACTGCAGAATTATGAAAACAAAATGGATTATAACATGCGTTCTGTCCATCGCATTTACCGCTGGGGCAATGGCGCAAAACAACCTCCAATACTTCAGACCATATGATCAATCGGGATTAAATGTGTTTGAAACTTCAAAAAACGATAGTGTGCGTTTTGATGGATTCAAAGTACGTATTGGAGGATCATTTACGCAACAGTTTCAATCACTTGACCATAGTAACAAGGCAGACAGCAACATTGTTGCCGGTGTAAACACCAATGAACTTATTGAACTGGGTGCAGGATTTAATCTGGCCACCGCCAACTTAAATCTTGATGCACAATTGGCTGATGGTGTGAGGTTGAGCCTGGTTACTTATCTATCATCCCGACACCACAATGAGGCTTGGGTTAAAGGTGGCTATTTGCAAATAGACAAAGCTCCATTCTTCAACAGCGTTGTGGTTGACCGTATAATGGAATTTGTGACACTTAAAGTAGGCCACATGGAAATAAACTATGGCGATGCGCATTTCAGACGCACTGACAATGGCCACGCGCTTTATAATCCACTGGTAGGCAACTTGATTATGGATGCATTCACCACTGAGATTGGAGCGGAGCTTTACATCCATCACTCAGGTGTGTTGGCTATGATAGCTGCAACAGGTGGAGAGATTCGCGGTGATGTAACCCGTCCTGACGATCGCTCTCCTTCCGTTTATGGTAAACTGGGTTACGACAAACAAATGAATGACGATCTGAGATTGCGTTTGACCGGCTCATTTTATACTACTGACAAATCTGTTAACAATACTTTATATAGTGGCGACCGAGCTGGCTCCCGCTATTATCTGGTGATGGAAAACACCAAAGCAACCATCTCATCGAACTTTACTTCAGGCAGATTCAATCCCGGATTCCGAAGCAAAGTGACATCCATTTCCATCAATCCGTTTGTCAAATTTCACGGTCTTGAATTCTTTGGCACCTACGAGCAAGCGGAGGGACGCACCAGCACAGAAACCGAAGAACGTGCTGTGACCCAATTGGCCGGTGAAATTTTGTACCGGTTCGCCAAGAATGAAAAACTTTTTGTTGCCGGCCGCTACAACGAAGTGTCAGCCGAAGTTACAGGCTTGGATAAAGATGTATCTATAACAAGACTACAGGTAGGTGCAGGCTGGTTTGTAACGCGCAATGTTTTGGCTAGACTTGAATATGTGACACAGGAATACAAAGACTTTCCATCTTCCGATATTAGAAACGGAGGCAAATTTGATGGTATCATGTTTGAAGGAGTGGTGGCCTTCTAATTACTACTGAATAATGGAGAGTAAAACTGCACGAAACAATTCGTGCAGTTTTATTTATTCAATCACCAACGGAAATGACTTGGTGTTTTTGTGGTTTGCGATTTTTATCACAAAAAAAAACAGCGGTTGCTACCACACAACCGCTGTACACACATGAACATAAAAAATCAATTGATAATCAGTTTCTCTCTGATTACAGAATCCCTGCTTGTGAATTGCACCAGATAAGCAGCGCCAGCGCGCACAGCCTGTTCGGGTAACTCCATATAAATTTCATCGTCAGCAATAGATGGAGTTATAATAACTTTTATCTCAGAGCCATCCATTCGATATACATGCACTGATGATTGTGCGTTTTCATAAGCTATGCCCGTAATGCGTATTCTATTTGTATTAGCGGGGTTGGGTGATAATACCACATGATTGTTCCTCACCATTTTGATGGTCATAATATTAGAGTCTACCCATTTACCATCAAAATCTGTTTGCCGCACTTTATAATACGCTGTACCATTAATTGGATTTGAGTCAACGAAATTGTAGTTGTTGGTCAAGGTAGAACTGCCGGCCCCTTGCACAGTTCCGAGTAGCACAAAATCGCCTAGTGGGTTGGCACGCAATATGGTGAAGTGTGAGTTGTTCAGCTCTGTCGCGGTAGCCCAGGTTACCAACACATTCGTGCCTTGTCGTTCCAACCTGTAACTGATCCATTGCACCGGCAACGGATTACTTGCCAAATTACATGGGTAAGTACCACATGGAGTTGAACTTGAAATTGTAAATACCGTACCATTATTATTCGTAGGGCCATTTACCACATTGATAGTCCCTGAACCTGAGATCAAACTACCGTTACCTGTTGAAAAACTTCCCACCACCGTGATGGCTCCATTTATCGTTACGTTCACACTGTTATTTCTATTATCAAAATTTCCGTTCACAATAAATACGCTTCCAGTGGCCATGTTAATAGTACTGCCATTATAAAAAGTAGCGTTTAATATGGTCATAGATCCGTATAGGTTAAGTGTGCCTCCTGCCTTTACATCTAGACTGTAAGTACTTCCCCCGTTGAGTGACCCGCCTATATTTATGGTCAACGTTCCGCTGAGACCGTTCGAGGTATATGCCAATTCCTTGTCAAGTGTGATTGAATGGTTAATAATTATGTTGTCAGAGGAAGAAGGGGTGCAGTTGCATGAAGCGCCTCCGGCAGTGGCCGACCAAACTGAGGTGTTGGTCCAGTTACCATTGGCCCTGGAATATCTTGTTGCTGCTTGCGCACCCAATTGGGTGTACACTATAATGGCGATACAGAGCAGCTTCTTAATTATGGGCATTTTTGGTTGTCAACAATCTCAATGTAAATCTGTAATGATCTAGTTGGTTGTGTTGTGGCAATTTTACTACATGAACTTGGAAAATGTTTCAGCTTTGTAGTATAATTATTACATGTAAGAAATGCTGTGGTGTGACAACTTAATTATGACCAAGCTACTACAAAATCGATTATTTGCTTTAAAATCAAGCATTAAAACAATGTAAGTTTTGCTCAATCCAGACCCTGATTTTAGGCGCTTTTCATTTTCATGGAATAATCCATGTAGAATTTACGCCACATTTTACTACAACCACCCCCTTAACGTGAAAATTCTTGATGCTATTCAAAGTACTACAAGTGTTAATTTGAAACATTTAGTAGTTCTGTATAAAATCTATTGAGGAAAAACGGCTGATAATTATGAGTTTTTCAAACCAAAACACTGAAAAAATCTTGCCTAAAATTAGTTCCTACACATCAAAGAGCAACAAACCCGCGATCACAATGAATAGTGGCAAGAAAAAATCGATCAATAAAAGCACATGTTTTTTTTGGTTCCTGCTGCTTTGATTCTATATCTTTTAGGGTTGAAACAATTTGAACTTCTGTCAATGCAAAATATAACAAGGAGCAGCCGAAAACCTTTCTCAAAGAGTAGGCATTTCCAAATCTTACAAAGTCATGAAAAATCAAAATCCCAAAGAAATCTTAACACAATTTTTTGATCAGGTAATCAATCAAAGCAATGAATTGTTGCTTGATAAAATGCTTCATCCGAGTTTCAAGTCATACGGATTGAGCCCGCAACCACTCGATAATGTTGGATTCAAAAAAATGGTGCGCAGTATGCGTGATGCATTTCCAGACCTTCATGTGAATTCTGAACTAATAATTGAATCAGGTGAATATGCAGTAGGCCGTGGTTACTGGAAGGGCACCCACACAGCTGAGTTTTTAGGCATCAGCGCAACCGGCAAACGAGTAATTGTAAATTTCATCGATGTTTGGAAAATTAAAGATGGCAAGGCTTACGAAAACAGAGTAATAATGGATTTATTGGGGCTCACTGAGCAACTGGGTGTAGTGAATGCACCCACTATAGAACTTGATTTCTATCACAACTAATTCCTTATTCACTCACCAATAAAAGACCGGCTCTGGCCGGTCTTTTATTTATTTCACATGCACCCTCCAATTGTACACAACACTTGCTTTTATAAAATAAATTTTTGCTCAGGCCCTTTTCTCATGACATTGTATATCAGTATATTTATATTACTTTAAATTTCTCTTTTGAAAACAAAATACAACATCGACACATTGGTTAACTTGCTTAAGCAAAGCGATTTGTTTAGCAAAGTGCCTGTGTCATTATTGCTCAGATTATGCAAACAAATGGTAATCGATCATTACGAAAAAAGTAAAACGATTATCACCAAAAAAGCAACAGGCGATTGCATGTATCTGGTGCTCGATGGAAGTGTATTTGTGCACGAAGGTCAGTTTTCTATTGCAAAACTTGAACAGGGAGAAGTGTTTGGAGAACTGTCGATACTTGACAACAAGCCTAGGTCGATGTCGGTGAAGACAGCAATAAAAACCACCATCGGACGCATTGACCGAAACTCCTTTTATGAAGTTTTGGCGGGATTTCCGGACATTACGCAAGACATCATCAGGATACTGAGTAAACGATTGCGTGTGCAAGATGAGTTTGCTATAAAAGAATTGCGCGAACGTGAAAAAGAGCTTCAGGCACAAGTAATCCAGCGAACCAAAGAACTCGAAAACAAAAACATGTTGCTGGCCTTTGCGCTCGAGAATCAAAAAAAACAAGAACAACAATTAATTTATCAGGAAAAACTGGCTTCACTCGGACAACTGATCTCGGGCATTTCGCATGAGCTTCAAAACCCATTAAACTTTGTTATTAATTTTTCGGAAATATCAATTGAACTCTTTGATGACATTGACAAATCGAAAAATGAAAAAGAGCGGAAGGAAATAATCGACAACCTGCATCAAAACCTTGAAAAAATTCATTACCACGGAAAGCGAGCTGAAAACATAATCAGGAATATGCTTGAGTACAATGCTAAAGGAGCAGGGGAAAAAACTAAAACAGACATAAATACATTGTGTGAAGAATATCTAAACCTTGCATATTATGGCGTGAAAATGCGCAACAAAAATTTTGAATGTGAGGTAATAAAAAACCTTGATCCGAAATTGCCTTTTATCAAAACTACCCCGCGCGAGCTTAGCCATGTTGTGCTCAACGTACTAAACAACGCCTTTTATGCAGTGGCTGATGAGAATAAAAAAAACAAAGCATCCTTCCAACCTTTGGTGACCATTAAAACTGAAATAAAAAACAACAACCTTATTATTTCGATTAGCGACAACGGCCCGGGTATAAATAAAAAAGTGGCTGAGAATATTTTTACTCCTTTTTTTACCACCAAACCCTCAGGACAGGGCATAGGATTGGGATTAAGCATATGTTACGAAATAATTAAATCTCAAAATGGAAGCATCAACTATACGCCCAATAAGCCAAAAGGTAGCGTCTTTATTATTTCCATTCCAGCAATCAAATAACCATGCGGTTTATTTATATTTATTTGACACCCAAAAATAAATGAGAAAAAAAGTTTTACTTCTTGGCTCCGGTGAATTAGGCAAAGAACTTACCATAGCGCTGCAGCGATTGGGACAATATGTGATTGCAGTTGATAGTTATCCCAATGCACCTGCCATGCAAGTGGCGCACTCACAGGAGGTGATTGACATGCTGGACGGAACCGCCCTTGACGCAATAGTGGCCAAACACCAGCCGCACCTCATAGTACCCGAGATAGAAGCCATACGCACTGAGCGATTTTATGATTACGAAAAACAAGGCGTCACGGTAGTCCCCTCCGCACGCGCGGCCAACTTCACCATGAACCGCAAAGCCATACGCGACCTGGCAGCCAAAGAACTCGGCATGCTTACAGCAACTTACGCTTACGCCACCACTGAAAAAGAATTTAGGTCGGCCATTGCGCACACAGGCATGCCCTGTGTGGTAAAACCCCTCATGTCATCATCGGGCAAGGGACAAAGCGTGGTGCGAACTGCCAATGACATAGACAAAGCGTGGGCCTACGCGATGCAGGGCACACGTGGTGATATCAAAGAAGTAATCGTTGAAGCTTTCGTGAATTTTCATTCAGAAATAACTTTACTCACCGTTACCCAGCACACCGGGCCTACTCTGTTTTGCCCGCCCATTGGCCACCGGCAAGAGCGTGGCGACTACCAGGAAAGTTGGCAACCGCACGCAATGTCAGAGACCATGCTGGCCGAGGCACAACACATGGCTGCGCAAGTGACCCGCGCGCTGGGTGGCGCAGGCATTTGGGGCGTAGAATTTTTTCTGGCAGACGAAGGTGTTTACTTTTCGGAACTTTCACCCCGTCCGCACGACACCGGAATGGTCACATTGGCCGGCTCGCAGAACTTCAATGAGTTTGAATTGCATGCGCGCGCAATACTAGGATTGCCTATACCTGAAATAACATTGGAACGCGCAGCCGCCAGTGCAGTAGTGTTAGCGAGCGAAGAAGGAGGCCAACCCACATTTGACGGAATTGAAAAGGTGCTCACTCATGAGCGCACTGATGTGCGCATATTTGGCAAACCCGCCACCCGCCATTATCGCAGAATGGCCGTTGCGTTACACTGGGGAGACAAGAATGCCAACGTAGAGGCGATCACCGAAAAGACAAAAGAATATGCATCCTTAATTCAAGTCATCCATAACCACGCTGAGTCATTAACACCAAGCAGCTGACCCTATTCAGGCATTTCAAAAAATCAAACAATTCATGAAATATTTCTTTGTTATTATTTTCTTATCAGCAAGTGTGCTGACCAATGCGCAGCCCGTGCGGTCGGGTATGCATAAAAAAGAAGTGAAAGCATTTCAAAAAAGTCTCAATCACGAATTTGCCGACCCAAAAGAATCGCCTTTGACTGTGGAGGATCAAGCGCGTTTTAAGAAGCTTGATTTTTTTCCAATCGATAGCAAATACAGGGTGGTGGCAGGCTTTAGCCTCACACCAGATGCCCATCCATTTGAAATGCCAACTTCTACCGATCGCAAACCCATGTATCGTCAATATGGAGCAGTCACTTTTGTGCTCGATGGCAAATCGTGTACACTTCGCATTTATCAAAATATCGATCTCACCAAAAAAGAGGGATACTCGGACTATTTATTTTTGCCATTTAACGATTATACCAACGGCAACGAAAGTTATGGCGGTGGCCGCTACTTAGACTTAACTATTCCGAACGCCAACACCATTTTAATAGATTTCAATAAAGCGTACAACCCATACTGCGCTTACAATCATAAATATTCGTGCCCTATACCTCCTGCCGAAAACAAACTCGACCTTGAAATAAGGGCAGGCGTAAAGGCCTACAAAGCGCATGATCATTAACCGCCATGCCGTATTATTTAAATCATCTCTCTACTCCCATCGGCACACTCAGCGCAGTGGCATCTACCGAGGCGCTGGTAGCGCTTGAATTCTCTGAAGCCACGGATAAATCTGAAGAGTTAAAATTGTGGACTTCAAAATTTCAACAACCTGTGTGGGTGGAGCAATCTGATTTGTTAGCAAATGTGGCAATGCAACTAGAGGCATATTTTGATGGCAAGAGAAAATCTTTTGACCTGCCGTTTTGCGCACAAGGCACGGCATTTCAACAGAAAGTATGGAACCTATTGCAGAAAATACCTTACGCTACTACTACTTCGTATGGAAAACAAGCAGTGGCCTATGGAAATACTTTGGCGATTAGGGCCGTAGCACGGGCCAACGGGGCCAACCCAATAGCCATCGTAATTCCTTGTCACAGGGTGGTAGGTGCCACAGGCAATCTTACAGGTTATGCGGGTGGGCTTTGGCGAAAACAATGGCTGCTCAATCACGAACTTAAAAACAGGTCCTGAGCCAAAAAAATAAATTTTCGGCCTTGCCCATTTACGTGCAATTGATTGCTTTACAGTCGATTACACTTTGCGTGTTATATCAACTTGCAGTTTGATTTTGGAAGCCCGACCTTTGCGCGCTCATTTATAATTATTAACCTCAAATTAACATCATGAAACAGTTTAACGTGTTATTATTATCGGCCCTGTTCTGCACTGCAGCCGTGGCGCAATCTGTAACCGAAACTGTATCTACGACTGCGGGCTACGCCAACCAGGTATGGTACAACCTTGAAAACGGTACACAAACTCCTTCACCAAAAGCGAATTGGGATCTTGCCTTTGATGCAGCACCTTTTGGTTTTTCGGTACTCATCAACTCAGCCATCGGAACCGAAATATGGTCTTACCCCAATGGCGACACAAGTGCTTGGGCCACCCTAGACACCACAGGAATGAGTGGCTGGACACCACTTTATAACCCCGACACCTCCTGGGCATATGGCGCATTGAATATGAATGCAAACTTCAGCGATCCGTTCGATTTGGGCTGGGGGCAATACAATCAAATCACGCACAACATTACCGGAAAAAGAATTTATGTGATAAAGCTAGGCAGCGGGCAGTATATGAAACTGTGGATAGTGAACCACATGAACAACGCATACACGATAAGGTATGCCACACTTAATAATACCTCGGATCTAACTTATGTGTTAACTAAAGGACCATTTGCAGGTAAGCGACTTGCGTACTTTGCTTTTGCCACAGGCAATGCCTTAAATCGCGAGCCTCTTAGTGCGGATTGGGATGTGGTTTTCTCTCAATACACCACTGTAATCAATGCTCCGGCACCCACTCCATATCTTGTAACAGGAGTGCTTACCAACACAGGTGTGCAGGCCACCAAAGCATACCCCATAGCCAATCCTGCTACTTACACCAACTATGCTGCACACACATTTGTAGACAAAATCAACACCATAGGATATGATTGGAAATCATTCAACAACACAACTTTCCAATGGACCATTGGAGACTCCATCGTATACTTTGTGAAACGCGCCAATGGCGATATTTGGAAAATGGTGTTCACAGGTTTTGGCGGATCGGCAAATGGCAACTACATTTTTGACAAAGAAAAACTCTTCTCTACATCCGTAAGTGAACCACAACGGAAGGATAAATTCTTTCATGTCTTTCCAAATCCTATTTCCGCGGGTAGCAGCACCACCATTGTTTTTGATGCCCCAACTGCTGCCGGCCAATTTCATATAGTAGTTACCGATGCTACTGGCCGTATGTGTTTGCGAAACAGCATCACCGCCAATGGTTTGACAAGTGTTTTGCTGAATACCGAAAAATTAATGAGCGGTATTTACCAACTCACCATTTCGGATGAAATGGGTTCCGCCACACGCAAACTGGTGATCAGATAACCCGGCCTGCCCATGGTGCGTAATTCGTTGCAGCACATGTCTATTGCAGTAAACAAGTCGTTGATGAAATGGCTGGGTATATTGTTTGGGCTTTTGATTGGCCATGATGCAATGGCCCAATTTCAGATAACCATCACAGACGCTGCCAACAGCACACCACTTGCCTACGCACATATAATGTATGCCGGCATGGATGGCCAGGGCGGAGGCATGGCCCTTACAGATGACAAAGGCCGGGCTAGTATCCCCATGTTGTGCGACCCGGTGCATGCGCGCATTTTGCTTCGCATTACGTTTGTTGGTTATTCATTTCAAACTGATACGGTGAATGGATGCGAAGACAAGTATTATGCCTTAGCGAAAACAAATGTTCATTTGAACGAAGTTGTAATCACCGCTCAGTACGCACCGAATAATCCCGAAAAAGCAGTACACCGTGTGCGAATAATTGATGCCAAAAAAATAGAGGCGATGGCCGCCACTTCGTTGAATGATGTATTACGAAATGAATTGAACACGCGCCTGACACAAGACCCACTGCTTGGAAGCAGCCTTAGCCTACAAGGCATTGGGGGAGAAAACATCAAAATAATGATTGATGGTGTACCCATTATAGGAAGGCTAAATGGAAGTGTGGATTTGAGCCAAGTGAATTTGTTGGATGTGGAAAGAATAGAAATCGTGGACGGACCTTTGAGCGTGAGTTACGGATCCAACGCACTGGCTGGAACCATTAATATTATTACCAGACAAGAAACCAAGACCAACACTTCTGTTACGGCTTCCTCCTACAACGAAAACATCGGCACATTCAATCTTGCTACCACCGCGTCCACACACATCAAGCGGCATAGAATAAGCCTTGGCGCTGGCAGAAACTTCTTTGATGGATGGAGTGCGCATGATGATTTCCTACCCACATTTGCCTCCATATCAGCTGATACTTCACGTTTCAAATCATGGAAACCACGCCAACAAAAATTTGCCAGCGCGCAGTACAATTATCGACTGAACAAAGGCTTGCTTACTTACCGCGCACAATGGTTTGATGAACAAATTACCAATCGAGGGCTGCCGCTCAAGCCCTACCTGGAGGCTGCTTTTGATGACTACTTTTACACCAGCCGCATCGACAATGCTATTACGCTCAGCGCTCGTGCATCATCATTGCATCTAAATATTACCGGTGCGTACAATTACTTTCAGCGTATCAAAAACACCTATCGCAAAGATCTGGTCACGCTCAACCAAGTGCTTACGCTTAATCCAGGTGACCAGGATACTTCACGAATTCACAGTTGGATGTCCCGCGGCAGCGCTTCTTCTTCACGCGATTCGTCATGGTTCAATTTTGAGGCAGGGTACGACTTAATAAGCGAACAAGCGAAAGGCCAGCGCATAGAGAATCTTACACAGCAACAAACAGACGTAGCAGTATTTGCATCGGCAGAAATAAATCCTGTGCGTGGGTTGTTATTGCGGCCTGGCGCGCGTATCGCCTACAATTCGGCCTATCAGGCACCTTTGATTCCTGCACTCAACTTACGCTACCAGTTTAAAAACATCACGCTGCGTGCGGCTGTGGGCAAGGGTTTCAGGTCTCCTTCCATCAAAGAGTTATACTTTTATTTTGTAGATGTCAACCATCACATTACCGGCAATACTCAGCTTACGCCTGAAACATCTTTTAACACCACCGCCAGCATTCTGTACAAATCACTGGTCAACCGATCTATCTACCAGTATGAGTTAACGGTGTTTAGGAACAACATGAAAAACCTTATCACCCTTGCACAAAACACTCCCGCAAGTTTTACATATATCAATGTGGGCACCTATAAAACACAAGGTGCAAATGCGGTTGTGTCGTTATTGTGGCGGCTCTTTAAGTTTTCAGCCGGGGTCGGCATTACAGGCAGGCTCAGCAGTAAATCGTGGACTCCCGATTCAGAAAAGTTTCAATATTCACCGGAGTGCAAAAGCAGTTTGGTATATGAATGGCAACCGGCAGGCTTCGCTGCTTCGTTCTTCTACAAGTATCAAGGGCAACTAAACGGATTTGCGTTGGGCACCGGAGGAGAGGTGGTGGAAACATACATTGGCGATTATCACACTGCTGATTTCTTGTTATCGAAATCGGTGATGAAACAAAAAATTAAGCTCGGTACCGGGCTGAAAAATATATTTAACGTAACCGACATATCTGCAAACACCATTGGAGGTGTGCACCAGCCCGATGGAACAGCCGTACCCGTTTCCACAGGTAGATTGTTGTTTGTAAAACTTGATTTGAAAATTGAAAAATAAAATCGACTTATTTATTGTTGCCTTTGTCATGGTGATAGCAGGGTGTGAAAAATCCGAGTTACCTGTAAAAGCATATGATCGCGGTGATATAGTAATGGGTCAGGTTTCGATGGATCCCTCGTACAAATACCAGGTGTGGTATGACCTAGGTACCAACCGCGAAGTAAAAAGAAATCTGAAAACTGATTGGGACATCGCGTTTGACTGTCGTGAAGGTGAGCGATGGATAATTTTAAATACAAGCCTAGGTATGAAAGCAGCCATTACCACTCAATCAGAATTGAATTTAGTGAATGGCATTGGGGGTTTGAATTTTAAACCCGATTTCAGAACAGGGATTGCCGATAGCCTGGCCTTGGGCGCATGGTGGAACCATGGCAAAGTATGTGTGATTGACAGGGGTTATGATGAGGCCGGCAACGCGCTGGGATTTCGGAAAATAAAATTCATTTCGGAACTCAATGGCATTTACACAATAGCATATGCAAACCTCGATGGCAGCAATGCGCACACAGTTTTGGTTTCTAAAAACAATCTATTCAACTATGTTGCTTTCTCTTTCAACACCAATGCTTCCGCATTTATAGAGCCCCAAAAAACTGATTACGATTTGTGCTTCACGCAATACACTTTTTCGTTTTACAATCCGGTAATTGATTATCTGGTAACCGGTGTTTTCATCAACACATGGCAAACTCAAGTTGCGGCTGACTCACTTTTTACTTTTAATCAAATTGATGCCGCACAAATTCCTGCGCTACTGTTCTTAAATCAGCGCGATGCCATTGGCTATGACTGGAAAGAATTGGTAAGTATTTCAACAGGTCAGTATGTGGTGCATGCTTACAAAAACTATGTGATAAAAGATTCGGAAGGGTTTTATTTCAAATTACATTTTGTAGATTTTTACAATGACCAAGGCGTAAAAGGAAATCCTAAGTTCGAATTCAGAATATTGTAGACGTTAGCATTTTGTATCTTGTTTAATGCAGTTGTAATTCTGTTCTTATGAATCGTTTCATTTACGTTTTATTTTTGTGTTTGCCGTTTTTCACTTGGGCTCAAGATTATAACTCGCTTGTTAAAAAAGGTGATTCGCTTTACAATCTAAAACAGTTTGAGGAATCACGTGTTGCTTATCAGGCAGCTTTTAAAATCAAGCAAGGCAGCGCGCAGGATTTGTATAATGCGGCATGTTCGGCAGCATTGGCAGGAAAGAGTAAAATTGCATTCGACCTATTACAACAAGCTATGGATGCGGGCTGGACCAATATCTATCACCTTCGGCAGGATACAGATCTGAATACATTGCACACACACAAACAGTGGGTAGTTCTGCAAGGACAAATGCAGAAAAAAATTGATGTGGTGGAAGCAGGCTATGACAAAGCTTTGCAAAAATCTTTGTTGCAAATATTTGATGATGACCAGCAGCCTAGGCACATGATAGACAGTGTAGAAAAAAAATTCGGCCGTGAGTCAGCCGAAATGAAAGCCCACTGGCGATATATCATTCTACAGGACAGCATCAATTTGGAGAAAGTTAAACAGATACTGGACATGCATGGCTGGGTACCTGTAAACAAGGTTGGTGGGCGAGCAGCGCAAGCCTTATTTCTGGTGGTGCAGCATGCCGATATAGCTACGCAGCAAAAATGTCTGCCTCTCATGCGCAAAGCTGTGAGCGAAGGCAACGCATCGGCCTCGAGCCTGGCGCTGCTCGAAGATCGTGTTGCATTAAGAATGGGCGACAAACAAATTTATGGAAGCCAGATCGGTCGTGATCCGTCAACAGGCGAAAGTTTTGTTTTTCCGCTCATCGACCCGGACAATGTGGATGTGCGCAGAAACTCAGTAGGCCTGGGCCCACTGAATGAATATGTCAGCAAATGGGGCATACAATGGAATGTGGATGATTACAAATCCAGAGAATACCCCAATTACATGAAAGAAGAATAGAGCGTTGTGCTGTTATTTCTTTTTGATTTCGATACTCGCGCTATCGGCATTCACCTGCACATCAGTTTTATCCGACTTTACCTCCACTCCACCGGGACCTACTTTTACGCTGGTAGATGATTCTTCGGCTGGCTGAGAGGGGCTACTAGTCGTCTCTTCCTGCGCAGCAGATTCATTATTATTGGTTTCTTCCTTGTTACCAGAGCAGGCTACCAACATTATTGATAGGGCAAATGCGAAAGGAATGATTACTTTTTTCATAAATGTAGTGTGGTTAATTAATTTTTTTAAAGTTAGTAATTCCTTTTTGTTTATGCGCTATTTACTGCACATTTATCCTTTTGAAAACAGGTTGCTGATTGGGTTCGGTTATTCTCAATAAGTAAACACCGGGTTGAGTTATATTGTGTCTGATAGGTTTGTTATAAGCTGATTCAATGGTCTTAACTTTGTTGCCAATAATATCCACCACTTCAATTTTTATTTTGCCTTCTCGCTTGGCCCCTATCACAAAATAATCGGCTGAAGGGTTGGGGAAAACACCCGTTTGATTCACATCCATTGCTGAAATACTGGTGGTAGAGCCAAACTTCACAACTGTCCCCAAATCACCTACTGCAAAGCCATTGGTTGCATTGAAAAAATGGACCCATGAATACTCGTTGATGGTAGGTGAATTATCTGTGCTCCATGTGCTGCCGGCATCAGTTGTTTTTACAATGGCTCCTAAAAATCCCACCGCATAACCGTTGTTGTTATCCAAAAAATAAATGGAACCAAGATCACTGGCAGTTGATGTTTGAATAGGTGTAAAGGATGCTCCTGCATTGGTGGTTTTCATTATCATGCCATTCTCTATGGCAAAATAACCGTTGGTGGGGTCGGTAAAAAAAATGGAGCTGATATCATCAGAGGTGGGGGCACCGGCTGCGGCCCAAGTGTTTCCGCTATCCATTGTTTTTAGTAATACGCCATCTCGTCCTCCCACAAATCCGGTGGTTGCGCTACTGAATCTTACAGCTAGTAACCTGACTGAGGTGCTTGTATTCTTTGTTGCCCAGGTGGCGCCCCCATCTGTGGTTGCGATTAACACCCCTGATTCTCCGGCAGCCGCGCCCACATTGGCATCATAAAAATGGATGGCACGCAATTTAGTTCCATTGCCTGTAGCCAGCGGAATCCAGGTATTACCCCCATCTGTAGTTTTATACACCAGGCCATTTCCTCCTGAGGCATACCCTATGCTGTTGTTCACAAAAGACAATCCATAAACTTCTGCTGCCAACACATTACTCCAAGTGCTGCCGCCATTGGTTGAAATATAAATACCGAGGTCCGAGGAAATAAAAATTGTACTAGCATCATGCATATGCACACATTCTATCTCCGAACTCATTCCTGTATTAAGCTGAGTCCACTGCGCGCGCAATCCGAATATTGTAAAAACTGAAACGATAATGGTAAGTAATAGCTTTTTCATGATTATTGAGTTTAGGTTATGACACAATATGACACGCGAAGCCACTGAAAACAAACTAATCAGACTGAAGTGTAGGATTGAATAGCTGAACAGGTAAAAATAGTCGATGGAATGTGAGGCATGAACACCTACTTGCCATGCACTTCCCGTTCGTAAAATTCATCGGAGGAAAGTGGTTGACCCCACGATCCGGCTACAGCTAGTTCGTCACACCTTTCATTTTCGGGATGTGAGTTATGGCCCTTTATCCACTTGAATTTTACTTTGTGTTTGCGATAGGCCATTAGAAATCGTTGCCAAAGATCAGGGTTCTTTTTGCCTTTGAATCCTTTTTTCTCCCAATCAAATACCCACCCCTTTTCTACTGCATCTACCACGTATTTGGAGTCAGAAGTGACCAGCACTTGTTCCCCTTTGTTCTTGAGTGCTTCCAGCCCTACAATCACGCTCAGTAATTCCATCCGATTATTAGTGGTGAGTCTGTAACCGCCCGAAATTTCTTTAACATGTTTGCCTTGACGGAGTATTAGTCCAAACCCGCCCGGCCCTGGATTTCCACGCGCTGAGCCATCTGTAAACATTTCAATCAAACTCATACTATATATTATATACCCACATTGGTTCTAAATAATTTGACAGCAATGGCCAGCAGCACTATGCCAAATACCTTACGCAATATGCTGATGCCACCCGGCCCAAGCCAGCGCTCCAGCACATGTGTAGTTTTGAGAACTGCATACACCAACATAAGGTTGAGAATGATTCCTACAATGATAGTAATAACATTGTACTCGGCCCTGAGCGAAAGCAGCGTAGTCATAGTGCCCGCCCCGGCTATGAGCGGAAATGCAATAGGCACTATAGAGGCTGTGGCCGGAAGTTCATCGCGATACAATCTTACTCCAAGAATCATTTCGAGTGCGATAAAAAATATGATGAATGAACCTGCTATGGCAAACGAGGCCACGTCAATGCCAATAAGCTGTAATATGGATTCGCCCAAAAACAAAAACAACACCATGATAAAAAATGCTACGATGGTGGCTTTTTCAGAGTGAATGTGTCCGGCTTTCTTTCGCAATTCAATAATTATTGGAATAGATCCAATAATATCAATGACTGCAAACAATATCATTGAAACTGTAAATACATCCTTGAAATTAAAATTCATGTGGCTACTTATTTTGTTCTAAAACTTGTTCAATGATTAGAGGATAAAATTCATATTCCAGTGCATGGATTTTCGCTGCCAAGCTGGCTGAAGTTTCTCCGTTTTCCACCGGTACTTTGTGTTGCGATATAATATCGCCCTTGTCATAATGCTCATTTACAAAGTGGATAGTTATTCCACTTTGATGCTGCTTATCCGCAATCACCGCCTGGTGAATTCGGTTTCCGTAAAATCCCTTCCCGCCATATGCAGGCAACAAAGCAGGGTGTAGGTTGATAATTCGATGCGTAAAACGTTCAACAAAAACCGCAGGCATCAGTCTCAGAAACCCTGCCAGAACTATTAAATCAGGATTTAGGGCAGATAGTCTTTTCATCACCATGCCATCAGCTCCCATATCCACCGCATAATCAAACAACACTACCGGAATGTTGTTTTTCTTTCCAATATCTACCGCGCCACTCGAAGCCCTGTCCGTAAAAAGACAAGTCACACTTATCGCATTGTGGTTTGCAAAATGTATAATAATTCTTGCCGCATTGGTGCCGGCACCTGAGGCAAATATGACAATTGATTTATTCAACTTGCTACAAAATTGAGTAGAGTGCACAAAGTTACATCTTATTCGATGTTGCTGATGCAATTGAATTCGGCTTCAATAGTGGAAATATATTTTGATATTAATTGTTTAAATTTGTTACTTTGCAGCCGAATTTTTAAATACTCTCAAAATCATAACATTATGTCAGATATCGCTACTAGAGTAAAGGCTATCATCGTTGATAAATTAGGTGTTGACGAAAAAGAAGTTTCAACAGAAGCAAGTTTTACCAACGATCTTGGTGCAGACTCATTGGATACCGTGGAATTAATCATGGAATTCGAGAAAGAATTTAACATCGCTATCCCTGACGATCAGGCCGAAAAGATCAGCACAGTTGGTCAGGCCGTTGACTACATCGAAAAAAACGCAAAATAATTGCTGTTTGACAACTTATGGAGTTAAAACGAGTTGTTGTAACCGGACTGGGTGCTATAACCCCACTTGGTAAAACTGTTCCTCAATATTGGGACAATCTTATCAAAGGTGTTAGTGGCGCGGCCCCTATTACTCGTTTTGATGCGTCTAAGTTTAAAACTCAATTTGCCTGCGAGGTAAAGGATTTTGATCCGGGGCTGTATTTCGACAGGAAAGAAGCCCGCAAACTCGATTTGTTTTCACAGTTTGCGTTGGCAGCCGTTGATGAGGCTGTAAAGGATGCAGAATTAACCGCTGACAGCGCAGACCCTGACCGCGTGGGTGTGATTTGGGGCAGTGGCATTGGTGGACTCAAAACTTTTCTTGAAGAAACCATAGAATTTGCTCGTGGAGATGGCACACCCCGTTTCAATCCGTTTTTCATTCCGAAAATGATCGCGGACATAGCTTCGGGTCATATTTCCATTAAATACGGCTACCGCGGGCCCAATTTTACTACCGTTTCGGCTTGTGCATCATCTACCAATGCGTTGATAGATGCTTTCAACTATATACGCCTCGGCAAAGCTGATGTGATAGTGAGTGGAGGCAGCGAAGCTGCGGTAAACGAGGCCGGGCTAGGTGGATTTAATGCGCTGAAAGCCCTGAGCGAAAGAAACGATTCACCACAAACCGCTTCAAGGCCGTTTGATTTGGATCGCGATGGATTTGTATTAGGCGAAGGCGGAGGATCTATAATCGTAGAAGAATTGCAACACGCTCTAAAACGGGGAGCCAAAATATATTGCGAAGTGGTGGGCGGAGGAATGTCTGCCGATGCGCACCATATCACCGCTCCTCATCCCGAAGGGCTTGGCGCCATCAACGTGATGAAAAATGCGTTGAGCGATGCGGAAATGCAATCCACTGATATCGATTACATCAATGTGCACGGTACCAGCACACCACTTGGAGATATCAGCGAAACCAAAGCCATTGTCAAAGTGTTTGGTGAGCATAGTTTCAAACTGAACATCAGTTCTACCAAATCTATGACAGGCCATCTGCTGGGTGCTGCAGGTGTGGTGGAAGCCATAGCTTCAATTTTAGCAGTGGTAAATGATATTGTACCTCCTACCATCAATCACTTTACAGACGATCCTGAATTTGATCCACGGTTCAACTTCACTTTTAATTCCGCACAAAAACGTACGGTAAACGCGGCCCTCAGCAACACTTTTGGATTTGGCGGACACAATGCGTCTGTAGTTTTCAGAAAGTACAAAGCATAATTTTGGCTTTGGGGTTTCCTTCCATAAGGGCATTAATATCAGGCGAACGTAAGTTTGCACAATCAATCAAAAACATAACCGGATTCTCACCACGCAACCTGGCAGTGTTTCATCTTGCTTTCAAACATCGTGGGCAAAGTGAAGAAACCAGAAATGGCATCAAGCTAAACAATGAGCGACTGGAGTATTTGGGCGATGCGATTTTAGGAGCAATAGTGGCCGATTACCTTTTTAAAAAATTTCCCACCCAGGAAGAAGGATTCTTGACCAAAATCCGCGCGAGGTTGGTAAGTCGCGAACATTTGAACAAAATGGCCCTGAAACTGGGGCTCGATCAGTTTATCACATTTAGTGACCCCTCCACCAAAAACAAATCGGTGTACGGAAACGCTCTGGAAGCACTGCTGGGCGCGCTCTTTCTTGATCGTGGATACGAGGCAACAGCCCGCTTTTACACTACACGTATCATATCACACCATGTAGATATGGAACAATTGCTCAATACCGACCTCAACTACAAGAGCAAGCTTATTGAGTGGTCTCAAAAAGAAAAAAAATCAATTACTTTTGAATTGCTTAGCGATGAACCACCCGAAGCGGGCAAGTTGATGAAGATACGTGTGCTTATTGACGATCAGGAAATGGGTATTGGAAACGATTATTCTAAAAAAAAGGCAGAACAAATGGCTGCCGAAATAGCTTGTCTCACTTTGGGTCTGGAGTAAAAAGCACTTTGGTGCTAACTTTTGAATACTTATGGCCAGACTTGTACTTGATATCAAATACGATTATGATTTTATTCTTGTTGGCATAGCTTGCCATCATAAAGAGTACAGATTGTGCCATGATTTGAATAACCTGCTGAGCACAAGTATGGCGCGTTTAACTGATCTGGAACTGGTAGATAAAAAAAACCATGTGCTTGCTTTTACTCATTATGCATTTCAAAATTCAGATGGCGATCAATACGATTTGTTAGGCAATAAATGCCCCAAAGGTTTTCTCTTACCCGAACACAAACAATTTGATTATCTTCTGATGGTTAACATGGTTTCAGATTCACTTTCCGAATCTGAATTATTGAAAACTTTAAAATTATCTAAACTGGTGCTGGCGGCTTTTGCTGTGGAAGCTCATAAACTTAAATCCAAAGAGAACCTGATCTTCTGACATATGAAAACGAATTTCAATCACACAAAAATTATAGCCACCATTGGCCCTGCATCATCTTCAAAAAAAATCCTGACCGCGCTTATTAAAGCCGGAGTGAACGTATGTAGAATCAATTCATCGCATGGAAATTTTGAGCAACATGCCAAGGTGATAAAACATGTACGCGACATCAATGATGAGTTGAATCTGAGCACAGCAATACTTGTAGACTTGCAAGGCCCCAAATTGCGTGTTGGCACCATCAAAGACAATCACATCGTACTGAAAGAGAAACAAGAGGTAGATTTCACAACAGCTGATTGCGAAGGTACACCAGCACTGATACAAGTTAAGTATGCCACTTTTTCTACTGACGTTTCGATAGGCGATCCTGTACTGATTGATGATGGTAAACTGGAGTTAGTGGTCACTGCAAAAAATCCGGATGGAACGGTGCGCGCAAGGGTGGTACATGGAGGTCCGTTATCTAGCAACAAGGGCCTGAACTTGCCCTATACCCGTATTTCATTACCATCGCTTTCCGAAAAAGACCTGGAAGATCTTGAGTTTGCGCTCGATCACGATGTGGAGTGGATTGGGCTTTCTTTTGTACGATCGGCACAAGACATACACGACTTGCGAAATTTGATAAGCAAACGAAACAAAAAAGCACGCATAGTTGCCAAGATTGAAAAACCTGAAGCCATTAAAGTAATAGATGAAATAATTGAAGTAACGGATGCAATAATGGTAGCGCGTGGCGATCTGGGAGTGGAAATGCAAATGGAGCAAGTGCCGCTGATTCAAAAAACACTTGTTAAAAAATGCAAGAAGGCATCCAAGCCAATTATCATTGCCACACAAATGATGGAAAGCATGATAACCAATTACGCACCCACGCGGGCAGAGGTAAATGATGTGGGCAACTCGGTAATGGATGGGGCTGATGCGCTTATGCTGAGCGGAGAAACTTCAGTGGGTAAGTATCCTGTGAAAGTGGTAGAGTACATGAAAAAAATTATCAACGTAGTGGAGAATGAAGAAAGCATTTACCACCATGCGCATGTGCCTGATGTGGATTCGCCAACTTATTTATCCGATTCTATCTGTTACACAGCCACCGTGTTGGCTGATCAAACAGGCGCTAAAGCAATCATAGCCATGACCCATTCGGGATACACTGCATTTAAAGTTTCGAGTCATCGGCCCAAAGCCAATATCTTTATATTTACAGATAACAAACCCATTCTCAATACCATAAGTTTAGTATGGGGAGTGCGTGGTTTGCATTACGATAAGTATGTAAGCACGGATGAGACCATTGCTGATATAAAGGAAAAACTGAAGAAAGAAGGCTTCGTGAAGACGGGTGATATTGTGATTCACATTGCAAGCACACCTATCAACGAGAAAGGCAGAACCAACATGATTAAAATAAACCGAATAGAATAAACAAACATGTCAATCAACGTAAAACTACTCAAAGAAATATGTGAAATACATGGTGCGCCTGGGTTCGAACAGCCTGTGCGCGAGATTGTAGTTCGCGAAATAAAAAAACTTGCTGATGAGGTGTCGATTGACAACATGGGCAATGTGACCGCCTTTAAAAAAGGAAAACAAAACAAGCGTGTAATGATAGGCGCTCACATGGACGAAATCGGATTTATGGTCACCCACATTGACGAAAACGGATTTTTACGTTTTCATACTCTGGGCGGATTCGACCCCAAGACACTTACCGCTCAGCGCGTAAAAGTCCATGGCAAAAAACAGCTAATTGGTGTGATGGGATCTAAGCCGATACACATCATGTCGGCTGACGAGCGCAAAAAACAGGCGGAAATTTCAGATTTTTTCATAGACCTGGGAATGCCATACAAAGATGTAGTGAAGATTGTAAGTGTAGGAGACCCGATAACACGCGAACGAGAGTTGATTGAAATGGGAAATTGCGTGAATTGCAAATCTATTGACAATCGAGTGTCGGTGTTTATACTCATTGAGATGTTACGCGAGCTTAAAAAACCGGCATATGATGTATATGCGGTCTTTACGGTACAAGAGGAGGTGGGAATACGTGGAGCTTCTGTGGCGGCACACAAAATAGAGCCGCATTTTGGCATTGGTCTGGATACCACAATTGCCTATGATGTTCCTGGATCAAAAGCACATGAGCAGGTAACCAAGTTGGGTGCTGGCGCTGGCATTAAAATAATGGATTCTTCCACCATCTGCGATGTGCGAATGGTTGAATACATGAAAAAAACAGCTGACAAGTACAAAGTAAAGTGGCAGCCCGAGGTACTCCAGGCCGGTGGCACTGACACGGCAGGCATTCAACGCATGGGCAAAAACGGATCTATTGCCGGTGCAATATCTATCCCAACCCGCCACATACACCAAGTAATAGAAATGGCCGACAAGAATGATATCCGTGCCAGCATAGATTTGCTCAGACATTGTGTGGAAGATTTGGACAAGCACAAATGGAATTTTTAATACTTATTTTTAACGACATTTTATTGTAAAACTGATCATGAGCCAACAACGCATATTACTAGTAGAAGATGAACCTAAAGTAGCTGAGTTTTTGAAAAAAGGATTGGAGGAGAATGATTTTTTTGTAGACGTTGCCTTTGATGGCCACATTGGCAGAAAGATGGCATTGGGTAAGCGACACAACCTTGTGATACTGGATGTGAACTTACCCTACATGAACGGCTATGAACTGTGCAAGGAGCTACGTGAAAAGAATGTAGATGTGCCTGTATTAATGTTGACTGCATTGGGTACTACGGATGATAAAGTAACAGGGTTCGAGGCCGGAGCGGACGATTACTTGATCAAACCCTTTGAATTTATGGAGCTATTGATGCGCGTAAAGTCATTGCTCAAACGATCGTCAGGCGGGCAACCGGTCACTGATGTGTTAAAAGTAGCTGACTTGGAATTGAATCTGGATAAGAAAACAGTGAAGCGCGCAGGGAAAAAGATTGATCTCACCGCTAAAGAATTCGCATTGCTCGAATATTTGATGCGCAACAAAGGCAAAGTTGTTTCGCGTGTTGAAATCGCTGAAAAAATATGGGATGTTACATTTGATACAGGCACTAATGTAATTGATGTATATGTCAATTTTCTTCGCAAAAAAGTGGATAAGGAGTTTGATAAAAAATTAATCCATACTCAAATCGGAATGGGGTATGTGTTAAAAGACGACACCGAAGAATGAACATAAGATCAAAGCTTACACTGCAGTTTTCCCTTATCGTTGCAGGTATTCTTTTGCTTTCTTCTGTATCCATTTATTACGCATCTGACGTTTTTCGAAAACAAGATTTTTATGCACGCCTGCACGATCGCGCCACCAACACTGCGCGGTTGCTCATTCAGGTGCAGGAAGTGGATGAAGATTTATTGAAAGTGATTGATCGCAACACCATTTACCTCCCCGAAGAAGAAATCAGCATTTATAATTATCTGAATGAAAATATTTACTCCAGTCGTTCTGAACCTGGTTTCAATGCTGTGGCGACTCAAGATTTTTTAAATCAAATCAGACTAGCTGGCGAACTAGAGTTTAGCGAAGACGGGAAAGAATGTCTTGGGATGATATACACAGATAAATACAACCGTTTTGTTGTGGTGGCAAAGGCATTTGACAAATATGGCACAAGAAAATCGAGCAATTTGAGGATCGTATTGCTCATTGTGTTTTTAAGCGGAGTCACGGCCGGTGCGCTGGCAGGGTGGTTTTATTCAGGGCAAGCGCTCAAACCCATTAGCCGGGTAGTGTCACAGGTTGATAAAATATCTATCTCCAGTATGGACGCGCGCGTGGACGAGGGCAACCGCACAGATGAAATTGCGTTGATGGCAATTACTTTCAACAAGATGCTCGACCGGCTTCAGTCATCCTTCGAATTGCAAAAAAGTTTTGTGGCCAACGCATCGCACGAGCTGCGCACACCCCTAACCTCGCTTACCGGCCAGCTTGAAGTGAGCTTGATGAAGGACCGAAAAAGCGAGGAATATAAATTGCTGTTACAATCGCTGTTGGAAGACATCAGGCACATGAACGCGCTAACCAATGGCTTGCTTGATATGGCACATGCAAATCAAGATGTAACAGAAATAATAAGACTAAACTACCGAATTGATGATATGGTGTGGGCCGCCCGATCACATTTGATCAGACGAAAAGAACTTTTCAAAATAAATGTGCAGTTTTTATCAGTCCCAGAGGATGAATCGCAGTTATTGGTAATGTGCAATGATCATCTCATGCAAACAGCGTTCATTAATCTGATGGATAATGCCTGCAAGTTTTCAGCCAATCATACTGTAGATGTCACCTTAGACTTTTCCCCCACGTATGTCCTGATTTCTTTTGTGGACAATGGCCCCGGTATAGACGGCAGCGAAGCGGAGCGAATTTTTGAGCCGTTCTATCGGGCCGAGAAAACCAAAAACATTAAAGGACATGGATTGGGTTTGCCGCTTACCAAGCGAATTGTGGAGTTGCATGGCGGACACATCAAAGTGGTTTCTTCGCACCAGAAAGGCACCACCCTAACCATACAACTTCCGTTGGCCAATCCTAACATTGCATTTATCGAATCTGACTTGACGGCTTAGCCTTTTTGTTTCTGTAGCTTTAGTTAAGTACGAAATATGAAGACCCGCAATTTAATTGACATTTAATTGCAGATTAACTCCGCTTTAATAGCGTTGGTGCACCTTTGAGCAACTAACCTAAACCATCCCAATCCAATGTTAAAATCGATCCAACGATCAAATCTACTACCCCTGTGTATTTTTTCATTTTTAATTGTTTTCACTTCCTGCAAAACAAAGGAGGAGCTATTGACTTCTGATCGTTACAAAAAAGTTGTAAAGGAACGTGATGACTTACGATATGAATTGTCTAGGCTGAAATCAATTCGCCAGGATTCTATTGCGAATGCACTCAATAACTCAGTTAAAAAAGCACTTCCCGGATTTAGTCCTGATGAGTTGACCGTAGAAATGAAAAACGGCAAAGTGTATGTTTCATTGGCAGACAAGATGTTGTTCAAATCAGGAAGTGCCATGCCGGAAGAAAAAGGCAAAGCAGCTATTCGAATACTGGCGGCTGCTTTACAAAAGCATAACGACATTGAGATTATGGTAGAAGGCCATACTGACAATGTGCCCTTGCGCGGTGGCCAATTTAAAGACAATTGGGACCTGAGCGTAGCACGTGCCTTGAACATAGTGCGACTGATGACCACAGAATACAAACTAGACCCGGCAAGAATTATAGCTGCGGGAAGAGGCGAATATAGCCCGGTGGCTACTAATGCCACTTCGGAAGGAAAAGCAAAAAACAGAAGAACAGAACTTATTCTAACCCCAATATTGTCTGAAGATAATTCTGCGGATCAAGCGCTGAAATAATGTGTGTCACCGAAACAAAATATTACAAGCCTATGGCATTGTCGCTTTTAGCGATCATTGCTGTAGGTTCAGTTGTGTTAAATGTTTTTCAATTCGAATCGCATAAGGGTCTCCAATCTGAAAACAACAAGCTAGTTCTCCTTAACGACTCCACACTGTCAGTAAAATTAATGTCCGATAAAAAATATGATCATTTAGAAGTTGTCTCCATTGACCACCAAGTCAAGAATGAAAAGCTTTCCAACAAGAACGATGATGCCAATGGTGTCATTCAAAGACAAGCAATAATTATTTCGCAGCTTAAAAAAATGCACACTAAGTC
>JBBKVM010000120.1:0-37078 GCA_037968415.1 Bacteroidia bacterium | reverse complement strand
AATCATAATTATTAGGGATGAGATAACTGTCAGGATGAACAAGCAATTGCGCGCTGGCCTGATGGCCGCTAAACCAAAATACAAGCAGAAAGAAAAATTTAATTACTGATTTCATTATTAGAGAAGAACTGCGTTTACGAAAAACAATTTCAATTCAATATACAGGCTTTCATTCAATTGGACAACAGCGATGCGTCTCGCTAAATGCACAAAATCATTTGTCTTAATTCAGCGAAAAGTAAAACATAAATGGGCATATGGATGCTTGCGCGATGGCTTCCAAATTAAATTCAGGAAACCATTTGCCCGCTAAAAACGTAAAGGCACTTACCTGACCGCTATGAAAAACCTAACCCTTTTTATCATCGTTGTGCTGTGGGGCCTGCCCACGCTGCTGGCACAAAACACCGTCCTCTCACCCGCCACCGAAAAAGTTGCACCCATAGACAGTGTGCGCGTGCTTGTGATTCCCTACAACCCGCGCTACTACCTGAGCGACTCCGACAAAGACATAGCCGATGCGAGCAACCGCAGCGTAGAAGCCATACGCCAAAACTTTCGCCTCGCTATTGACAAGGCCGTGATAGGCTCGCTCTACGGCCCCGCCACTACCCGCCACTACAGCCACTCGCTGCTCTCCGACACCACAGCCGACACGCGCCACGACCTGCAGCGCATATATGCCACCACGGGTTATCGCTACGATGCGGTGCCCGTACAAAAGGCCGCCAACAAAGGACAGTTTGCGATGTTTCGCAAGAAAAAATTAACGGCCGACACGCCCATGGACGAAGCCACCGCAGTGCACGTAGACAACAACCGCATAGAAGACCGCTACATGAACGCGGTGATTGCTGACGAAGATCTGATCCCCTATCTGGCCACCAAATACGAGAAAGATGTGTTTGTGTTCATCACCCAGTTTGAACTACGCATCAATTTCAACGACTGCCTGGACCTGGCACGCAAAGTGTATCAGCGCGAAATAAAAGTGCACTACTCGGTGTATAACCACGATGGCCGGCAAATAGGCGGCAACTATGTAAAAGTGGTTTTCCCGTCTAACTACAACAACCAAAACGAAATTATCGTCAACTACTTTCCGCTGCTGGCGCAAAGCCTGCTGGATAAAATGTAGACCGCAGCTTTTCGTTCCACAGATTTCTTTTGGGTTGCTTACTTTTGTGCCTCAGTTTTTATGAAGCAACCTATCCACATACCCGAGGAAGAAGAAAAGCCGGGAATCAAACGTACAGCCTTCATTGTGTTGGGCCACCTATTCGTAGGCCTTGGATTTATGGGCATTATTCTACCGCTGATGCCAGGCACGGTTTTTTTCATTATCGCGGCTTATTTTTATGCGCGTGGCAGCAAGAAATTTTACAACTGGTTGCTCAACCACCGCCTTATTGGTGTGCACATCAAAAATTATCAGGCAGGCAAAATTACCCTGAAAGGAAAAATAGTTTCCATCGCATCTATGAACATAGCCATATTGCTCAGCATATTTTTGGTAAAACCTCCCCTTTTTGTAATCGGTATTTTGCTGGCGTGCGATGTGGGCGTAAGCATTTACATTATGTCTCTGAAGACAGCCTGACGCCAATAATTGGTGACTTGCATGTGTGTGCATTGCTATCAAGTCTTTTCAATCAGTTGATTATCCGTAAATTTGCACCACTTAAGAAAAAAAACACGCAACCATGAAAGAAGCAGTAGCAGAAAAAAAAACCTCCGCCATAAGCGAAGCCCTTGCCCAGCTGGGTATTAAAGAAGTAAACAACGGTGCCTGCACCGGAGTAAACTGGATGGCCACGCACGGAGAAGAAATTGAATCATATTCGCCCGCTGACGGCAAACTGATAGGAAAAGTAAAACAAGCCACCACCGAAGACTACGAAAAAATAATAGTGCAGGCACAACATGCCTTTGCCTACTGGCGCACAGTGCCCGCGCCCAAACGTGGCGAAGTGGTGCGACAAATCGGTAACGAACTGCGCAAATACAAAGAGCCGCTGGCCCAGCTGGTGAGTTATGAGATGGGTAAAATATATCAGGAAGGACTTGGCGAGGTACAGGAGATGATTGATATCTGCGACTTTGCAGTGGGCCTGTCGCGCCAGTTGTATGGTCTCACCATGCACAGCGAACGCCCCAGCCACCGTATGTACGAGCAGTACCATCCCATTGGTATTGTAGGTGTAATTTCGGCATTCAATTTTCCGGTAGCCGTGTGGGCATGGAATTCTATGCTGGCCATGGTGTGTGGCGATGTGGTGGTGTGGAAACCGTCATCGAAAGTGATGCTGTGTGCTGTAGCCGTGCACAACATAGTAAGCAAAGTATTGAAAGACAATAACGTGCCCGAAGGTGTGTTGAACCTGGCGGCTGGCGGATCTAAATATGTGGGTGATAATTTCCTTGCCGACAAACGTGTGCCATTGATTTCGGCCACAGGCTCTACGCGCGTAGGCCGCAGGGTAGGAAGTATTGTTGGCGAGCGACTGGGTCGCAGCTTGCTGGAGTTGGGTGGCAACAACGCCATCATCATCACCGAAAAAGCAAACCTCGACATGGCATTGCGCGCAGTGGTATTTGGCTCGGTAGGCACATGTGGCCAACGCTGCACATCTACCCGTAGGCTCATTATACACAGCTCGGTGTACAACGACTTCCGCGACAGACTGTTAAACTCATATAAGCACGTGAAAATTGGCAACCCACTGGATGCCTCCACGCTGGTAGGTCCCATGATAGACAAGGGCGCGGTAAAAGATTACGTAAACGCGCTGGCCGAAGTAAAAAAAGAAGGCGGCACTATTTTGTACGGTGGCGAGGTGCTGGAGGGCAAAGGCTACGAGAGCGGATGCTTTGTAGTACCGGCCATAGCCGAAGTGCAAAACCATTTTAAAATTGTACAAGACGAAACTTTTGCTCCGCTGCTTTACATTATGCAGTACGATAAATTTGAAGATGCCATCGCCATGCAAAACGATGTGCCGCAAGGTTTGTCGTCAGCTATATTCAGTGACAGCATGACCGAGAGTGAGCATTTTCTTTCGCACTGGGGTTCGGATTGCGGCATAGCCAATGTAAACATAGGCACATCGGGAGCCGAGATAGGTGGCGCGTTTGGTGGTGAGAAAGACACAGGCGGTGGCCGCGAGTCGGGATCGGACGCATGGAAAGTTTACATGCGCAGACAAACCAACACCATCAACTTCGGCAGCGAGTTGCCGCTGGCGCAGGGCATCACATTTGATGTGTAACCTGCCGGAAGGCCCGTGGGCATGTGGAGTAAATTAATGATAGCATTGTGTGTGTGCGCAGCCATGGGGTTGGGTGCATGCCAAAGCGATTTCAAAACGAAATCACAGTCACAACAAACATATTTCAGTTTGCAGGAATTTTTTGAAACGGAGGCTGTGCGGCTGGCCTCTGCCAGTGTGAGGGTTGATAAAACAATTGGCAGCAACGACAGCAGTCAACTGATTCCCAACTATAAACCCGACTGGAAAAAAGAATTCAGTGCGCTGGCGCGATGTGACATCAATAAACCCGCATGGGGCAATAGTTACAGCATAGATACTTCGTGGGTGGGCGAGCGTGAGTACGCGGTGCGCTACGCTGCAAAAGACAAAAATTTAACCGTAAGAAATATCGTGATTCATTTTTCGGATTCGGAATTTAGATCTATGGAAATCGAAAAACTGAACGATAACTATGTGTATACAAGCTCACAGTTTTTGGCATACTATTGCGACAGTCTGATGACCATCACCGGTGATCAGCAAGTATCAATGGGCACCGACCTGCAGTACAATATTGCGCTGCGGTTTGTGCGCTAATGCTTTGTAATAACCACACGCTGGTGGTATATTTTTCCATCTGTTTCCGCTGTGATCAGATACATTCCTGATGGATAATTTGTCACATCCAATGTGGTTTCAAAGTCGGCCGGAATATCTTCTATTCGGTTGTTCAGCAATAGTTTTCCAAAAGCATCAAACACACGAAGCGTAGCTTCTTTGTTGGCGTGCGCCAAAAACCGGATGGTAATTTTATCGATAGCCGGATTGGGATAAAGTTTGAACAGCGGTTGGTTATCGATGTCGTTTACACCCACAAAACTAAAATACACAGAGTCGCTGCGTGCGGGACATCCGTTGATGATCGTAACCACATAATAATAACCCGGTGTGGTGGGAAAGAAAACCTGCGCGGTGGCGCCCGGTATCTGTGCACCCAGCGTGTACCATTGGTAGTTGGCGGTAGCCGATGATACCAGTGAATTACCATTGGTGGTGATTGTTGGTTTCTGCGAGCTGACTATTTCTCCGGTCACGGGTATGCGCAGGCTGCGGCATCCTGTGGTTACCTGCCAGTCGTAGAAAAACATGTAAGGGCCGGGCAGTGTGCCGGGGTTTGGGTTAAAATAACCGGTGATGGAAACAGGGCTTCCGCTCACGGCATAAGGGTAGCTGCCTCCCGCGCTATTGCGCAACAGCGCCACACCACCTAGCGCCAATTCCAGGCGGTAGCCGTTGCCGGGCGAGAGTTGAAAATCGAGATCGACCGCTGTGCGGCCCACTAGTTGCGATACGGGCACGGTCACCGAATTGAGCACAGGACCCATGCCCTGCCTCAGGTTGATGGTGATGTTGCCTGTGCCTGCAGGGTATACATACACCCTATCGAGCGTGGCACTGGCAGCCACGTCAAAGCTCAATCCCCAACTGCCATTTTGCGGGGTGGAAGGACCAATGGTGTTGGTGGTAGGACCCACATTATGAATACTTCCGCCTTGCAGCGACACCACATAAAAGTTGGTGGATTGTAATAAGTAGGGTGAGAAATTGTTTCCGGTGTTGATGGGCACGCCACCTTGCTGGGCACTGTACCAGTGCAGCGTGCCCGGCCCACTGGCGGTGAGGTTTACCACGCCCGGGTTGCAGCGCGTGTCGCCTATGGTGGTGGGTGCGGTTACGTTGGTGAGCGTAATGTTTACGGTGTTGGATACCACCGGCACACAGCCGGCATTGCTTACTATAGCGCGGTACATGGCAGCCGAGGGTGGCGCCACGGCATACACTGTGGTGTTACTGCCTGATCCGGTTTCGTTGGTCCACGTAAAGCCACCGTTGGTGCTGCGCTGCCATTGCACACTGCCGGCACTTCCGTTAAGCGTGAGCAGCACCGTAAGGCCTCCGCAAATGGTATCGTTGCCTGTGGAAGCCACACCTGCCACGGGTGGCGGGGCGGTGTTGATATAAATGCTGTCGGTGTAAGCGCAGGTGCCGTCATTGCCGGTTACATAATACATGATGGGCGCCTGTGGTGTGGCGGTGACTGATGCCCCTGTGGCAGAGCTGAGCCAGTTGGCCGGAGACCATGAGTAGGTGTAAGCAGGGTTGTTGCTGGTTGCCGTAAGGGTGGCTTGCATGCCTGCGCACAGGTTGCTGTTGCTTGCCGTTACACTCACCGCTGGCGCAGGCGTGGAGGTGGCCACCACCGGCACGCGTATGCTTTCACACACATTTCCCTGAAATGGTATCTGAAGATTTGGATTGGTGGCGTTGATGGAGTTTCCCGACACTGCGAAGTCGCCACTCACATTATTGTCGCTGGTGCCTTTGCGCGACAGGCTTAAACCCACCGAAGCGGTAGAAGAGTTTATTCCATCACCTGTCCATGCGGTACCAATGGTTATAGGTGTACCGCCTACCACAGTGTTCATGGCTATTATTTGCGCGGTGGTCCAGTTCCACACAGCAAAGTCGGCAATGAGTCCGCTTGCATTCAGTATCAACGCCCACCCACCAGTGGTAGGAAATGTACCAGGGTTCCATAATATATCATTGCCCCAATAACTGGTTCCTGTAAAATCTGTCCAGTACATTATTTGTCCGGGTGCCAATATTCCTGAAAGTGTTTTCACAATCGGATTCACCGCATTGATGTTGGTGTAGCTGTTGCTCACTGCTACTTTCCAGCCGGTTACATCTATCGATGAACCGGTCACATTTTGAATCTCCAAAATATCCGTGCCTCCCAAATCACATTCGGTAATTAAAATACCGCCACCCTGAGTAGATGTGCTTGAGGTGGATGTAACATAAAAAGTGTTTGTTGAATTGATAAATGGGGTGAACGTGGGACCAAAGCCAATGGGTTGACCTCCTTGCGCGTTGGCATACCATGTAAGCACCCCGTTGCCACTGGCTGTGAGGGTAACGGCACCTACGCCACATCTCGTGGCGCCTGCAGTGGTTGGCGATACCACGGTAGAAACAGTAACGGTTAGCGTATTGGAAAACACTGCCGGGCAATTGCCATTGCCCACCTGCGCGCGGTACATTGCATTCCCCGATGGAGTGAGTGAGTAATAAAAAGTATTCGCACCAGTACCGGTTTCGTTGGTCCAACTGCTTCCACCGTTGGTACTCTTTTGCCATTGAATCATACCCACCGCACCATTCAAAATAAGTGTGATGGAATCACCTGCACAAATTGAATTGTTACTTACCGCTGCTGTGCCTGCAATTGGTGGAGGCACCACATTTATTACAAGCATTTGCGAGGGCACATTACTGCAGCTGCCATTAGAAAACACTGCCTGATAAGAAGTTTGTTGAGATGGAAATACAGTTAGTGGGTTGGCGTTGATACCGCCTATATTAATCCAGCCGGCTGTGGGCGAAAGCTGCTGCCACTGTAAATTACCTGTATGTCCGGTGGATGAAAGAATGGTGGACGTGTTTTGACAAACCACCATAGCGGAGGCGTTGACATTTCCGACTGTCAAACCGGTGCCCGTAGTGAAGGAAGAAATGGCGCAGGAGGTGGGTCCGCCCAGACTGTTATAGGGTATTATCTGCCAATAATAAGTAGTGTTGTTTTGCAATTGGGAAGGCAAAGCATAAATTGTGGCCGGGCCTTGAAGTAAAGTTCCGTTGTTCACATTGGTAGGTTGAGTTACCCCACCTCCGTTGGTACCCAGAAAAAAATAATACCCGGCCGCGAATCCACCGGTGGTATCGGGTTGCCAACTGAATGTGGTGTTTATCGGACACACATTGGTAGCGCTGGCTGCAGGTGTTGTGTTTGCGGCACATAAGGGTGGTGCGCTTGGTGCAATATCAAAACGCATATTGGGCCGCTGCATAAATGTGCCGGATAAGTTGGTGTTTATGCAAACACCTGCCGCATCAGCACGGTAATGCCTTGTTGAAATATATGTAGTATTCGATTGCTGAACAGCCGCGTTGTTGGTAAAACTTGTGTTGTTGAAACATACTTCTATTACCAAATTGCCTCCTGTCCAAACAAAAGGAGTTGTGAACGAATGTGTATTCCATCCCAACACTTCGGTATAGTTGGGAACCGAATAAGTAGTTGTCAAACCAGTTTGCCATTGCTGCAAATCCGGAGCTGCAGTAGTGCCCACTTGAATAGTAAAGTTTTGCAAGGGCACGCCTATCATTGCTTGTACATTAAAAGCCAGTGAATTTATTACTGCAGGTTGTGAAAATCCAGCGGTAAGCAATTCTGTTTGGGTCACCATAAACTGGTGACGGGCACCCCACCAAAAGTTTCCATAGGGCGCGGGATAGGTAGTCGTGTTGTTTACAATAGTACCAGTGCCAATCACAATATTGGTTTGTGCATGTGTGCCAAATGAAAATATCAGCAAGCACAACAACACAATGATTGATTTTATTCTGGTCATGGTTTTTAGATTTCGTTTCTGCTGAATTTGAGTTTCAACCCTGCATTGAAATTATCAATAGTTCTGTCATTTCCCAAAAATATCTTTCTTCTTGTGAAGCCAAAAAAATCCCGGCAGCTTTCGCGCACCGGGATTTGCAAGTAGTAATTAAGGGTTCACTTAACGTACTATAATCATTTTGCGGTGATAGTCCTGCGCTCCCACGCTCACTTTCACCACATATATTCCTTCTCGCAATGCACTCAGGTCAAGGGTTTCACTGTAGTTGCCATAAAAATTGGGTATTCGTTGCTCATAAACTTTAGAGCCAATCACATTGCGCACAATTACGGAAACATCGTTGCCATCATAAGCAGCAAATTTTAAGTTGAACATGCCGCTGCTTGGATTTGGGAACAACTCAAGCTGAATGTATTCAGGATCATCAATGCCTACAAACACAAAGAATAACGAGTCAGACTGGTTCATGCAACCATTGTTGTTGAGCAGCACATAATAGAAGCCGCTTTGCGTTGGCGTATAGTTTTGGTTGGTCGCGCCAGCGATAGCTGCACCGGCAAAGTACCATTGGTTGTATACTGTAGAAGATGATACCAACACATTTCCAATCTGCGAAATGGTAGGCTTTGCGGGTGTTGCGTTTATCTCGCCAGTAACCGGTACACGTGCGCTCTTACATCCTGTAGATACCAGCCAATCGTAGAAGAACAGATAGTTGGTCGCTGCTGTGCCGGGGTTAGGATTGAAATATCCGGTGATGGTTGCGGGGCTTCCGGGCGAGGCATAGGGATAAGTCGCACCGCTTGTGTTTCTTCCAAGGTCTACGCTTCCGGTGGCCAATTCAAGTCGGTAGCCGGTGCCGGGTGTAAGCGCAAAGCCAAGGTCGATGGGTGTTTTGCCGGTAAACTGTACTACGTTTTTGGTGATTGTATTCAAGGTGATGCCCGAAGCATCTTTTAGGTTGATGGTAATAGGCCCCGTTTTCCATGGATACACAAACACGCGATCAAGAGTAGAAACTGCGTTGACGTCAAATGTCATTCCCCAGTTGGCAGTAGTTACAGTGCCCTGGTTACCAAATCCATTATTATCAGGACCTACTTTAAAGAAGTCGCCACCCAAAATAGATTGTACATAGTAAGTGGTGGTTTGTGTTAACGATGGCGAATAGTTGAGACCATTGAACACAGGATTGCCACCGGCAGGTGTTAGATACCAATAGAAATTACCGGCTCCCATTGCAGATAGGTTTACGATACCTGTATCGCAGCGTATGTCACCCAGTGTGGTAGGGTTGGTTACGTTCAGCGGAACAATGTTCAACACGTTGGTAGTATCATTAGGGCAACCAGCGCTTGACAATACCGCTTGAAAGGCAGTATTTATCAAAGGAGTAACCAGAAATTGTGCGGTGGTGGCGCCTGTACCGGTTTCGTTGGCCCATGTGGTGCCACCGTTGGTACTGCTCTGCCATTGAATGTTTCCCGATTGACCCGAAAGCGAAAGCAATAAACTGATGCCGCTGCAAATAGTGTCCACAGGTGTAATCGCAACACCTGATACAGCCGGTGGGCCCACATCAATAAATATACTGTCGATGTTGGCGCACGATCCGTCATCACCGATTACATAGTACCAACGTGGCACCTGAGGAGTGGCAATAACCGTTATACCGATTGTTGTGTTGAGGTCAGTGGCCGGGCTCCAGGTGTAAGTGTACGCGGGGTTGGAGCTGGCTACTGTCATGTTAGAAGGATCACCCTGACAAAGGCTCACAGATGAAGCTGTAATAGTTACTGCCGGAGCAGCATTCACAATTGCTTGCACAGGTGTGCGTGGGCTTGCGCAACCGCCACCCGAAATGGCCAGTTGCATATTGGGGCGTTGTGATGCAGTGCCTGTAACACCTGTGTTCGCGCACACCCCGGAGGCATCTGCACGATAATATCTTGAGGATACAAAAGGCGTGGCCGTTTGGCGCACTATAGCATTGTTGGTAAATGAACTGTTATTAAAACAGGTTTCCACCACTATGTTGCCTACGCCATTCCAAATAAAAGGCATCGAGAAGGTATGTGTATTCCAGCCGGCAGTTTCTGTGTATGTGGGTGCAACGAACACACTGGTAAGACCCGACTGCCATGTAGTAAGTGCTGTGTCGTTGGTGTTTCCGAGTTTAATTTCAAAGTTGGTGAGTGCCACACCTTGTATGGTGGCCACATCAAAAGCAAGCGAAGTAATATTTACGCTGCTTGTAATTCCCAATGCATTTAATTCACTGGCTCTGATCAGAAACTGGTTGCGCGCACCCCAGTACCAGTTGCCATAAGGCGCAGGATAAGTAGTGCCTGTGTTTACTAAAGTGCCTGTGCCAACTGTAACCATTGGTGGCGTAGATGATCCCCCCACAGTAGAAGTTACATAGTATGTGGTAGTCGTAAGCACGCTGGGTGTGTAAGTAACTCCCGTATCAAGTGGCAGGCCACCTGTTTGTGATGCATACCAGGATAAAATTCCGTTGCCCGATGCCGATAATGTGACAGGGCCTATGCCGCAACGCGAACCATCCACGCCTGTGGGCGACTGCACCATCAGCACACTCACACTTACTGTATTGGAGGTATCGTTGGGGCAAGGGCTGCTTGCCAGCACAGCCTGATACATTATATCAGTCAGTGGGTTCACGGTATAAGAAGTGGTTGTGGATCCGGTGCCTGTTTCATTTATCCATGTTACACCACCATCGGTACTGCTTTGCCATTGCACCGATCCATTGCTTCCGCTCAGTTCTAGGGTGGTGGGAGTAAGATTGCAAATTGAGTCGTTGGTTACCGTGGCGGTGCCGCCCATCGCAGCAGTAGTTGTAATGATAGCGATTGGTGGGAATGACGGAATAGACGCACAAGCACTGTTGGAAACAATGGCCTGATACAAAGTAGTTTGTGTGGGTGTAACAGTAAGCGGGTTGGTGTTGGTGGGACCTATGTTGATCCATCCGCTGATGTCAAAATATTGCCACTGCAATGTGCCGTTGTAAGCAGATACCATCAAATCAACCGTAGAGCCCGGGCAAATGCCATTGGCGCTGGCCGAAGTAGAACCTATAGTAGGTGCAGTGCCGGTGGTGAAAGAAAAGATAGGGCATCCGGTGGGCGTGCCCATGCTGTTGGTAGGTATAATCTGCCAATAATAAGTGGTGTTGTTCATCAGATTGGAAGCATATGTCCAACTGGTAACATTGCCAATGTTTGTTCCATTGATAATGTTAGTAGGCGCTACCAAACCGCCTCCGTCAGAGCCAAAATAAAGCTGGTAAAAAGCGGGGCCTCCACCTGCGGTGTCAGGTGCCCAGCTGAGGTTAGCACCAATTGGGCAAAAATCTGTTGCGCCATTCGCAGGAGCCATGTTTATTGCGCAAAGGGGTGGTGCTGTGGCTGCCACCAGAAATTGCATGTTTGGGCGCTGGGTTGCGTTACCGGTAGTGGTTGTATTGGCACACACGCCAGTGGCATCTGCACGATAATACAACGAAGAAACATAAGAAGTTGTCGTTTGATTTACTGTGGCATTGTTTGTAAATGAGGAATTATTGAAGCAGGTTTCTATCACCAGATTGTCAACTCCATTCCAGGTAAAGGCAGAGGAAAACGCATGGCTGTTCCAGCCTGTAACTTCGGTGTAAGAAGGAGCCAAATAAACAGAGGTAAGTCCGGATTGCCAGGTGGTAATAGCGCTGGCAGTGGTGTTGCCAATTTTAATTTCAAAATTAGTTAGTGCGACACCATTCGGTGAAACTACATCAAAGGCCAACTCTGTGATGTCGGCTGGCGAAGGGAATCCGGCTGCGGTAAGATCGGATGCCAGAATGAGAAATTGATGCCGCGCTCCCCAGTACCAGTTACCGTAGGGTGCGGGATATGCTGTGTTTCCGTTAACTACGGTTCCATTTCCAATAGTAATTGTTTGCGCTTTCAGCTCAGTGTTTATCAAAAACAAATTGCAAAATAAAATGATTGCAATTACCGAAATGTGCTGAGGAAAAAACTTCATTACTGAAGTCATTTTGCTTGTTGCCTTTGACAGGGTTGGGTAATGAATTCTCATGATTGGCGTGGGTTAATTTGAATGGCTAAAGTTAGGAATTGTCTTTAATTCGCCAAACCAAAAAAAAGCCTCCTTCCAAAGCACTCAAAAGCCCGAATTCCATGAACTAACGTGACAGCCATCAATAAAAATACCGCACCTAATAGGGTGCGGCATTTTTTGTTTTATGTCGTGGGTTTTCTATTTCACAACCACCATTTTTTGATGGTAATTATTCTTCCCAATCTTGATATGCATGCTGTAAATACCTTGCCTTAAGTCTGAAATATCAATCGCCTCACTATATGTACCATTCAACGAATGTACTTCGTTTCGGAACACCAAAGCGCCAAGCATATTGCGCACTTGAATGATAGCGTCTTCATTATCAAATGATGCGAATGAAACATGGAACTGTCCGTTGTTTGGATTTGGATACACTTCAAGTTGAATGTATTGCGGGTCTTCTATTCCCACATAAACAAAGAACAGAGAATCCGACTGCACCATGCAACCATTGTTGTCGAGCACCACATAATAAAACCCTGACTGCGTAGGTGTGTATGTTTGGTTGGTTGCTCCTGCTATAGGGGCACCGCCAAAATACCATTGGTTAAGTGATGTTGCTGACGAAACCAAGCTTGGTCCCACCTGATTGATGATAGGTTTTAAGGGAGTAGTATACACCTCCCCTGTCACTGGCACGCGTGCGCTTTTACATCCGGTTGAAACCAGCCAGTCGTAGAAGAATAAGTAGTTGGTGGCAGCTGTGCCGGCATTCGGATTAAAATACCCGGTGATAGTGGCCGGACTTCCCGGAGATGCATAAGGATAGGTGGCACCACTCGTATTTCTTCCTAAATCCACGCTTCCTGTGGCAAGCTCAAGTTTGTAACCTGTGCCGGGTGTCAATGCAAATCCAAGATCAATAGGGGTTTTGCCTGTAAATTGAACCACGTTGGTGGTTATGGTGTTGAGCAACGTGCCTGTTGCATCTTTAAGATTTATAGTGATTGCACCCGTCTTCCACGGATATACAAAAACCCTGTCGAGTGTAGATACCGCATTCACGTCAAACCGCATTCCCCAGTTGGCTGTGGTGATTGTTCCCTGGTTACCAAAGCCATTATTGTCAGGTCCTACTTTAAAGAAATCACCTCCCAATATTGACTGCACATAGTAAGTTGTTGTTTGCCCGATAGTAGGAGAATATGTCTGTCCGTTATTTACCGGAGAACCTCCTGATGGGGTGAGATACCAATAGAAATTACCGCTTCCTGCGGCCGAAAGATTTACTACACCCGTATCGCATCTCACATCGCCAAGAGTAGTTGGGTTGGTAACAACAAGCGGAACAATGTTAAGTTGGTTGGTAGTATCATTTGGACAACCTGCACTGCTCATTACTACATGATAAGAAGTGTTAACAAGAGGTGTTACAATATATTGAATGGTAGTAGCACCTATACCGGTTTCGTTCACCCATGTGGCGCCACTGTTAGTGCTGCTTTGCCACTGTATATTTCCTGATTGTCCGCTGAGCGAAAGCAGAAGACTGATGCCACTGCAGATCGTATCTACAGGAGTAGTGGCAATGCCGGCCACTGCAGGAGGGCCCACATCAATAAATACACTGTCGATGCTGGCGCAGGTACCGTCATCACCTATCACATAGTACCAGCGTGGCACTTGGGGAGTGGCCACCGTGGTGGCGCCTGTGGTGGTGCTCAATCCGGCAGCCGGACTCCATGTAAATACATATGCAGGGTTCGAGCTGGTTACTGATAAGTTTGAAGGATCACCCTGGCACAAACTTACCGATGAAGCCGTGATGGCTACCGCAGGGGCTGGGTTTACTGTTGCTATTACGGGTGTGCGCGGGCTTTCGCAGCCGGAGCCCTGAAATGGCATTGTCAAGCCCGGGTTCGTTGTGTTGGTAGAAGTTGTTTGAATGACAAAGTTTGTTGAATCATTGCTGTCCACATTTCCTTGGCGCGAAACACTCAAGCCGCCTGTCGCGTTGGTAGAATTCACACCATCGCCACTCCACTCAGTACCAATTGTGATTGGAAAACCGGCAATGGTGGTGTTCATGCCCTGTATGTCGGCAGCCAGCCAGTTCAGGGGAACAAAATCAACAATTTGCCCACTGGCATCCAGTATGATTGCCCATCCTGTAAAAGTGGGATAAGCTCCCGGATTCCAAAGCATGTTGTTACCCCAGTAGTTGGCTCCTGTGTTGTCAATCCAGTATTTTATTTCACCTGGTTGCATTACACCACTGAGGGTTTGCACGATTGAGTTCACCGTATTAATAGTAGGATAGGAGTTGCTGATAGCTACTTTCCAGCCGGTAACATCTATGGGGCCGCTGGTTACGTTTTGTATCTCAAGCATGTCGGGTCCGCCAAGGTCAATCTCGGTGATGAGTATGCTGCTGCCGCCCGGGCCTCCGCCAATAGTGGATGAAACATAAAAAGTGTCGGTATTAAGCACATAAGGTGAATACGTAAGATTGGTATCAAGCGATGAACCTCCTGTGGGATTGGCATACCAGTTTAGCTGACCATTTCCTGATGCCGACAGTTGCACCGGGCCTATTCCGCAACGCGAGCCGGCCACTACGCTGGGGGCCACCACTTGTTGTACAACAACAGAAACAATATTAGATGTATCAGGCGCGCAATTACCACTCGATAAGATTGCCCAGTATTGAATACTGGCGCCAGGATTTACTGTATAGTTTGTAGTAGTCGAACCGGTTCCGGTTTCGTTAGTCCAGGTTACGCCTCCATCGGTGCTGCTTTGCCATTGCACCGATCCTGTGGAACCCATCAATTGTAAAGTGGTATTTGTTAGGTTGCAAATAGAATCATTGGTTACCGTTGCGGTACCTGCTACTGCCGAAGGAACCGTTACAATCGCAACAGGTGGAAATGATGGAATATTGGTACATGCACTGTTGGAAACAACGGCTTGATAAAGTGTGGTCAAAGCCGGCATCACTGTGAATGGATTGGTGTTGGTCGGGCCGATGTCTATCCACCCGCTTACATCCAGGTATTGCCATTGCAGCGTGCCATTGTATCCGTTCACCGAAAGGTTGACCGGTGTGCCAGGACATATACCATTGGTGTCGGCAGATGTGGCGCCAATTGTGGGAGCTATTCCGGTAGTGAATGAAAATATAGAACAGTTTATGGGCGTACCCATGCTGTTGGTAGGTACCACTTGCCAGTAATATGTGGTATTGGCAGTTAGATTAGATCCATAAGTCCAGCTGGTAACATTGCCAATGTTGGTGCCATTCAAAATGTTGGTAGGTGACACCAAGCCGGCTCCGTCTGAACCAAAATAAAGTTGATAAAAAGCAGGTCCTCCGCCATTTGTATCTGGTGCCCAGCTAAGGGTGGCGCTTATGGGGCAAAAGTCGGTAGCGCCATTTGTTGGATCCATGTTTACCACACAAAGCGGAGGCGCAGTGGCCGCCACTTGGAATTGCATGTTTGGGCGCTGGCTTTCACTGCCTGTGGTGAGTGTGTTGGCGCACACTCCGGTGGCGTCTGATCTGAAATACAATGATGAGACAAACGGAGTTACAGTTTGATTGACTTCAGCATTGTTTGTAAACGAGCTGTTATTAAAACATGTTTCTATCACCAAATTGTCTACGCCATTCCATGTGAACGCGGAAGTAAACGCGTGACTGTTCCAGCCAGTAACCTCCGTATACGAAGGTGATAAATACACAGAGGTTAATCCGGTTTGCCAAGCAGTAATTGAGCTTGCGGTAGTGTTGCCAATCTTAATTTCAAAATTTGTGAGCGCAACTCCATTCGGTGTTACTACATCAAACGCCAATTCTGTGATATCGGCTGGCGCTGGAAAACCGGCCGCAGTGAGTTCCGAGGCCAATATGAGAAATTGGTGTCTTGCACCCCAATACCAGTTCCCGTAAGGTGCCGGATAACCTGTGTTTGCGTTTACCACAGTGCCGTTGCCTATGGTGATGGTTTGTGCAGAAACCGGCTGGCCGAATAAAAACAAAGCAATTGTCAGCAGGCTTATTAGTTGCAATTGCGAGTTGGTTAAGTAATTTTTAATCATTTATCTACTTTTATTTGATGTTTTTGTTCAATTTTATCCAAATATAGTGGTTACTTGTTAATAAATTAAAGCTTTGGTTGAAAACTTTAATCTAAGCATGACACACAAAATCGTAAAAAATGCCATTCCATGCCAAAATACTAAGCCCTTTTATTGCCTTCCTCTTTGTTTTTCTTATAGGCATATCAAAATCTGAAGCTCAATCAAGCGAAACAGCAAATTCACAATGGTTGGGAACGCTTCAGTTAAATGATAGTGTTTTGCTGCCTTTTCATTTTCAAATAATTAACCAAAATCATTCGGCCCTTGTTATAGTGATTTCTAATGGCACCGAAAAAATTAATGTCCCTCAAATATATGCTTCGCACGATTCTGTGGTTTTCGAATTTCCGGTTTTCGACTCCAGAATAATTGCAAAAGTCAATACCAAAACCATGATAGGCACATTTGTAAATGATGCCCGCACATCAAAAAAACAAATTCCGTTTGCAGCGCAACAAGGAGTCAACAAAAAGTATAAAACCACCCATTCGAAAATTAATGTAAGTGGAACGTGGGAGGTTTATTTTGATCCATCAAATGAAAAAGAAAAAGCGATTGGTAAATTCATTCAAAATGGAAACAAAGTGACAGGAACATTCCTGACTGAAACAGGAGACTACCGTTTTTTGGAAGGCGCAGTGCGTGGCGACAGTTTGTTGTTGTCTGTATTTGACGGAGCACATGCATTTGTATTTGCCGCCAAGTTGGAAAATGAAAAATTATCGGGAGGATTTTGGTCAGGTTCACATTATTACACTAACTGGGTGGCTGCAAGAAATGATACCGTTTCTCTTGCCGATGCTTATTCGCTCACATACCTCAATCCGGGATACGATCGATTTGACTTTATTTTTCCGGATACCGACAGTAACCTCGTTTCGCTCCGCGACCCACGCTTTGCCAACAAAGTAATAGTGGTTCAGATTATGGGTTCGTGGTGTCCCAACTGCCTTGACGAAACCGATTTTCTGTCCGGCTATTACAACCATCAAAAACCCGAGGGGGTAGAATTTGTAGCCCTCGCATTTGAAAAAGCCGACAGCTTTTCCAAAGCCACTGCAAACCTTGCCCGCCTTCAAGCACGCTTCGATATTAAATACCCCATGTTGGTTGCCGGCCTTACGAACAACAAAGCTGCCGTTTCGCTCGCCCTACCCGCCCTCAACCACCTTATGTCTTATCCCACCACGCTATTTGTAGACAAAAAAGGCGTAGTCCGCAGAATCCATACAGGCTTTAGCGGCCCCGCCACTGGAGTTGAATACGACAAATTTAAATCAGAATTTGCAAGGTTTGTTTCCACACTAGCTGGCGAATAGTTCTGTGTGACGCTATTTTTAAAGCTTGGTACAATCGGAAAATGTTTTTAGCTTTAACATCCTGTTATCCACCGCACAACATCTTAACTCAATTAATCAAGCCTTAACGATGAAAAAAATTTTACTCATCATTTCGATTGCATTGTATGCGACCACAAATGGTTTCGCTCAGTGCAACGTAACCAATGCCACCAGCTGTTGGTGTCCCGATTCTACCGCCACCACTTGCGAGCTTTTACCTGACATTACCCTTTCGGCATGGGCGCTTATCAATTATTCCAGTGGTCCCGATGAGTATGCTCAAACAGGCGCTGGAGCCAATAATGGAAGGCTACGCATAAGCGCTTCTACACCTAACATAGGCTTTGGTTCATTTACTGTGCGCGGACAGGATATCAACAACCAATACCACTATGTGTGCGGTACCGATACGTTTATATCAGCGACAATACCAGCAGCATGTGCCGATGGCAGCGCGCCAAAACACCTCATACACCAAAGAGTGTATAGCAAAAATGGTAACGCTATGACGTTTACTGATTATCGTGCAGGCGCCATGACTTATCACCCCACACATGGCCACAACCATGTGGACGATTGGGGTGTATTTACACTCCGACTCGAAAACCCCAACGACCCCAACCCGCTGAATTGGGAAATTGTGGGCGATGGCGCCAAGGTCGGCTTCTGTCTGATGGACTATGGTTCATGCAATTTTTACAATGGTCACTGCCGCGATTCTTTGGATAATGTGATGACCTCTGTTGATTTTCCAAATTACGGCCTGGGCGGTGGCAATTACGGATGTTCTCCAGTAGAGCAAGGCATATCTTCCGGCTATACCGACATATACAGCAAGAACCTGGATGGCATGTGGATTAATATTCCGCCAAACACTTGTAATGGCAATTACTGGATTGTAGCCGAAGTAGATCCCCACAACTATTTCAAAGAATCGCGAGACGACAATAACTGGATGGCAGTTCCATACACACTTACCCAGCAAACCGCACCGGGCACTGGCTACGCTGCCATCGAAAACCAAACCGGTAGTGTGACCCTGTGTCAGGGAGAAAACCTAACCCTCCGTGCCAATGCAGGCTACTCTTATACCTGGTCTAACGGTGCCACCACGCGATCTATCACCATCAATAGCGCAGGCAATTATTCGGTAACGGTGACTTCGCCCTGCGGAACTGCCACCTCAAATCCTTTGCAGGTGAACATGCTGAACACTCCTTTAGCACCATCTACTTCCGGAACTACGGTGTGCGAAAATGATGCCGCTACCGTAACGGCTTCGGGCACAAATAGTATCAACTGGTTTGGCCAGCCCTCGGGCGGAATGGCGCTGGGCACTGGCAACTCCTACACCAGTATGCCATTATCAACTACCACTTCTTTTTACGCTGCCGATGTGAATTCAACGCCTTCGTCAAATTATTTCAACCAACCCAACGACAGCGCGGTGGGTGGCGGAGGCTACCTCAACTCCAATCAATATTTGATATTCGATTGTGTTGTGCCGGTTGTTATCAAAACCGTAAAAGTGTATGCGCAAGCCGCAGGCAACCGCACCATCAACCTTACCAATGCATCAGGTACTGTTATGAGCAGCGCCACTGTAAATTTACCTGCCGGAGAAAGTCGCGCCACACTAAACTTTCAAGTGCCTGCCGGAACCAACTACAACCTTCGCACCAGCGGAACCATCAATCTTTTTAGAAACAACACCGGTGTAAGTTATCCATATGATATTCCGGGTGTGGTTTCTATAACCGGCTCCAGTGCAGGCGCAGGATTTTACTACTTCTATTACGACTGGGAAGTGGAAGTTCCCGGCACATCTTGCTATAGCTTGCGCACTGCTGCGGTGGCAAACGTAAACCCGCTGCCGGCTGTTGACATTACCGGACTGGATACCATTTACCCTTCAAATGCCACTGCTGTGGTAATGACGGGAATACCTTCAGGTGGAATATTTTCAGGAATCGGTGTAACCGGAAACACTTTTGATCCGGCTTCTGCCGGGGTGGGTGGCCCTTACCCTATTACTTATGAGTTTACTGATGTCAATGGATGCAGCAACACTAAGGTGATAGATGTGACGGTTTCGCTCTCTACTGCCATAGCTATTGACAAAAATCTTGCAGGCGTAAATGTGTATCCCAACCCCACAGCCGGAGTGGCTTATGTGTCTTTTGGTAACATGTTGTTGCAACAGGTGACACTCACGCTTACCGACAATTTGGGAAAAGTGGTGATGCACAAAAAATTATCATCGCCCAAAGCAAACCACACCGAAACGCTTGACCTCACTGGTTTGGCCAAAGGTGCATACCTGATAAAAATCAGTACGGCCGAAAGCGAATCATTCAGAAAACTGTTTGTGCAGTAAAGTCTGAAGCTGAATGTTTACTCGTGTATGTGTGTGTGCAGTGGCTCTCTTTTTGTGGATGGCCAGCGCGCATGCGCAAATGGCGATTACTGTTTTCAACACTCAAAATTCATTGTTGCCCGACAACTATGTGCACACTATTGAAATAGATGCAAATGGTGTGAAATGGGTAGGCACCGATCTGGGGCTTGCGCGTTTTGATGGCGCGGCATGGCAGATATACAACACTGTTAATTCGGGATTGCCGGCTAACAGCGTAAGGGCACTTCTCACCGACACAGGCACCGTGGTGTGGGTAGGAACATTTACCAATGGGCTTGCAAAATTTGACGGCACTTCATGGCAGTTATTCAATACTACCAACTCCGCGTTGCCCGACAACCACGTGCGTGCGCTGGCCCGCACACCTGCCGGCACGCTGCTGATAGGAACCTCAGGCGGGCTTGCCGAATTTGATGGCACCAACTGGTCGGTGTATAACAATACCAATTCACCACTACAGTCGAATAACATTGCGGCCCTTTTTGTCGACTCGACCAACACACGTTTTGTCGCCACCATCAATGGTGGTTTTACCATTTGGAAAGACACAAGCTGGACTGTATTAAATGTGAGTGCCGGCACTGCACCAGACAATACCATGACCTCCATCAGCACCGACACCAACGGAAAAAAATGGACCGCTTCGCCTGCGGCAGGCCTGTGTGTATATCATGGCGGCACCACCTGGTCTACATACAATACCATCAATTCTGGCGTACCTTCCAATGCCATGATTGCGGTGGAAGTAACAAACCCGGGTGAGGTGTGGGGTGGCACACAGGAGGATGGGTTGTTTCGATTTTTTAACGGACAGTTTACAGTGTTCAACAGTAACAACACCGCGCTACCCGATAATAAAATTCGTTGCTTGAAAAAAGAAAGTGCCAACGTGCTGTGGGCAGGCACGCAAACCGGTGGCCTGGTGCGGCTGGATGCATCCATTTTGCTTGCTTCGCATGAACTTGTCTCCGATCATTTTCTATTGTACCCCAATCCGGGCGGTGGGGATTTTGTAATCAGCATACCCAATGCAGATTTGTATCCTTCCATCGTGCGCGTGGTAGATATGCGCGGCAAGGAATGTTATACTACCACATCGCACACTGCAACAAATTTACGTTTGCATTTGCACGATTTACAAATCGGATTGTATCATGTGCGCGTAGAGACTGCGCGCGGAATTTATTCGCAAAAATATGTGAAGAATTATTGAGCTTGGTTTTGTTCGCGCCAGCGCTCATTGAATGATTTGGCAGCAATGGCAGGCATTTCGCGCCTGGAGCCCCACGATTTTTTGAAAAAATTCTGCAACACAAAATTCTTAGCCCTGGCTCCACCTTTGTTCATTATCTCTCTGCGGAGCATGGCTTTTTTCCAAAAGTAATACGTCCACTTTTCGAGGCGCGAGGCTTGCGTAGCGCGCGTAAAATCTCTGCGGTTGTAAAGCAGCATGCGCGATAAATCGATTTTCACCGGGCACACCTCCGTACATTTGCCACAACTGGTAGACGCAAAGCTGAGGTGTTTGTATTCATCTACACCTTGCGTGTGGGGCGCTGTTACCGCACCGATGGGTCCACTGTACACATTATTATAGGTATGCCCGCCCACACTCTGGTATATCGGGCAGGCCGTAAGGCAGGCCCCGCAGCGTATGCAGGCCAGACTATGGCGCTGATCCTGTTGTTGCAATAGGTCCGTGCGACCATTGTCGAGCAGCACCACATACACTTCGCGCAGCGAAGTTCCATCATTCATTTTACCCGGTCCTGATACAATGGTGTTGTAGGCCGTGATGCGCTGGCCCGTTCCATGGGTAGCAAGCAATGGAAGGAAAAGATCGAGCTCTTGGAGCGAGGGCAAAACCTTCTCTATACCCGCAATTATAATATGGACACGTGCAGAAGCAATGCTTCCAATTACGTTGCCTTCATTTTCAGTAATAGAAACCGAACCGGTATCCGCTATCACAAAATTGGCACCGGTAATTACGGCATCGGCCAAATTCATTTTTTTACGCAAATGCTGACGCACAAAAGCGGTTATTTCTTCGGGCGTGCTGTCGGCTTTTAGTTCGTGTTTTTCAGAAAAAAGTTTTGCTATTTCTACCGCAGATTTATGCATGGCGGGGGCCACAATGTGCGATGGCTTTTCATTTGCAATCTGCAATATGTATTCACCTAGATCGGTTTCCGTCACCTCGATGTGATGTTGCTGAAGTGTTTCGTTCAGGTTTATTTCTTCGGTGGTCATCGATTTAGACTTTACCACCATCCGACAGTTGTGCCTGCTCAATATATTCATCACCTCGTTGAGCGCATCCATGGCATCCTGCGCCCACACCACCTTCCCGCCCCTGCGCTGAAATACAGTTTCGAAATCGGTGAGATTCTTTTCCAGGTTTTCGAGTGCTTTCCACTTAACAACTGCTGCCCGCTGCCGCGCCATTTCCAGATGCGCAAACTGCTGCATCCCATTGGCCACCTGCGCATTGTACTGGCGGACACCGTGTTGCATTTTATTGCGCCTGGCTGCATCAAATACTTTGCCTTCGGCAGCGGCTAAAAATTCTTCAATTCCGGGCATCTTGTTTATTTATCGACATCTTCACCAATTGCTTTTTCATTCAGCTTTACGCGATCCGGCCTGTTGGCCAACTCCCAAGCAGTGTAAAAAATCAATCGCCCAATTTTTTCCATCTTATCAAAATCGAGTTTGTCGATTGTGTCGGTGGGCTTGTGATAATCAGGATGTTCCCCGTTGAAATAAAAAATTACGGGCACATTATTTTTTGCAAAGTTATAGTGGTCTGATCGGGTATAATAACTATTAGGATCATTGGGGTCATTGTAGGTATAATCAAGTTTTATTTTGCTGTATTTTTCATTTACCTGCTCGCATACTTCGTGCAATTCGTTGCTCAACCTGTCGCTGCCAATCAGGTAAATGTAGTTGCCGTCTCCTTCGTGTTTCTTGTCTATCCGCCCTACCATATCTACGTTCAGGTTAGCCACTGTATTCTCAAGCGGATACACCGGGTTATTTGTATAGTACTCTGAGCCCAGCAAATCTTTTTCTTCGCCTGACACAGGCATTATCAGCACACTGCGCGAAGGGCAATGTCCTGCTTTCTTTGCCTCTGCAAATGCCTGCGCAATGTTCATAATCACCGATGTGCCTGAGGCATTGTCATCAGCACCGTAGTATATTTTTCCATTGTGCTCGCCCAGATGATCATAATGAGCAGTTACTACCACCACCTCTTCAGGCTTTTCGCAACCGGCAATAAATCCCAACACGTTTTCTCCCTTCATTTGCTCCTTTTTCCTTTTTATATCAAGCACTATGGGCTGCATGTTTTCAAACTCTTCAGGCTTACCTTTTTTGGTAATTACTTTCTCTATTTTTGAAATGCTTTTCCCGGATGGCGCAATCAATTGATCGGCCATGGCGCGCGAAATGTATATAACAGGCATGCCGGCTGCCTTTTGCTTTTCTGTTGATAAGGCAGTGGTTGGCTCTGAAATAAACTCTTTCAAGTCTTTTGCGCTTTTATCAAAATCTTTCAATACTATAAGTATGGCAGCGGGCTTGTATTTCTTTGCCTGATCAATCTTCTTTCTCCAACTGGTTGCCCATGAGGAGGGCTCTTCACTGCCTGTAATAATCGATTTCCCTTTTTTATTGGTAGGGTCACCTGCTAAAAACATCAAGACGTTTCCGTTTATGTTGTCGGTGTTTGCATAATCATTGAATTTGTCGTCAGCTATTCCATGTCCTTTGAATACTATTTTGTTCTTGGCCATTACCGTATCGCCAAAACCACGGAAATAGAAATAGTCTTTCATAAACTGAAAATTCTTTCCGGCTGCTGTTATTTTTACGCCTTCCGCATACGTGGTTGTGATCGGAAATTCCTGAAAATAGCCATCTAGCGCTTTCACTGGAGGTATTCCGTAAGTTTTGAATTGATCCGCTATGTAATCGGCAGCCAACTTCTGCCCTTTCATTCCGGTTTCGCGCCCGGCAAATTCTTCCGATGCCAGCTTCGTTGCTATAACATTGAGTGTGTTCTTATTAATTATCTGCGCGTACTTTTCAACTACCGATACTTCAGCAGGCACTTCCTGCGCCATGGCGTCTTGTTCAGCATCAACGGCAATAATTTGTATTTGGCCAACACTTATGGCGCTGGCCCATACTATATATACGAGCGAAAGAACTGTTTTTTTTATCATTGGTTAGTTTTTATTTTTTCTACTCTGTTTGCATGACGGCCTCCTTCAAACTGAGTCGCTATGAAGGTTTGAGTCATTTCATCTGCCAATGATTGAGAAACAAAGCGTGAAGGCACACATAATATATTAGCATTGTTATGCTGTCTGGCCAGTGCCGCAATTTCATTGCTCCAGCACAAAGCAGCCCGAATACCTGCATGTTTATTGGCAGTAATAGCCACTCCATTTCCGCTACCGCAAATTAATATACCTAGCCTTGTTTCGTTATTTTCTACAAAAGAGGCCAACGGATGTACAAAGTCTGGATAATCGACAGAATCAAGTGAATGGGTTCCAAAATCCTTTACTTCATGTCCATGAGATTGAAGCCACTCTTTTAGGTGTTCTTTCAACTCAAACCCAGCATGGTCGCAGCCTACAGCTATTGGTTGTTTTTTCATCCGGTGTTTTTACTTAATTAACAATTCACTGTTTCTATTAACAATTGTAAATGCGTGCTTTTACAAACCCCTGTTTTACAGCACCCATTAATTAATAATTACTAACATTAATTTTGTGTGAAGTGTTAATTTCTGTTGTTAAATTTTATTAAAAAAAGCTTGCATTGTTTATATCCCTGCGGCTTTAAAAATATTCTATTCCCATCTGCAATTATTAATACAAATATCTTAACATTTTACGAACTAAAATGAACAAGCATAATTACAATAATTTATCATGCCTATGGGTTTATAACAAGTGTGTGAATTACTTCAGATACGCTTGATATTCAATAATGTAATTGTTGGTAACCTGTTGATGTAGGTATGATAAACAGTGAGAACAACAACAATCAATAGATTCTGATAATAAATATAAACACTACCAACACCCTATTATTATTATATCTTTTAATAATTAAATATTTAATAATATATATGTTATAATATACAGCCAGTTACTTTTTTCTGTTGCTTGTTGCGTAGCTTTGTTGAACTGAAATGAAACAATCGAATCAAATATTTTTTTTGCTGTTTATGCTATTGGCAGCAATGGCCTGGGGGCAGCCTGGTGGTGGCGTATCGATTGATACTAATGGATTCAACACGTTTTATTATTCGCCTGATGTCAAGTCGAGCGAAGGTAACATGTTGAATGGTAAGCCCGAAGGGGTGTGGAAAAGTTATTATGAAAATGGGAAGTTAAAATCGGAAGGAAATAGAAAACAACATTTACTTGAAGGAATTTGGAAGTTTTATAATGAAGCAGGCACACTTACGCAAGAGATAAATTATGTACAAGGAAAGAAGAGTGGATTGATGAGAGAGTATGATGAAAGCGGAAAACTTGCTGTAGAAATATTGTATGATGGGAATGTGCGGACAGGTGTCGCTAAATATTACTATCAATCAGGCAAATTGAATAAAACAGTCCCTTATCAAAATGATTTAGAAGATGGTACTGCACTCGAGTACGATGAAGATGGATTGATTATCACCATTTCAACTTACAGACGTGGTTTTTTTATGAAAGAGGAAAAAATAAACCGAACTGATAAGTTTGGATTTAAGCAAGGTGCATGGAAAGAATTCTATCCAAACGGAGAAATGAAGTGGGATGGTTTTTACAAAGATGACAAGCGCGAAGGCAAATTCAGGACCTACTCAAAAGAAGGATTTGTAACCAGTTTGGAAGAATATCATGATGACGAATTGGTTACCCGCGAAGATCAGCGGATAATTAATCTGGATATATACAGGGAATATCATGAGGGAGGTGTGTTAGCACTTTTGGGTAGTTATGACGGAGAAAAACCGGTGGGTGTATTTCAAGAATTTGATGCTGAGGGAAAGCCAACTGAAGCAACCATTTATCAGCGCGGAGTTAAGGCCAGCCGCGGTTTAATGGACGAAAACGGTAGAAAACAAGGTGCGTGGAAAGAGTTTTATGAATCGGGAAAGTTAAAAGGTGAAGGTGTATACAAGGACGATAGTAAAACAGGAACCTGGTATTATTATTATGAAAACGGTACCAAAGAACAGCAAGGAAATTATAAAAAAGGTAAGCCTGAAGGGGCATGGACATGGTACTATGATGATGGAAAAATTCTTCGGGAAGAAAATTTTGTAAAAGGATTGGAAGAAGGAAAAACGATTGAGTATGACAAGGCCGGAAATGTGATATCAACCGGTGAGTATTACCAGGGCAAAAAAGACGGTAATTGGAAGGTTAACAACGGAAGCTACATAGCCCAGGGCGATTATTTAGATGGTAAATTGGTAGGTAATTGGAAACAATTTTATCTAAATGGTAAGTTGGCGTTCGAAGGCAATTTTTTAGACGGAGATGCCAATGGGCCGCATAAATATTACTATGCCGAAGGAGGTATGCGGGAAGAAAGAAATTATCGCCTGGGTGTGAAAGAAGGCATTTGGAAACTTTATGATGAATATGGTATGGTGTTGGTTTCCATCACCTATTTAGATGGAAAAGAAGTAAAATTTGACGGGGTAAAAATAATACAGCCCAAAACACAGGATTAAACATCCGTTAAAATACCTGTTTATATGTCATAACCCCTTGACTTTGATATATTTGTTCCCTAAATTTACAACTTAGCGTATTTAAAGGCAACAGTTTGGGCGGATAGTGGTGTCAATTACTATTTTATTACGGAGATGCAGAAAAAATTAATGTTACCTTTTGTAGCAATAGCTATCGGCTTGTGTATGATAATCACAGGTGCGGCAGCTATTTTTTTTACATCAGTGTTGCCTGAAGAACCGGTGAATCATCGCTTGGTCAAGCGTGATCGCATGGACCTGGCCATGCAGCACGAGTTTGAATTAACAAAAGATCCTGCTACCAATACCATTCCAACAGAGCGATTAATGGTTGCACTTGAATACATGCGCACACTACAAAGTGAAACCAACAAAGTAGCAGGAGCTATTCCTGGTGTGAATTGGACTGAGCGTGGGCCAAACAATTTTGGCGGACGCACACGTACGATCATGGTAGATCCCAATGATGTAACCGGCAATTCGGTTTTTGCAGGCAGTGTGGGTGGCGGATTGTGGCGCACAGCAAATATTGGAAACGCTTCACCCGACTGGATACCGGTTAATGACCTGATGGCCAATTTAGCCGTGACTACCATCACACATTCCGTAACCAATCCTCAGGTAATGTATTTTGGAACAGGCGAAGGATATAATAATGCTGATGGAGCTCGCGGAAATGGAATTTTTAAATCGACCAATGGAGGGAGTACATGGACCCAACTTGCGTCTACCACAGGAAGTAACTATTATTATGTAAACAGGATGATCTGTCATCCAAGCGGAGATGTGTATGCTGCTACTCGTAATGGGGTATTCCGATCACAAGATGGTGGAGCTATATGGACAAGGGTACTTGGTTCAACCGCTCCAGGAGGTGCTACCACAGATGATTTTAGTGACATAGAACTGGGTGCTGATAATGCAATTTGGGCTTCAACCCGTGCTGGTAACGGTGGTGTCTATCGCTCTGCCACCGGTAACGCAAGCAGTTGGACAAAACTCAACACCGGAGCCAACGGATTTCCAACTTCGGGCATCGGGCGCATTGATATAGCTGTAGCGCCATCAAGTGCCGGAGTGTGTTATGCTTTTGTCGTTGAGTCAGGCGTCAATTTTTACCGTACCGGAGACTATGGTGCCACATGGACATTACTTACCAAGCCGGTAGATGCAGAAGCAGGCATAGGAAATGACATCACGCGCGGCCAATCGTGGTACGATATGAGTATTGCAGTTGATCCAAACAATGCCAACACTGTAATAGTAGGTGGTATTGATTTGTTTAAGTCAACCAATGGTGGTAGCACTTGGCAGCAAATGTCTCACTGGTGGGGTGGGTATGGTTTTCAGGAAGTGCATGCTGATCAACATATTGCACTTTACCAACCCGGTAGCTCATCCGTAATTTATTTTGGTAATGATGGTGGCGTATACCGGACTACCAATGGAACCAATGCCATTCCTGCAATCGCATTCAAGAGTTACAATTATAATGTCACTCAGTTTTACGCATGTGCCATCCATCCTACTGCCGGTCAAAACTTTTTTCTGGCTGGCGCGCAGGATAACGGATCGCACCGGTTTAACACTGCCGGAATTAACGCTACTGTAGAAGTAACAGGTGGTGATGGAGCATACGTTCACATTGATCAAGATCAGCCGCAATACCAATTTACATCTTACGTATACAACCAGTACCGAAGATCAACAAACGGTGGAAATAGTTTCACAACCGTAAACCTCAGCAGTTCCACAGGTTCTTTCATCAACCCAACTGACTATGATGATGCGGCTAATATTATGTATTGTGGCGAAACAAGTGGTACCTACAGACGATGGGAAAACCCACAAACCGGAAACACCTCCACTGTAATTTCCATTGCAGCATTTAGTGGAGGTAGCGTAAGGCATGTGATGGTATCGCCCAATGTGGCCAACCGCGTATACTTCGGTTTGAGCAATGGAAGAGTAGTGCGTGTAGACGATGCACATACAGCCACACCCACAGGCACCAATATTTCTACCGGGATGCCTACAAGTAATGTTTCGTGTGTCGCGATAGAAACGGGTAACGAAAACCACTTATTGGCTAGCTATTCAAATTATGGAGTGAACAGTGTATGGGAAACTTTTAATGGAGGCACCTCATGGACATCGGTGGAGGGTAATTTGCCCGATATACCTGTGCGATGGGCCATCTTTGATCCAACCAACAACGATCAGGCAATGTTGGCTACTGAGCTTGGCGTGTGGACTACCAATGATTTGAGCGGAACAAGCACCGTGTGGGGCCCCAGCAACAATGGCCTTGCCAATGTGCGTACCACTATGCTGCAGTTGCGTACTTCCGACAAGATGGTAATTGGCTCAACCCATGGCCGCGGCTTGTTTTCGACAGATATTTTTACCGATCCATTTGCTGATTTTATAGCAGACAAACGTGTCACCTATCTTGCCAAGACGATCAACTTTACCGATGCATCGAGCAAAGCTTCCTCGTGGCTTTGGAATTTTGGTGACGGCACCTTCAGTAGCTTGCAGAATCCCGTGAAAACCTATAGCGCACCAGGCCTCTACAGTGTTTCACTCACCATCAACGCCAGCCTATCCAAAACAGTAAACGGTTACATCCATGTGTTGCCTAACAAAGGCACACCATATACGCCTGCTGATGGAGGTAACTTTGAAACTAATGTTCTTGATTTTGCATCATGGAATGTTTCAGGCACACCATACGAAAGAGGCAATTCAGGCGTAACCGGAAAAAACGGAACTTCCAGTGGCGGCAATGCATACGTTACCGGATTGTCGGGCAATTATGCCGACAATACCGAGTCGCATCTTTATAGTCCGAATTATAATTTTTCTGCGGGCGGCACATATTCAATCCGTTTCAATAAAAAGAATCGTGTGGAGATAAGTTGGGATGGATTCAGGGTGGAGTACACGCTGAACAAAGGTGATACATGGAGCATTCTTGGAGGAGTAAGCGCTACATGGTATGACTTTACAAACTCAGCACAGAACACCTCCTTCCCGCGTTACGAACCTTATTTTAATTCTACCTCACTTACCTACATCGCCCGCTCACTCGATTTATCATGGTTGGCCGGCAACCCCAATGTGGCATTCCGCGTTGTGTTTAAATCGGATGTAACGGTAAATGATTCAGGAATAGCTTTAGATGACTTTGAAATTGTGGGGCCTTCCAACGCACCGTTGCCAGTGGAACTCATCAGTTTTACCGGCCACGCGGAGCCCACACACAACCAACTATTGTGGAGGACGATGTCAGAAATTAATAACAGTGGTTTTGATATACAGCGCTCTACTGATGGCTACAAGTTTGAGCAAATTGGATTTGTAAGCGGAGCCGGAAGCACAACAACACTTCAGAGTTATAATTATTCAGATTTTGATTTAAAGAGTAGTAAGAAGTATTACTATCGTTTGAAGCAAATTGACTTTAATGGGGAGTTTAAATATTCACAAATTATTGCTGTGTTGAGAAACGAAAAATCAGCCAACTTGATCGCAGCGCTTTATCCCAATCCGGCAATAGCAAATGTTTCACTTTTAGTGCCTGACACCAAGGGCCATCCTCTTGATGTGGCGATAATTAATTCAGCAGGCAAAGTGATTTACAGTGCGCAGTATATTCTTGATAGCGGACAGTTGACAATAGATGTAAGCAGGCTCAGTGCAGGAGTATATTATTTAAAAGCGTCCAATGGCATTACCACAGAATTAAAGAAAATGGTGAAACAATAAACCACATCAGTTTTATCTGTGGTATTTGTTTTTTGACTTTTTATCTCCTCTTGTTTTTCCTTTTTTCTTTGCACCCGAATTACTTTTTCCAGCTTTATCACGCTTATTTTCATTGCGTCTTCCGCGGCCGCCTGAGCTCTTGCGTGGGGTCTCGCCATTTTCGTCAACCAAATAAAAATCTATTTGTTTGCGCGCAAGGTCTGCGCGTTTGAGTTGAACTTTTACCGCATCGCCCAGCTGATATCTGTTACCCGTGCGGCTGCCCACAATGCAATAGTTGCTTTCATCAAACTCATAAAAATCATTGTCGATATCTCTCAGGCGTATCATGCCTTCGCACTTGTTTTCGATAATCTCCACATAGATTCCCCACTCTTTCACACCCGAAATTATACCATCAAATGTCACTCCTTCTTTTCCTTGTAAAAATTGCACCTGCTTGTATTTAATGGAGGCTCGTTCGGCTTCTGACGCAGTAATCTCCATCTGTGTGGAATGCTTGCATTTGTCTTCAAGATCACTGGCTGCTGCTGGTTTATTGTTTACCAAATAGTGTTCCAAAAGTCGGTGTACCATCACATCGGGGTATCTTCTTATGGGTGAAGTGAAGTGAGTGTAATAGTCAAATGCCAGCCCGTAGTGTCCCACGTTTTCGGTACTATATATTGCTTTTGACATGGTGCGTATTGCCAGTTGTTCCAATACATTTTCTTCCCGTTTGCCTTTTATCTGACTCATCAGTTTGTTGATTGAGTGTGCAAGCTGTCGATCGGTGTCTGCCTGTATACGGTAACCAAAGTTTTTGGCAAAGTCAGAGAAAGTGAGAATTTTTTCGGGCTGCGGTGAATCATGTATCCGATAGACAAACGGTTTTTGTGTGTCTCCCCTCTTTTTCACTTTGCCTACAAACTCTGCCACCTTTCTGTTAGCAAGCAGCATAAACTCTTCAATGAGTTTATTAGAGTCTTTGTTCTCTTTGGTGTATACACCAATTGGATCTCCCTTTTCATCAAGCCTGAATTTAACTTCTACCTTGTCAAAAGCGATGGCTCCATTTTTGAAACGCTGATCGCGAAGTTTTTTGGCAATACCATCAAGTGTCAATACTTCTTTGCTAAAATCACCCTGACCTGTTTCAATTATTTTCTGTGCATCTTCATATGAAAACCTACGGTTGGAATGAATCACCGTTCTACCTATCCACTCATTATGTACAGTGCCCTCGTCATCTAGTTCAAACACTGCAGAGAAACAGAGTTTATCCTCGTTAGGCCTGAGCGAACATACCCCGTTTGAAAGCACCTCCGGAAGCATGGGTATTACCCTGTCGACCAGGTAAACAGATGTGGCGCGTGAGTAGGCTTCTTTTTCTAGCTCGGTACCAGGCTTAACGTAATGACTAACATCGGCAATGTGTATGCCTATTTCCCAGGTTGCACCGGTATTATTTTCAAGTGGGCGTATGCTCAGCGCATCGTCAAAATCTTTGGCATCTTCGGGGTCAATAGTAAAGGTGGTGATGTCGCGGAAGTCTCTTCTCTTTTTTATTTCTGCCGGATCCACATCAAACGAAATTTTTGCAGCCTCTTTTTCAACGTGTGCCGGGAACTCAATTGGGAAACCATATTCAATAATTATGGCATGCATCTCTGCATCATTCTCCCCAGGGTTTCCAAGCACCTTTATTATTTCACCTACTGGATTTTTTGCACCATCAGGCCATTCGGTCATGCGGGCAATAGCTTTTTGGCCATTGCGTGCGCCCGCCAGTTTTTGTAGTGGGATAAAAATATCCACCTTCATTTTGTCACTATCGGGAACCAGAAAAGCATACTTGTCTGACACCTGTATCACACCTGCAAATTCGGTTCGGGCACGTTCTACTATCTTCACCACCGACCCCTCCATGCGCCTGTCTCTTTTCTTGGCGTAGAGATTTACCACCACCCTATCGCGATGAAGTGCATTTTTTACATTGTCGGCAGCGATATAGATGTCGTCTTCAAAATTGTCATTGATCACATAGCCCACGCCCGAAGAGGTTATGTCAATGACACCCTCTACAAATGCAGTTTGAGGCTTCAGTTTGTAACTGCCAGGCTCGTGCTCCAATATCTCTCCTTGATCTACCAGGTCTAGAAGCGAGAAGGTAAGAGTTTCGCGATTTTCTGAAGCCTTTAATCCAAGAGGTTTTGCGAGCTGTTTATAATTGAATGTTTTGTTGGGATGTTCTCTGAATACAGTTAATATTTCCTGGATTATGAGTGCCGAAGGACTGTTGGGGTTAATTTTTTTTGCCATGGTGATGGGTTGAATATATTGCGCGTGATTGGAAAAGTAGTAAATAGTTTGCCATGCAACTTTACAGACAAAGGCATAACTGATTTAACTGCGCACAATTAAATGGCTGGCTTTGTTGTAATCATCATGTAGAGAATGTACTCAACGGTTAGCTTAATTGATAAGATATCTTGTGTTCAGAATGTGAAAAACAAGCCTTAAAAATTGAAACAAGAAAACCGTTCTCTCTGGATGTTCTGAAAGTTATGCGAATTTAGCTAATTTATAGTCCGAAAATTGTTTTAGCAGTTGTCGACAAAAAGAGATTGTCGCGCCCTCGCTTTATGAAAGATCATCCCCAAGCCAAGAAATTAAGCGTCATTATTTCAACTATGCCCGACAAACCAGGCGTGTATCGTTTTTTTGATGACAAGGACGTAATCATATACATAGGCAAGGCCAAGAGCTTGCGCAAGCGAGTGAGTTCCTACTTTACCCGGGGACAAAACGACTTTGGCAAAACGCGCATGCTAGTGAGCCGTATTGTTGACATCAAGTGCATTGTGGTAGAGACAGAAATGGATGCTCTGTTGCTGGAGAATAATTTGATAAAGAAACACCAGCCGCGCTACAACGTATTGCTGAAAGATGACAAAACCTATCCGTGGATCTGCATCAAAAAAGAAAACTTTCCGCGTATTTTTTCTACTCGCAAAATGGTGCGCGATGGCAGCACCTATTTTGGGCCTTATGCCAATGTAAAGATGGTAAACACACTTCTTGATCTCATCAACAACCTGTACCAATTACGCAATTGCAATTATCAGCTTACGGAGGAGAACATTGAAAAGAAAAAATTTAAAGTGTGCCTGGAGTATCACATTGGCAACTGCCTGGGTCCATGCGAGGCTTTTCAGTCCGAGATAGAGTATAATATTTTTATTAAAGAGATACGAGAAATACTTAAGGGTAATATTAACAGCGTGATTGCTCAACTTCGCGAAATAATGTTGACCGCTTCAGACAAGGTGGAGTTTGAGAAAGCACACATTATAAAAGAGAAGATTGTGCTACTCGAAAAATTCAAGAGTAAGTCCATCGTGGTGAACCCCGCTATCAACAACGTAGATATTTTTTCGATTATTAAAGAGGGCAACACGGGCTATGTAAACTTTATGAAAGTGATGAATGGAGCCATCATGCAGTCGCACACACTTGAGTTAAGAAAGAAACTGGATGAAACTGAATCGGAGCTGCTCACACTCGCAATAGGCGAGTTGCGGACCAGATATGACAGTGACTCACCCGAGATTATTGCCAATACCGAACCCGATATTGAACTACCCGGAGTTACCATCACTATTCCTAAAATAGGCGATAAAAAGCACCTACTTGAACTGGGGATTAAGAACTTGCGCTACTACATCAAAGAGAAACATGAGCAGTACGAAAAATTAAATCCAGGCACACGAGCCCGCAAGTTAATGGAGAAAATGAAATCAGATCTTCGCTTGCCCAAAGAGCCTGTTCATATTGAATGTTTCGATAATTCCAACATACAAGGCGAATTTCCGGTGGCCGCCATGAGTGTGTTTAGAAATGGCAAACCATATCGAAAAGACTACCGACACTTTAATATAAAGACCGTAACAGGCCCCAACGATTTTGCCAGTATGGAAGAGGTGATACATCGCAGGTACAAGCGCCTACTGAGTGAAGGACAAGATTTGCCACAATTGGTGATTGTGGACGGAGGAAAAGGGCAGCTGAGTTCGGCTGTAAAAAGTTTCGACAGGCTTGGTTTGCGCGGGCAGATCAGTATACTTGGTATCGCAAAGCGGTTGGAAGAGTTATACTATCCTGATGATTCGGTTCCGTTGTACCTCGACAAAAAGAGTGAAACGCTGCGCATCATCCAGCAGATGCGAGACGAAGCGCATCGATTTGGTATTACACACCATCGGCTGAAGCGAAGCAAAGCTGTGGTCAAAACTGAGTTGAGCAACATACAGGGCGTAGGGGAAGCTACTTCACAAAAACTTTTACAGCATTTCAAATCAGTGAAGAAAATACGTGAGGCGAATCTCGATGAAATAGCTTCGGTGGTGGGAATGGCAAAGGCAAAAACAGTATATGGTTACTTTCGGCTACCAAAATGATGGACATCACACAACTTCTTATTATTTGTTTTGCCGCCTTGGGCATCGGCATGATTGCGCTTTACTTTTATAAGCTCAGCAAACCCATAAAGCCTTATTATCATCATGTGGCCAGCAACTGGCAGGTTCAAAACGCGGACAACATTAACCCTACTGAGCATGCTGTGTTTTTAATTGGCGATACGGGAGCACCCGCAGTCGACAGACCCGATGAGGTGCTTGAACTGCTCAAACTCCGCCTGCATGAAGCAGGCGAGAACAGCACTGTAATATTTCTGGGCGACATTGTATATCCGGTGGGGCTGCCGGACGAAGGGCATAAGTATTTTGCACTCGCACACCTCCGCCTCAAAGTTCAACTAGACATGCTTGATGGCTACCGTGGTAATATTTACTTTTTATCGGGCAACCACGATTGGAATAAAACGCGCGAAGAAGGATTTGATTCTGTTATAAGGCAACAGAAATTTATTGAGGGTTACCTGGATCGCGATAATGTGTATCTGCCACCCAATGGCTGTCCGGGTCCAATCGACATTTCGCTCACTCCTGACCTTACACTCATCATCATCAACACCACATGGTGGGTACACCGAGGATATAAGCCCATCGGTCCTGAGTTTGGTTGCGTAAGAAGCGAGCAGGAGTTTTTTGAACAGTTCACAGCCATACTTGAAGAGAACAAAGAAAAAGATGTAATAGTGGCTGCACACCACCCACTTTATAGCAAGGCTTTTCACGGGGGTAAGTTTAATCTTAAAACACATTTGTTTCCGCTAACTTTTCTGCACGACCGCCTTTACCTTCCATTGCCGGGTGTGGGATCTTTATATCCTGTGTACCGGAAGTTTTTTGGTGCGGTGGAAGACATGTCGCATCCGGTGTATAAGCGCATGCGTAAAAAAATGGTGGCTGCCATTGCCAATCATCCCAATTTAATTTGGGCTGCCGGTCACGATCACAACCTGCAGTATATTCACAAAAATGACCAGCACCATATTGTGAGTGGTGCGGGAAGCAAGGCAGCATATGTGCGCTCGGGTGGAAGTGCCATATTCACACACGCTCACAAAGGATTTTTTAAGTTGGAGTATAAACACAACAGCGCAGTGTGGTTGCAGGCGTGGGAGCCGCGCGCAGGCAATGCCGAAGGCGAACTATCGTTCAGCCGAAAAATATTTTAATCAAGGAACAATTACATCGAGGCTCTTTTCGAGTAAATCGATATTTAGTTTGTCAAAGCTTGGTACCGGCTCACCGTCTATATGTACATCGCTGTGCGCGGAATTTATTACCAGTGCCTTACGCGCCCGCATCACTATGTTGTACCCCGATTGATTTAGGGTTTTACGATACACTCTATAGAGCAATTTGAAAAGATAGGAGCGTGGGAAGGTTCTGATAATGCTTATTTCAAATAGACCATCGTCCATAATACCCTCAGGATTTACATGCAGATTGTAGCCAAAGCCTCGCGCGTTGGTAATGATTATCATCACAGCCTCACCTTCAAACAAGCGGTCCTTGGTAGATACTTTGTATCGCTCAGGTGTGTAGTTCATAAACTCAATCAGACCATGCCAAGCGTAGGAAAGTTTGCCGCGCAGGTTGCTTTTAGAAACGCGTTTCAAAATACGTGCATTGAAACCCACATCGCAGATGTGTACTGAACACATGCCATTGATAGTTAAAGTGTCAATTTTTTTTGTGTTGTTGGCTGCAATCACGTCCAACGCTTCGCTTATTTCTAAAGGGATACCCAACTCTTTTGCCAGCCCATTGGTAGATCCTGTAGGCACAATACCCAATGTGGTTATTGAATTTATTATTTGAGATGCGACCAAGTTCACGGTGCCATCCCCACCCACGGCTACCACCACCTGTGGCAAAAAACTCTCAATTAGTTTGCTTAGGTTTTGCTTGTCGTCTATGCCGGTTACGTAATAAAACAAGTAGTTCCATTTGTGATGACGGCAATGTAGCAGTATGTCGTCCTCCACATGATCGGCCACACTACCCGACATTGGATTATATACAAACATGATTCTGTCGATGGCACCACTCATGGACTAATTATTTTTACCCTGCTTAACCTGCCCGCTCTTTTTACTTATTAAGAATATAATATTAAGATATGGAGGGTACAAAAAAAAATCAGGACAACTCTTTTGAGTCGCCCTGAATACAGTGAGTAATAATACTCCTCTTGCGAGGAATGATTACTTCTTAGCAGCTTTCTTGGCCGGAGCCTTCTTAGCTGTAGCTTTCTTAGATGCCATTTTCTTAGCAGCAGCCTTCTTTTTAGCAGCAGGCTTTTTCTTAGCAGCAGCCTTCTTCTTAGGAGCAGCTTTCTTAGCTGTCTTCTTC
>JBBKVM010000119.1:0-39087 GCA_037968415.1 Bacteroidia bacterium | reverse complement strand
TATTGGATAATCGAAATGTAGAAACGGCCTATCGTAAGAATTTACTTCAGAAAACAAGGTGTGCAACGTAAACCATAAAGACAAATTCAAAATCACACCAACCACTGCAGCTGTGATAGTAGTAAGTGCGTTGGCCAGCATCTTGCTTCCGCGCACAGCTTCTACAAAAGGAGCACCGGCAAACACAAAAATAAACCCGGGTATAAAAGTCACCCATGTTACTAATACTGATCCAATAACTGCCCCTAATACCGGATCCATGCTCACAGTTTGACGATAAGCTCCTATAAACCCCACAAACTGAACAACCTGAATCAGAGGCCCCGGAGTGGTTTCAGCCATTCCCAGCCCATCAATCATTTCATGCGGTAGCAACCAATGATAGACATCAACGGCTTGCTGGGCCACATATGCTAATACTGAATATGCACCTCCAAAAGTGACCAGCGCGGCCTTGGCAAAAAATATTCCCTCCTGAAAAAACACCGGCTCACTCTCCCTGAAAAACCAGGCAACACAAATAGGCAATATCCATAAGCCGGCAAATATCAGTGCGATAGAAATAGAGCTTCGAACAGTCTTTCTATCAATTCTAGCAGTTGAGTTTGCATGCTCTCCATCCATTTGTTGGACTGATCCAAAGCCCCCCGCATACACCATCCCCAACAAAGCAGCGCCCAGTATGATAAATGGAAAAGAAATATTTAGAAAATAAATACAAACAAAACTGATAATGGCTATTCCATACAAGAACTTATTACGAAGGGCTTTTGAAGAAATCTTGATCAATGCTCCAATTATAATCGCAATGATTGCTGCCTTGAGTCCAAAAAACAAATACTGTACTAAAGGCAAATGACCGAGTAACACATAACATAAACTCAAAGCCAATATAGAAATGAAGCCGGGTAAAATAAATAACAACCCTGCAACCAACCCTCCTTTAACCTTGTGCAACAACCAGCCAAGGTAGGTTGCCAACTGCTGCGCCTCAGGTCCTGGCAATAGCATGCAATAATTCAATGCATGCAAAAAACTCTTTTCGTCCACCCACTTCTTCTCATCCACCACTATCTGATGCATAACTGAAATTTGCCCGGCAGGACCTCCGAAACTCATCAACGCAACCCGCACCCAAACCCTCACGGCCTCCGACCAACTCACCTCAATCTTCTTTACACTTTTCTCCCCCGCATTATTATTCTGGCTCATCATTAGTCTACTTGTTAATTACCTTGAGTGCTTCCCTGATACTCAAGCCAGATAAGCCTTTGGTTTCATTCACGAAGTGTGCGATTGTTTGAGGATCGTGCTTGCTGTACTGACGAAGTGCCCACCCTATGGCTTTGCGTATGAAAAAATCGTTATCTACTTTTAATCTGTTCACAAATTCAAACAACAAATCTACATCCGTGTCGAGTTTATAATTTAATTGAAAAATTAATGAAGATCTACGCAACCATAAATTTTTATCAATCACCCACCTCCGCACAATTCCATCTCTCGCTTCAGGGTATTTGCTAAAGTAATCTGCCAATATTTTGGGAGCGATAAAATCGACAGTATCCCACCAGGATTTATGCAGAATCATCCATTCTGCTAACTCAGGAAAATAGCGCTTCGATTTCCGTTGCACTTTGTACAACAACTCCATGGCACAATATTGAGCCTCCCGCTCATCGGCTCTCCACAATGTCCGCACCACACCATCAGTATCATCACTCGCTGGCAATCCATGCAGTTTCACAAATTGAGCAAGTACCGCTTTTCGTTCAGGCGATTTCACACCGAAAAACCGAAACTGATCTCGCATATAGGCACTCATAGGTCCCACGAATTTCTTATTGCCGACCAATTGTAATTCCGCCAATAAATCTAAAGCGTAATCCATTTGAACTGGTGAAACAGTACTCATACTAAATTTTGTTATTTAGATATCGCTCCTTCAAAACCAAAGTGTGGTGTTTCAAATGCCCTGCAATGATAAATCCGATTGCGCGTACAGAAGTGTCGTTACCGCTTGCCTTTCCAATTCTCAGCATTTGCTCATTTGTAAAAGACGCAAACATGAGCACACTTGAAATGCGCACTGCATGCAACTCATCCAACAATAACTTCCAGCTCCTGGCATCAGCATTGGTTTCTTTTAAATAATTATCCTGATCAAATCCCGGCAATGCTGTATGGTCGTTTCTTGAAAAGCAGAGCGCTCTGTAGGCAAAAACACGCTCCACATCAATACAATGCTGAATCACTTCTTTGATACTCCATTTATCAACATCGTATTTAAATAATGAGCCCTGATCGTCTATCTGCTTTAGCAAACTCATGGTATCTTCAAAATCCTCAGTCAGGGCTTCATTTGCCTCTTGGGCGGTGGTAGCTTCAATATATGAATGATAATATGAAGCATATTCATTTTCCGCTGGTCTTTTCATTTCAATAGCTAATATGTTTTAAATACTAATTCGATTGTTCTTTTTTACCCCAAATTACCCCCGATTCACCCTGTAATATGCCCCATTTATCAAATTTGCGGCTTGATGGGGCTATTGTGGCCTATTTTTGTATGACCGCCAAAATAGTGAACCTAACACAATCGGTTCACAAGACCAGCCAAAAAACTTAGTAAAAGTACAACTGATTTAAACAAACAATATGAAAACTGGCTGCTGCAACACACATCAATTTTACAGGATGGAAGACGTAAGTTTCTGCCTGAACACAAAGTGCTTCAATTATCTGGGTCAAACCGCATTGGTAACGCCAAAGAAGAGTCTATGGATTGGACTATTCTCGCTTAACATGATGGTGCTATTTCTGTTCATGTCAACTCAAAATTATTCAAAGATTAATGTGGAAACTGCCCAGCAAGATATTAACGGTTCCATCCAGACCCTTGACAATTTCATTCCGCTCACACTTGAAAACATAAGAGAAGAGATCTATGCTAAAGAAATTTTATGTCCGGAAACTGTTTTTGCTCAAATAAAATTAGAATCGGGTAATTTAAATTCTTTCCTCACTAAAAAAACAAACAACATGTTGGGAATGCGATATCCTGCTCAACGCCAAACCGCTGCTGCCGGAATTTATTTGCCAAATGAAGATAAAATAATATTTGGTACGCAAAAAGAATTGAAGAAATATGCAGCATTGCCTAACTATGCCGTATACAGCAATTGGCAAGATGCAATTTCTGATTACAAGCTTTGGCAACAACACTCATTTCGTCTTAAAGAAGTTTACTTCGCTTTTCTAGATCGGGTATATGCTGAAGATCCTTCATATTCTGCAAAACTGCGACAAATCTATGATCAAAATACAGATATATAAAGTTTAGTTTTCAGTTGTTTTTAAAGCCCCGTTTCCCATGACGGGGCTTTAATTTTTGTTTCGGCTACGCAAAATTTTAAATACATAATGTGCTTCTGCTGCATGAATCATTAATTTCTATCTTTGGTTCTTCCATTTCAGCGGCACAATATGTATTATAAAAAAGAGAGTAACAAACAGTATATAGATGAAGAAGCCGTAGAGTTGCTGTCTACAATTGGCAAGTGGCGCATACACATTTTAATTACCACTATTGTTGCGGCATTTGCTGCAATTATTTTTTCGGGACCTGCTTTCCTTACTCCAAAGTTTAAAGCTGAATGTATAGCGTATCCACCTGCTACCAACTCAGAAAAAGTGTTAATCGAACACTTTACTGGTTTTGGCGGTGAGAAAGAAATTGATGAGTACATTCAAATATTAAAATCAGGGATTGTACGTGATTCAATCATTACAAATTTCGGCTTGATGAAGCATTACGAAATTGACAGCTCCAAAATCGACAGGTTCTTCAGGCTATACAAAATTTATGACAAGAATGTCCTAATTGATCGGACCCGATACAATAGTGTTTCTATAGAAGTTTATGATACAGACCCACTTACCGCTGCTGAAATTGCAAACGAAATTGTAGTGGTGGCAGACAGAGTAAAAAATGCCATCATCAAGAAAAATTTCAGGTCTGCATATAATTCACTTGAATTAGAATACATGAAGCAAATCGCTGAATTAGACAGTATCTCAAACTCCATAACCACCAATTTTCCTGAGTACAATATGGGCTCAGCAGACTTACGAAAACGAGTTTATGCCGAAAAACTAAAAGACCAGATAGACGTGCGCGAGGCGATTGACGAAGCGCGCAAAAAAAGAAACCCTGCCGCGATTGAAATGCTGTACAAATATGAGAGCAATTTGGTGAAATTGAATGAACTGCAGGAAAGCGTGCTCCAGGCGGGCATAAACCTCAATAGCACCATCCCTCCGGCATATGTGATAACGCCAGCTGAAGTTTCATTCAAAAAAGTTTATCCGATTCGTTGGCTGATTGTAGTGGTAACCACAGTTGGTGTGTTGCTCATCACTTCACTAATGGTTGTGATAATTTCTAAAATCAAAAACGTAGTTTCATTCATTCAGAATCCGGATTAATGATTGCCCCATTAGAACTCAGACAGTACTATGTTTTTACATTTTTAATTATTATTCTGAGTGCATCATTGTTGGTTTTTTTACCGGAAAATTACTTGGCAGTATTATCCGTAGTAAGTATTTGTGTGGTTGCATTTTTTATTTCCCATTTCAATTTCTCTCCCCTCTACACTCTACTTATATTAGTTATTCCTTTTTCATTCAATTTAGTTATCAAAGATTATGCAAGTAGTATAATTGTTCCTTCAGAACCAATTGTTGCTATGATGTTTCTAGCTGGGCTTTTTCATGCCTTTAGAAACCCTGCGAAATACAAAGAATTTGTTTTACATCCGCTTTCAATATTGATAGGAGTATATCTTGGGCTGGTAATTATTTCGCTGATGTTTTCTACTATGATAGTAGTGTCAATTAAAGCGGTTATAGTCAAACTGGCTTATATTGGTGTGTTTTATTTCATCATGCACCTATACCTGACAACCAAGCCGAAAAACGGTTGGTTATTTATGCTGCTTTATGCCGGTGCGCTGATACTCATTATTCCATTTACGCTGTTTCAACATGCCCTGGAAGATTTCACGAGGCAAACAGCAGCAGCAGCAGTACATCCTTTTTTCTCAGACCACACCATATATAGCACAGTGCTGGTATTCCTTTTACCTGTTGTTCTGGTAGTTATTCTGAATCGAAAAAAACTAAACTTTAGTTATTTCGGCTGGAGCTTTTATTTGCTCACGGGATTATTAATTCTGACCGGCATTTATTTTTCATTTTCGCGGGCAGCATGGGCGAGCCTTGCTATCACTTTGCTGATCTTTCCATTATTGTTGTATAAAGTAAAGATTCGATACCTGGCACTTCTGGCCTTATTCACATTTACCTTAATTGGTTACAATTGGAATAATATTTCAACAAGTCTGGCACACAACAGATACGATTCCAACGCGCGGAACACTACCGCACTTGACAAAGTGCGTTCCATTTCAAACATTTCGAATGATCAATCTAATGCTGAACGATTAAACCGTTGGAAATCGGCACTGAAAATGTTTGAAGAAAAACCCATGCTGGGATTTGGACCGGGTACTTATCAATTTCAATATCTCCATTTCCAACGGCAAAAAGATATGACGGAAATTAGTGTCACAACACCTTACAATGCAACTCCAGGTAAAGGTGGATCGGCCCATTCTGAATTTCTTCTCAATCTCTCAGAATCTGGAATTCCTGCTTTTCTTTTGTTTTTACTTTTAACAATTTATGCCGTATTGAGGGGTATTAGGAACTATTACGAATCAACCAACATCCAATATAAATTACTTTCGCTGGCCGTTGTAATGGGACTTATTTCATTCCTCATTCATTCTTTTTTCAATAACTTTTTGGACACCGATAAAGTGGCCATTTTGTTCTGGGGCTCTTTAAGTATTATTGTGACCATACATTTGCAGTTGAGAAAAAGTCAACTATCTAATAATCTTTGATTTAGACATGAATTTTTTGTATATTTCGAGTGTTAAACGGATTGGTTAACGACTACCGAATTTTCTGTCTTTTATAGCTATTAAAGTATCAATGTTGGTTCTTCGATTCATATTTTCAATGAGTTTAAAGTTCTCCAAATGGAGCTTGCTTTCACTTTTTGTTTTAATTTATGGAATAGGGTTTGCACAAAAAGATCATCGCACGTGTGCAACAAACGAGGTCCATCAACAATACCTTGCAACCAACCCCGATGCTGTTAAAAAATATGAGGAAATTGAGAACAGAATACAGCAATGGATTTCCAACAGTGAAACCAATGGCAATAAATCACCTGCTATTATCACCATCCCAGTTGTGATCCATGTGCTGTACAATAATGCCACCCAAAATATTTCAAACGCACAATTGCTTTCGCAAATTGATGTATTGAATGAAGATTTTCGAAAACTCAACGCAGATATTTCGCTTTTACCCAGTGTATGGCAAACGACAGCAGGTGATGCCCAAATTGAATTTTGTCTTGCCTCACGCGACCCTAATGGCAACCCTACCACTGGCATTACGCGCACGGCTACTTCTACTTCATCTTTTTCCTCAAACAACAATATCAAATTTAATGCTACGGGAGGTAAAGATGCGTGGCCGCGCGATCAGTATTTAAATTTTTGGGTAGGCAATTTGAGCGGTGGTCTGTTGGGATACGCACAGTTTCCTGGAGGAGCTGCCAACACCGATGGTATTGTTTGTTTATACTCCGCGGTAGGACGCGTTGGCACGCTGGTGGCAAATTACAACAAAGGGCGCACAGCCACACACGAAATAGGACACTGGTTAAACCTTCGCCATATATGGGGTGATGCGAATTGCGGTAATGATTTTGTGGCAGACACACCCACGCAGCAAACAGCCAACACCGGATGTCCATCATTCCCAAAAGTGACATGTAGTAACGGACCTAATGGTGATATGTTCATGAACTATATGGACTATACATACGATGCATGTATGTACATGTTCTCTAATGGGCAGAATGCACGAATGTTGGCGGCACTTAATACCACCAGAGCATCTCTACTCACATCACAAGGATGTGCTGTGCCTACACCATTTGATGCCGGAATATCAAATATAATTTCTCCAACAGGTACATCATGTCAAATTAATTATACACCACAAGTAACACTTAATAATTACGGGTCTACAACACTAACTTCTGTGATCATCAACTATCAAGTTGATGGGGGTACTATACAAACTCAAAATTGGACAGGAACGTTAACACAAGGAAATTCTGCAAACATTACATTGCCTGTAATAAGTGTCGGTACTGGCACACACTCTTTTACAGCATTTACTTCGGCACCCAATGGCGGCACAGACGGCAACAATGCAAATAATAGTAGCACATCCAATTTTGATGTATTACCATTTGTTGCCGGGCAGCCCATACCGTTTACAGAAGGATTTGAAACTGCCACTTTTCCACCCGGAGGGTGGACACTATTAAACCCTGACTTGAATAATACCTGGACTCGGTTAGCTGGCCCAAGTGGGTTTGGTACCAGTTCGGCCTGCACGCGAATGGATAACTATTCTGGCAGCACAAACATTGCTGGTCAATTCGATATCCTTCAATCTCCCCCTCTAAATTTTGGTGCTGCGCTGGCTACACTCCAAATGGAATTTAATGTGGCTTATGCGCGCTACAATTCAACCTATTCCGATTCTTTATTTGTTGATGCATCTGACGATTGTGGGTCAACATGGGTGCGTTTGTATGGCAAAGGCTCAAATCCAGGGCTTGCCACAGCACCAGATCAAACAGGTTCCTTTCTGCCGGCCAACAACGAGTGGCGAAAAGAAACCATTGGCCTTAATGCATATGTTGGAAAATCCGGGGTTCGTTTCAGGTTTATTTCACGAAGCGGATGGGGCAACAATATTTATCTGGATGATATCAACTTATATGCACAATCCGTTTTACCTGTTGAGTTATTATTTTTTGCAGCACATCCTATTGATAATTTGGTAGAATTACAATGGGCTACCGCTACCGAACTTAACAATGATTTCTTTTCAGTTCAACACAGCTTAGACGGAAGCAATTTTAAAGTCATTGCAGACATAAAAGGAGCAGGCAATTCAACTATTCTGAACACATATAAAACAGTTCACAAAAACGCAATCCGTGGAATCAATTACTACAAGTTGGTTCAATATGACTTTGACGGAACCACACACGAATCTAAAATTGTTCCAGTAAAAATTATTGGATCGAACACTTCTCCTATTATTTACCCAAACCCTACATCAGGAAATTTAATTTCAATAGTTAATCTACAAAGCGCGACTGAATATACGCTAGCGATTGCGGATGCAACTGGTCGGGAGATATTGACAAAAGTGATAAAAACGGAAAGTAATGGAATGGCACAAATTCAGCACAGTTTGGGTGATGGCATTTACTTTGTAAAAATTTATTCGGCCGGAATAGCACCACAATCTGTAAAGTTAGTTGTGTATTAAAACCAATTTTTTTCGGAACACTTGCTCATTAACATTTCCCTGCATAAAATAAACACCTGGCAGAAGTGTACTTACTTCTACTTTTAATTCAGCACCCCTTTCTACAGTTTGGTCTAATTTCAAAACCACCTCACCTAGTTGGTTATACCACACGATATTTTTCAAGTTTTGTTGGCCTTTGTTCTTAATCAAAATGAAATCGCTGGCCGGATTTGGAAAAATGAAGATAAATTCGGCCGCATCAATAAATAGTGTGCTTGTAAAAATAAAATTGAATGGAGCCGAGGTAGACGTGCATCCGTTTGCATCTGTGTATACTACTGAATATATCCCTGATTGAGAGGGTAAATAATTATTAGCAGTAGCTCCTGGTATGACACCTGAGGAATCATACCATTGGTTTCCTGATGTGTAACTTGAGGTCAGCACATTCATGTTTTGTGATATCGTTGGCATTACTGGCAATGCAAATACTTCTGTTGGCTGCTGAGCGATATTCGTGCAACCATTACCATCCGTATATGCATAAGAAATTGGATGAACTCCTGCGCCAGCCTGCGGTGGAAAAAAACTGCTTGCAGAAACTCCCGATCCCGAAAAAATTCCATTTGCCGGGACACCAACTAGAGAAGCAATAGGATCATCCAGACAATAATTTGGGTTTAGGCCAGAAAATGATACTACTGTGGTTGGATAAAATACAATCTCAACAGGGTCTGAAACTTTTGAACAGAATGAGGGACTGTAAACCTCCACATAATAACTCCCTCCTGAGTTAGCTAAAAGAGTATGGGCGTTGCCTCCTGCTACAGGCGCTGCATTCATGTACCATTGGTATGAAAACCCCAAGCCTTCGGGCGTTGAAAGTAAATATGTTGTGTCACAAGAAAACAGAGTATCAGCACAACTAATAAAGGCAATCGGAATACACCCGGTAGTATCCGCCATTTTTTGAATAATTCCAGAGCCAATACTTGCCAGATAAAGTTCTCCATATTTGTCTTCGCCAAAAGTTGAATACTGGAAAGCAGAATATACACCATGCGATGTATGGACATATGCAGGATTGCATCCCCCGCTCAACGAACCAATTAGCCCTGAACAATAATCTGCATAAAAATACCTGCCAAACATTGATGGATATTTAGCGCCTCGATATACATGCCCACCCGTAATGGAACACCCGCTATTTGCACCTGAATGATTGTAATCATAAACAGGAAACACATAATTAGATATACCTCCGCATCCGCTAGTATTATAAGTACTGAAGCCTTCATAACATCTCCACCCATAATTCTCGCCACCTGTGCTTGATGCTGGTTGCATATCAATTTCTTCTTTTACATTCTGACCAACATCAGCTATCCACAAATCGCCCGTAATTTTATCAAAGCTATATCGCCAGGGATTACGTAATCCCAAAGCCCAAATCTCTGGTAAATAAGAGGCATTCCCTACAAAAGGATTGGAAGCAGGAACAGTATAAGCCCCAATTCCACTGACATCTATTCGTAACATTTTTCCCAACCATTGCAATGGATTCTGAGCTCTATTTCCTGGGTCTCCTCCTGACCCTCCATCACCAGTGCCTATGTACAAATACCCATCATGTCCGAATGCGATTTCTCCCCCATTATGATTTGTAAATGGTTGAGCTATGGTCAACAGGATTAACTCACTAGTGGCATCGGCCACGTCAGGGTTACCCAAACTTACATTATACCTTGCTATCACTGTACTCCCGGAAGTGTTGGTATAATTAACATAAAACCGACCATCCGTTGCATAATTTGGCGAAAAAGCAAGACCCAACAACCCTTGCTCATTTCCACCCGAGCCCACTTTTGAAACTATATTAAGGTATAGCACGGGATTGGTAGTACCGGTCTGCGAAACTATTTTGATTCGTCCTGCCTTCTCTACCACAAATATTCTGTCATCTCCGGCATGTTTTATATCTACCACACTTGAAAACCCATTTGCAAAAGGCAATAGAACCATTTGTTGAGCAATGGAAACTTTCGCATGTATCAAACAACAAAAAACAAGGATGAACGTATAGGTTAACGATCTTTTCATACTATTAACTTTTATAAAAAATACAATTGATTAAGTATATCCGCATTAAATTTAATCATTTGAATAGATAAACCGACTAATCTTGGTACGAATATTGGAATGTCGACTTTGAACAAACAACTCATAATTATGAAGCACTCATTAATAATACTTACAGCAATCTCACTCTCCTTATATGGCTGTTCACCCAAAGTTCCTTTTACTCAGGAAATCAGACAGAAATACAATTTGTCGGAAATCGAACTTAAAGGATTGCAATTCTATACCTCACATGACATAGTACTTAGGCGTGGAGAGACTTCACCAAACGAAAAAATAACACAAGATGGAACCTTGAAAGTTCAAGACGGGAAAAAAGTAGAAGAAATAGTGATTAAGGCTGGTACTCCTGGAGTGATAGATCAGGTAATAGATGGAAACAGGCTCACTATCCGATTTGAAGATGGAGCCAATAAGTACATTGTTTTTGGTGATATGAGTAATCGCAATGGTTACTATACGTTAATGGCCCTGGATTGGAATAGCGGCAGGGGCAAAGTCAATTATGGTGAAAAGACTTATTTCTCAAACAGTGGAAGTGCCGGCATTTACCTCAAATTTAAAATGAAAGAGCTCCGCAGGTACGAAAAAGAACAAAAAGTAGTTAAAGGCATTAAACTTTGAAACCTTTTATAAAAGCGTCCGTTATAATACACATCAATTATAACTAATCTCCTAGCAATCCTCAAGACCCGTAAGTTTTGAGGATTTTGCTTTTAGGGCAATGGCCAATTGTTAATTTTCTTAGAGATAACTGAATCGCGAATTGCGGCTCTACTTATTATCTTAGATATAAAAGGATCAATAAACTTTTGTGCTTCATCAGAAGTCAACTTTGTGGTATCTGCATTTTCCGCTAACAATTTCCATGGACCTGGTTTCCCAAAGTTGTACACTCCATAAATTATTACTGGAGTTCCGTACGCGATAATTTTCATCCCATCAGCCGTTAAAATCCATTGATCGGCCCAAGAGTATATCCACCTTGCGTCATACTCATATAGCCTCACGCAGGCGTGACTAGCTGGATAGCCTGGAAGATCATATTTGTGCAAAGAAACTCCTGAAAAGTTTTCCAAGTTGAAATACCAGTCCAAAATCCATTCACTATTTATAGTACTTATCGTTTGCTTTGATTTCCAATTTGTATGGAACAAGCCCACAGGAGTTGGAGAACTCTTCTTTCCCAGACTCACAGGCCCCCATCGCACAAGCCGCCCATGCTCATAAGCTGCAAATGCCTGTACAGGGTAAGAAACAAGCATCATTTTGGAAACACCATCTAATACAGGTACTGAGGCTGGAAATGGCGAATACGACAATAAATCATCGTACAATGAATCGGGCACAACCAATGAGTCACCTATTTTCATTCGATTATCATCTAGCCGGTTGATTGCCAATATTATTTCTAGTTCAACCAAGTTGTACTGCGCGCGCAGGTCTTTCAGGTTTTGTTCATCGCGCAAATGAAACATATGATAAGTAACATTCGGCACCACAATAGGGGGCGGTAACATTGGTGCCTTGGCATCAGCGATAGGCAAGGTGTCGTGCTTTATTGTGTCCGATGCTGCACGCACAGCCTTCCCTTCGTCATTGCTGTTTGTGCAAGACTGCAACACCAGCAATAGCCAACAACTGGCCATCAATAAGGCGAAAGTTTTCATTGTGTCAAATGAAGAATTAAAGGGAATCAGGATTCAGGATTGAGTTTCAACTCATAAATAATGTAGTCGTCATCATCCTTATTGTGATAAAATTTTGCCAATACATCACGCATATTTGATCCAGTAAAATAAGATGTCTGTGTTTTACTATCACCTTTTCTTAACCAAACCACGGTATAGGTATTGTGCAACTTGCGATGGTTTTGCAGCTCTTCCAACACAAGCTCTAAGCCCTTCTCTACACTATTGCTTTCCAGTTTTCGAAAAACAAATTGCTGGTTATGCCGTGGATTATAAGTAATGATAGTGATCTCTTGACTTCCCTTTTCAGACTTGGTATATTCAAAATGCGTGGAACATGCATTGTCTTCCTCTACAATTTTGCTGATGCTATTCTCTAGCTGAACTTTTTTTGATTCCATGCCGCAATATCTTAATAATTGAATTATTTAACCGGATGGTGTTTTTTGGATTTGACTATCGATAAATAGCAATTAAAAATATCTTTCACACTAACATATCCTTCCACTTTTCCTTTGGTTACAATTGCAATTTTATCAATATCACATTCCAATATAACTTGTAGTGCATCGCCCAACGATCCATTGTGCGTAATGGTTGGCACGTTACAATCCACGTGAGCTGATATTGTGTGATTCTCGTCCGACCATGGTAAATTCCTCATGTCCAGATGTCGCAAGGAAAGTACACCAAAATAATTGTGGTGATCATCCACCACTACGAAATCACTTGCTTGAAGATCGAAAGCTCTTGCACGCAGGTCCCTCAGCAGCATTGTATTACTTACCACAGCCAGATTGCTGTATTCATGAAACGCTGATTTAATTACAATAGACTCAATCACATCGATACGCATATCGTAATGATGCGCAGGGCTGCTAAATCTATTCTCCACCTGGCTTTTGTAATAGGTGATTTTTTTAGAAAGTATGAATGTAAAAATTGACACAATAATGAGGGGTACTAACAACACATAAGTACCAGTCATTTCGCTAATCATAATGATGCCCGCCAAAGGTGCATTGGCTACCCCTGCATAAAACCCACCCATGCCGACAAATATGTAGGAGCCAATGCTTATATCAACGTCTGGCAATAATATTTGTGCGATGGTACCCACGGCTGCTCCCAACATGCCGCCAATAAATAACGAGGGTCCAAAGATTCCCGCGGAGCCTCCAGAGCCAATGGTAAGCGTGGTGGACACTATCTTCATAAACGCAATTAACAAAAACGAAATAGCTACTACGTACTGACTTTCAACTCCAAAAAAATTGGGTGATGCCCCTGAAAAAGTTTGCGCAAGAAAAGAAGTTCCACCTCCTGTAACTTCAAAAAACAAAAGCGAAATACCCCCCACCATCAAGCCGCCAATTGCGGGTTTTAATAATGGATGCACTTTGAGTTTGCGGCCAAAAATCACACGTGTGTCGTTAAAACCTTTGATGAGAAGGAATCCGAATACAAAACAAAAAACACCAAGAAGCAGATAAAATAACAGCTCCCATGTGTGAGAAAACGACACCTTGACTCCGATATTCATAAAATTGCCAGTGCCTGCATACATTGAATACACCAGATATGCTGTGACAGAGCTCAAAAAGCAAGGTACCAAAGCATCAGCCTCAATATCCTCTTTATAAACCATTTCGACAGCTGTGAGTGCGCCACCCAGTGGTGCTTTGAAAACGGCTCCCAAGCCGGCCGCGGTTCCAGCCAACAGCAACGTGCGCCTTGCGCGCGCTCCCGCCTTTACAAAATCAGCAACAATAACACCAATTGCACCTCCAATTTGAGCCACAGGCCCCTCTTTTCCTCCACTGCCCCCGCTCGAGAGTGTGAGAATGGTACCCAACGATTTGATAAAGGGAATATGTTTTTTGATTCGACCTTCCTTTCGATGAAATGATTTAATCATCGCATCAGCGCCTGTTCCTCCTCTGCCATCGGCCCAATAATGCGTGATTACGCCTGACAAGAATGCCCCTAGCGCAGGCAATAGCACCAATAGAGCGATTTTCCCAGGCTGATCGGCAAGTAATTGAATTTTCTCAATTATTGTGTGGTTGTCATCATAAGATCGCTGGTGGAGCGTAAACACAAAACGCTCGGCTGAATGAAGCAAAAACACAAATACAATAGTGGCTGCACCTGACAACACGCCCACCAATATAGAATAGAAGTAAATGTAATATGTACCCTTGATCTGTATCCGGTCAAGAAATGTGTCTCTGAACAATGGCGGGCAACTTAAAGATGAAGTTCTGACTAAGTGGAGTCAAATTTAATGCATTGATCTTATAAATTTCAAAAAACGGGCAAATAAATACGCGCTGGTTATGAAACACCCATTAATGAAGGGGAATAAAGTTCAAAATCAGTGGTGAAATTTTAACGAAACTTTAATTCTATTGATCCAATCTGTGTGATGCTTTTCCATAAATTGATGCCAGCTAAATTGATCATGAAAAACAAATTGAAGCAATTTTTTCAGGAAGGGAATGAGTCGAATGAATTACCTGCCATTCATTTAAGTATTTACATGCCTACGCGCCCTCAAAAAAATACCCCATTCAAAATGAGGGAGCGAATGCAATTTCTTCAACTCTTGGTAAAAATTGAAAACAAATTATTCCGTAGAGGAGCCTGCATTGAATTTATCAAAACATTGATGAAGCCGGCTTACGAACTCACAGATAACAAATCTTTTTGGCACGATCTAAATAGTGGGTTGGCAATTTTCATTTCGAACACCACTTGGCTTGTATATAAACTGGAATTCGTTACGCCATTGGTTATCTATATTGATGATCATCATATGTTACAGCCCTTGAATGCTGTTGGCGTAAGAACGAAAATGGAAGACTGGCAAAAAATGGAAGACAAAATAAATCTCGATGTGATTGGAAATATAGAAATACTCAATGATCTGATTACTTTACTGAACGCACAATTTTCATTTATCCCTTCCATGGAAAATTAATTGTCATACAAAGCATAAAAAGCAGAAGTCCAAGTATCAAAAGCCAATAATTTTTCAACTGTGTAGGATTAGAACCAAATAAAAGCAAAGTGACTTTAAAGAAAAAATTGCGATGATCAGCAACTATTTGGTACAATTTATCCATGCTCATTTTAAAGACTTGATTCTTTAAGTACCAATGGTCAAGCCACGCATACTTCTCAATCAATGCGAGCGAACGAAAGGCAGCTCCAGGTCCGCTGTGCACATCACCATTGGTTTCGATCAGCCTGACAGCAGTATCAAATTGTGTGCGCTCAATGTCTTGAAAGGATTGGCTGTCGAGGGCTTGAAAGGTAACAAATACTATTCTAATTGGAACTATGCGCTGCCACACCGTTATCCAATAAGCGCAAAAGCCACAATTCCCATCCCACACCATTGTGTGCACCAATGGCGGAAATAATGTTCGGTTTAGGTGCTGAAACAATTTGATCGTACCGGTTACTTGATGCTAATATCAGCTGCCAAACATTCCCGGCAATCCTGATAACAAGCCGGCTGAAGCTTCTTGCATTTCGCTTTTTGAAACTTCATCGGCTTTTTCCATCGCCCTGTTTACAGCCACCACTATAAGTTCGCTTAATTGTTCACCATCTTTCTCTGCTAACAGATCAGCAGATAATTCAATGTCTTTTACAAGCTTATTGGCGGTAATAATCACTTTAACTTTACCCTCACCCGCCTCACCGTGAACATAAACGGTATCCATCCTCGACTTGATTTCGTCAAGTTTTTGTTGCATTTCATTCAACTTATCAAACATGTTGTAAAATTTAGTTTGTATAAAGATACCAATATCGTTTTCAACATTAAGGAATGCAAGGGTTCTGAAGCTATTCGTTTTTGAAAAAAAATCATTAATTTACTATCATTGTACGACCGTAAAAAACTAGCAAATGACCACCGTAACTGAAAACGATACTGTATTAGAAGATCAATTTAACACCCGAATAGATAGCGGTGAATATATAGAACCAAAAGACTGGATGCCAGATCGTTACAGAAAGCAATTATTGCGCATGATGTCACAGCATGCACATTCGGAAGTGGTAGGGATGTTGCCTGAAGGAAACTGGATAACCCGTGCTCCCAGCCTAAGGAGAAAAGTAGCACTAATGGCGAAAGTTCAGGATGAAGCCGGGCATGGCTTGTATATATACAGTTCGGCAGAGACTTTGGGCATGGACCGTTCCGAAATGGAAGCGCAACTGCTATCAGGAAAAGCAAAGTACAGCAGTATTTTTAATTATCCTACCCTTTCCTGGGCCGATATAGGTTCTATAGGTTGGTTGGTAGATGGTGCAGCAATTGTGAATCAAACGATGCTTGCCAAGGCATCTTTCGGGCCTTATGCACGAGCGATGATAAGAATTTGCAAAGAAGAAAACTTCCATCACAAGCAAGGCTATGAAATACTTGCCACGCTTATGAAAGGAACCGATGTGCAAAAAGCAATGGCGCAGGAATCAGTAAACCGATTCTGGTGGCCTGCGCTCATGATGTTTGGACCATCAGATAAAGATTCACCAAATAGTGCCGACCTATTAAGATGGAAAGTAAAAAAGAATACCAACGATGAATTGCGCCAACGCTTTATTGACCGCACCGTACCACAAGCTGATTTTATTGGGCTTACCCTTCCCGACCCAAAATTAAAATTGAATGAAGAGACGAAGCATTATGATGTTGGAGAAATTGACTGGGATGAATTTTACGCAGTGATTGGAGGCAATGGTCCCTGCAATGCACAAAGATTGAGTGCCCGCCAAAAAGCACATAATGAAGGAGCTTGGGTGCGTGAAGCGGCCAATGCATACGCCAACAAAAAAAATAATTAATTAAAGCCGCAGACAAAAGATTATGAGCGAAAGCAATAGTAGTAATTGGCCATTGTGGGAAGTTTTTACACAAAAAAAGACCGGCAGTCCTCATGAACACGCTGGAAGTGTACATGCCCCCGATAGCGAAATAGCACTGCAGAATGCACGCGATGTGTATGCCCGCAGAAATGAGGCAGTGAGCCTGTGGGTGGTGAAATCCGAAATGGTAATTGCAACCTCACCTGGTGATAGCGGACCATTTTTTGATCCGGCAAATGATAAGATGTATCGTCATCCCAACTTTTATAAAACACCCGAAGGTGTAAAAAACTTATAGGCAATCATGAGTGAAACTGCACAAATCGAAATTAATACAGCCTTGTTTGAGTATTGCCTAAAATTGGGCGACAATGGCTTAATACTTGGGCACAGATTGTCTGAATGGTGTGGCCATGGTCCAATACTTGAAGAAGATATAGCGATGACAAATATTGCGCTCGATTTGGTGGGGCAAGCTCGCGGTTTTCTTACTTATGCAGCCGAAGTCGAAGGCAAAGGGCGAACCGAAGATGACCTGGCATATTTACGAGATGTGATGCAATTTCGAAACTTCATTCTTGTGGAACAACCCAACGGTGACTTTGCACATACAATGACCCGGCAATATTTTTTCAGTCTGTGGGCTTTTCTACACTTCAGCCAATTGGTAAAAAGCACTGATGAAACATTAGCTGGACTGGCTCAAAAATCGTTGAAAGAAATTACTTACCACCTACGACATGCCAGTGAATGGATGCGCAGGTTGGGTGATGGGACCAAAGAAAGCAACTCACGCTTGCAACAGGCTGTAAACAATTTATGGATTTATACTGAAGAACTATTCGTAAACAGCGAGAGCGAAAAGATGCTAACCAAAGAAAATATACTTCCCGGTAATGAACAAATAAAGGCTGACTGGAATGAACGCGTATCAGAACTGATGACCGAATGTAACATCACATTGCCTGCAGGAAATATTAAAATGGTAACCGGCATTAATAAAGGTGGTCACTCTGAACATTTGGGGCATTTGTTAGCAGAAATGCAGTTTTTACCCCGAGCCTATCCAAACTCTCAGTGGTAAATCTTGATTGTGAACCATTAACTCTAATGATCTTATCCAAACAAAATATCATATCGCTGCTGGAATCAGTCAATGACCCGGAAGTGCCTGTAATCAACATTGTTGAACTGGGCGTGGTACGCGATGTGACCATTGGTGATGAAACGTTTGAAGTGAAAATAACGCCTACTTATTCGGGTTGCCCAGCCATGAAAGTCATTGAAGACGATATAGAACAAGTATTGAAGGCTAACGGCTACAATAACTTCACTATCAAAACAATATTTGCCCCTGTTTGGACTACGGATTGGATGAGCGAGGTCACTAAACAGAAACTAAAAGACTATGGAATTGCTCCACCCGACAAGGTCTCTCCGATTGATCATTCACCTTTCCTTCCGCTCGAAAAAAAAATATTACCGTGTCCATTTTGCGACTCAAAGGATACTTTCTTGAAAAGCCAATTTGGATCTACTGCTTGTAAAGCACTTTATTTTTGCAATAGTTGCGCTCAACCTTTTGAGCATTTCAAATGTATCTGATATTATTAAAAGATTGATCATAATTTCTTAAAAATTGAAGCACTACAACACACTTATTGTTACCCTTGAGAATAACCTAATGACCATCGCGCTTAACAGGCCCGATGTGTTGAATAGTGTAAACGGGGAAATGGCCAGAGAGCTTCATGAAATATTGGAGAGTTGCTTGGACAATGATAATGTTCGCGCGATATTGCTGACAGGTACTGGCCGGGCGTTTTGCGCAGGGCAAGATCTTGCAGAAATTCTGGCCGCAGAAGGAAGAGGTGACAAAGGTATAGGCGATGTGGTAAAATACCACTACAACCCAATCATTAAGATACTACGCTACATTGAAAAACCGGTGGTGTGTGCGGTGAATGGTGTGGCGGCTGGTGCGGGAGCCAATATAGCGTTGGCTTGCGACATAGTGGTTGCTGCTAAATCTGCGAGTTTTATTCAGTCATTTTCAAAAATTGGTTTAATTCCAGACAGTGGTGGCACGTTTGTATTGCCTCGTTTGGTAGGGTGGGCAAAAGCCACCGCATTAATGATGACCGGTGAAAAAGTGGCAGCGCAACAGGCTGAAGAAATGGGAATGATCTACAAAGTTGCCGCTGATGAAAAACTGAGCGAAGACGCGCAAATACTTGCGCAAATGCTTGCATCAATGCCCACCAAAGGATTAGGTAACACGAAAATAGCGCTGAACCGTGCAATGCATAACGACCTGATTTCGCAATTGGATCTGGAAATGGAATTACAACAAAAATCAGGCGAGACATTGGACTACAAAGAAGGAATCAAGGCCTTTATTGAGAAAAGAAAACCTGTATTTCAGGGTAAATAATTAAAGATGAAAAAAAAATTCCTTGGAGTTATTGGCTCCGGCACCATGGGGTCGGGTATTGCGCAGTTGGCAGCTACGCACAACTGGGATATCGTTGTTCTAGACAAAGATCCAACACAGATAAAAACTGCGGAAAGTAAGATTTATAGCGGTCTCGAAAAACTCAAAGAAAAAGGAAAAATTACTGCAGAAGCAATTGAGAACATCACTCAGAAAATTAAATATTCTCAAGATATCAGTGAGTTGGCCGATTGCAGCATAGTCATTGAAGCAATCATTGAAGATATATCTATCAAGAAAAAACTTTTTGCTGAATTGGAATCTGTGGTGAGTAAGGAATGTATTCTTGCAACCAATACCTCTTCATTATCTGTTGCTTCTATATCTGCTGCGTGCAAATTGCCTGAGCGCTTCTTGGGAATTCATTTTTTCAATCCGGCACATATCATGCCTTTGGTCGAAATAGTAAGTAGCATATCTACCGATAGCGCAATTGCAAAGACTGCGCGCGGCATTGTAGATTCTTGGGGGAAATGCACAGTTGAAGCTAAAGACACACCCGGTTTTATTGTAAACAGGGTGGCTCGCCCATTTTATGGAGAAGCGCTTCGTATTTACGATGAAGGCATTGCAGATATTCCAACCATTGATTGGGCTATAAAAGAACTTGGTGGGTTCCGCATGGGACCATTTGAGTTAATGGATTTCATTGGCAATGATGTGAATTACAAAGTAACGGAAGCAGTGTTCGAACAATTTTATTATGATCCACGCTACAAGCCTTCGCTCACACAAAAACGTTTGTTTGAGTCAGGAAGATTTGGGCGAAAATCTGGACGAGGATATTACAATTATGCAGAAGGTGCTTCAAATCCCGAAGCAAAAAAAGACTTCAAACTAGGCGAAATAATATTACATCGAATCCTCACTATGCTAATCAATGAGGCAATTGATGCGGTATATCTAGGTATAGCCAGCGCGCAGGATATTGAGCTGGCAATGACCAAAGGGGTGAACTACCCAAAAGGGCTTTTGGCTTGGTGCGAAGAAATTGGTGCTGATCGGATACTTGAAAATATGCAAAACCTCAGCAGAACCTATCAAGAAGACCGATATCGCCCCTCTTTAATGCTAAAAGAAATGGCACAAAAAAAGTCTGCCATTGCTGACAGACTCTAAAAATAAAGGAGTCCAATCCCTAACTATTTTCAAACGGGGGCATAAAATTCAGTGTGATATACAAATCTTCTAATTTGGAAGAGAGTTCATGCACCATTCTTTTTTCCTTTTGTGAGAGCGACTGCACAACATTTTGTTTCTTAAAATTATGCCCCAATTGAACAGTGTCAATCTGTAGAATATTTTCTTGACTTGAATGCAGCCCGGTATGTAAAGAATCTACACACTCCTGCCGCACGCGAGGATCGAGTTTCTGCATTAATGAATCTATGCTTCTGAAGTGATCTTGGATCTTTTTCAGTATTGCTTTTTTCTGGTTCTCTGTTGCTTTCATACGTTTTCTTGTTCTTTCTTTTCGTTCTGAATTACCTTGTGTTTGAAACATAAATAATAACTGTTATGTGATATAATATTTGAGTTTTGTTATGCGCTTTTTTGATTTTGCCAAACGATATCTTCCCATATTGTTGAAGTGTTTTTTGGCCATAAAAAATGGAAAGTGGCACCCTTGTTCAATTCTGATTCAACCCAAATTTTGCCTCCCTGTTCATCAATAATCTTTTTCACTATTGCCAGCCCCACACCCGTACTTTCAAGTACATCGCGTGACTGCAGAGTTTGGAAAATCACAAATATTTTTTCGTGATACTGTTGTTCAATACCTGGACCGTTGTCACGAATTGAAAATTTCCAGCTTTCCTCTAACTCTTCGCACTTGATGTTGAGTAAAAGCTTTTCCTTATCGTTGTAATTGATAGCATTGCTGATCAAGTTTGTGAATACTTGCTGCAGTTTGGTTTTATCTGTGAACAAAACCGGCAATTCATTTGCGATCTCCAATTCTACAATGTTTTTGGAGCCGATAAAGTCCACAGTTTCAGTAATTAATTGACTAACCGAAACATTCTGTTTCTCACTTTGTTTTCTACTAATTTTAGAATAATCGAGAATACCATTTATTAGAGACTCCATACGTGTTACACGCCCTTTTATTAAGTTGAAATTCTCTTTGGTATCGTCAGAAAACTTATCGGCCATATCCTCTTCAATCCAACAAGACAAATTGCCAATGGCTCGCAGTGGCGCTTTCAGGTCGTGCGAAACGATGTAGGCAAACTGATCTAACTCTTTATTAGTCTTTTCGAGGTTGAGCATATACTCAGCCATTTTCTCTTCAGATTGTTTCTTGGCTGTGATATCACTCTCTATGAAAATATACTTGCTGATAGTGCCATCGTTTTTTGTAATTGGTGTCACCGTCATGTGCATCCAAATAATGTGTCCATCTTTGTGATACTTCAACAATTCGCCAGTATAAGGTCGGCCATTAGCTATTGTATTATGCATGTCCACCAATGTGGATCTATCGGTCAGGGGACCATACAATAGGTCTGCAGATTTATTGCCCACAATCGCATTATGGCTGAAGCCCGTCAAACGGGTAAAGCCCTCGTTCACCCACTCAGTGACACCATTAAAATCAGTAATTACAACTGCATTGTCAGTTTTACTCGCCACTAATGAAAGCTTTTCGAGTTCTATGTTCTTTTCATGTAATTCTCTACGAGATTGATTCACCTTTTGAATCACGATGTTCTTAGATCCCTCCAGACTATTGATTTGAACCGCAATTAAGAATAAGCTCAATAAACCCGTTACAAGAAAATCGAGGTCGATCATCTCTTTGCCATCACCCACTAAAATATTGGATACCCAATTGGTATTCTCAGTTATATAATAAAAGTAAATAAGATGGATAAAGGCAATGAGCGAAAATATTTTACCAGCTCTATTGCCCAATAGCATGAAAGTAGTGAGCATGATTGAACCCAGGTATAACATGCCTGAGTTTCGAATACCGCCAGAGTCATAAGTTAATAAATGGATAACGAAGAATGCAGAATAAACAATTACGCCATAGGCAAACTTTCGCTGTTTGTGATAGCGGAACATGACATAGTTAAAAGCAAATATTCCTGCTAGGATAAATAGAAATGAGTGGATAAAACCTTCTACTTGCAAAACCACAAATGCTTGTATTGCAACAGCAATACAAATAGCCATACCTGCGAGCGTGAATATTCTAAAGAGTATAAAACGCTGCCGGGCTATTAAGTCGTCAACTGGAATTTCTTCGAAAATATCCGAGTTGGTGACAAACATTTTGAGTTTGGTCCAAAAATTTATTTGAGTAGTGGTTTCAGTCATAGCTGTGATTGTTAGCTGTTTCAAAACTACCATCAACCATAAATGAAAGTTGACCACAATCACCAGTTTGCTACATATGTAAGAATTGACTGATTAAATGATCAAAAACACAGCCCTCGTAAAAAGTGCAGCTTCTGCTATTTATATGAGTGCTGAGTTCAACAAACTAAATAGGCTGTTCAGCATCAATCAGATCTCGGATAACCTTAGAAACATACAAGTGCCTGATTTTATGCCATATAGCGTATAACATTTGGTGAATATTTTCGTATCATTGTTTGTTCGGACTTTCTACACTGTCGATATTTTCAAGTACAGGCTTTTTAAAAACCACCATAAATTACCAGAAAATGCAGATTAATGTTCTACACGTTGAGGATGATGACGTTGACATCATGATTGTAAAACGGGCCTTTGGCAGACTGAATTTGCCATATCCGTTGCACATAGCCCGAAATGGAGTAGACGCATTATCCAAATTGCGTGGTACAGATGGATTCGAAAAATTAAACCCAACCCCTCAAATAATATTGCTTGATTTAAATATGCCAAAGATGAATGGCTTGGAGTTTCTGGAGGAATTGAGAAAAGATCCGGAATTAAGACACATCAGTGTATTTATTTTCTCAACTTCCAATAATGAAAACGATTTACGTCAAGCCCACCAGCTAAATGTAGCCGGGTATATAATCAAACCGGTAAATTTAGAAAGCTTTACTGAGACGCTTAATACTCTCCAAAACTTTTGGAAGGTTAGTTTATTTCCCGGAATGTAGTTCAGGACTTTGGATTGCTTCTTTTTTCACCCCTTTTGGCCGAAAAGCTTTATGGATCTCTTCAAATGTTGAATTAGCATCTTCCAATGCCTCGGGCAATTCCTTTTTGATCGCATCTAACAACTTATCTATATCGTCTACCTTCAAATTTCTATTTATTGGAATCCGGAGCCCAGTTTGGTTATATGAAACGCTTGGGAAAACTGATAAATTGATATAGAACCCTTTATTCAACAATCTTCGAACCATGCTATAACCCACCTCTGGTTTGCCAACGCCAATAAAATTGATTGGTGAATTTGTTCGGTACATCAGGGGCAACTCACGCTTCACCGCTCCTTCAGTAAAGTGATTAATTAGCAATTGCAATTCTTGCTGCATTTTGGCCAATTCATCACTTAAGTGGACTTTTGCAGAAGCAATAATGGCGCCAAGCATTGGCGGCTGAACAGGGCCTGAAAAAATCATTGTTCGACCGCAATTCCTTACTCTTCTCTTCGATTCTTCATTTGGAAAAATAAGCACCCCACCCGCGGCTCCAAAACTTTTATTAGTACTTGTGGTTACAAACATTTTTGGATGAGTTGACACTTGGTTTAACACGTAACCCGCTCCTTGAATGCCTGTCCAACTCATACCATGTGCATCATCAAAATACAAATGAAATGCAGGATACTTATCAGCCAATTCCACCAATTCTTTAACGGGCGCATAGTCTCCATACATTGAATAAACACCATCAGCCAAATACCAAACTTTCTCATGAATTCCGCTCAAAAGTTTAATTCTTTCTTCTATCAAGTCTAATCTACTATGCCGAACCACTTCAATATGAATATTTCTGGGACGCAACAAATCAACCACGGTTTGCACACAATCATGCACTTGACTATCAAGGATAACTGCATCGTTGTTACTGATAAGAACTGGTATGGCTGACATGTGACCCAATGTTACTGATGGAGAAAGAATAACAGGATGTCTGAATAATTTCTCAAGCAAAGCTTCTGCTTCGCGATAAAGTGTAACCGACAAGTAAGCACGTGAAGAAGAAAACTGGGTACCGTACTTGTTTACTGCATCAATAGCGCCTTGCTTTAACCGCTCGTCCATTTCCAGTCCGAGGTAACTGCAAGAACCAAAATTCAACACTTTAGTGCCATCAACAGTAATATGCCTTCCATCTAAGTGATCATCTTCGATTACAATTTGGGCTATACCAAGATTAGAAGAAGTTACTGTGACGTCATCAATGATGTCAAGGATTTGCTCGTGTTTACTTTTAGCTAAATTATCAGCATTACTATTCATGTACTGGTGGGATTGGATTTTGCTATGTATTAGCAAAACTATACTTTATTTAAAAACACAGTGCCAAAGTCGCAATTACTTATCAAGCTAAAACTGTTAATAATTCAATGCGGGTGGTCTATACCGGTCATTTCAACCATACCTTATAAAATGATATTTTTACAAACAGAAACTAACCACGATGAATGAACAAGAAAAAGCTGCTCTAATCACAAAAAAAATGTTTGAAAATGACAATTTCAGCCATTGGTTGGGTATTGTGGTGAAACAAACGGGGGCAGGATCTTGCGTTTTGCAGATGGAGATACGGGAAGAGATGCTAAACGGTTTTGGGATTTTACATGGAGGTGTAACCTTTTCATTTGCAGACAGCGCATTGGCTTTTGCTTGCAATTCGCATGGAGCAATGAGTGTAGTGTTGGATGCTTCGATGTCCTATCCGCGCAAATGCTTGCAAGGAGATGTGTTGACTGCCACAGCTAAGGAGATGAGTTTGACCAACAAGACAGGAATTTATCAAATATTAGTCACCAACCAGAATTCGGAAACGGTTGGAATATTTAAGGGAGTCGTTTACAGGACTCAAAAACAATGGTAAAAAACTAAGTAATAAATCTAATGAATTCAGGATATATAATAGATGGTACGCGCTCTGCCATTGGCAATTTTGGAGGCACTTTAGCATCAGTGCGCACTGATGACCTTGCTGCGCATGTTATAAAATCATTGTTGGAGAGTACCAGTACGCTTGACCCCACCGCAATTGATGATGTGATATTAGGTTGTGCGAATCAGGCTGGTGAAGACAACCGAAACGTGGCGCGCATGGCACTGTTGCTGGCAGGGGTTCCGTACAATGTACCCGGTGAAACTGTTAATCGGCTGTGCGCCTCGGGCATGAGCGCTGTGGTGCATGCGCATAGAGCCATAGCAGCAGGTGAAGGACAGCTTTTTATAGCAGGTGGGGTGGAGAATATGACGCGCGGACCTTGGGTTATATCAAAAGCATCGACTGCTTTTGGGCGCGACTCACAGATGTTTGACAGCAGTTTTGGATGGCGGTTTATCAACCCCAATTTGCATGAAGTTTATGGTACTGAGGGCATGGGCGAAACAGCCGAAAATCTCGTTGAAAAATTTAAAATCAGCAGAGAAGATCAAGACAAATTTTCTGCATGGTCACAACAAAAAGCAGCCAACGCACAAGCCTCCGGCCGTTTTGAAAAAGAAATTACCCCACTCACTATCCCTCAACGCAAGGGAGATGGAATACTGTTTTCTGATGATGAGTTTATAAGACCTGACAGCACAATTGAAGCACTGGCAAAACTGAGACCTGCTTTTAAAAAAGATGGCAGCGTGACGGCCGGCAATGCGTCAGGTCTCAACGATGGTGCTGCTGCATTGTTAATTGCTTCTGAAGAAGGAATTAAATCTCATTCGCTGAAACCGCTGGCGCGTATCGTATCTTCTGCGGTGGTTGGCGTTGAGCCACGCATTATGGGTATTGGCCCTGTGTTAGCCTCCCAAAAAGCGCTTGCACGCGCGTCTCTCTCTTTAGATCAAATAGACATTATAGAACTGAACGAGGCATTTGCCGCACAAGCCTTGGCTTGCACACGGCAACTCAAACTCGAAGATGACGATTCGAGAATAAATCCTAACGGAGGTGCCATAGCACTGGGCCATCCGCTTGGCATGTCGGGCGCACGATTATTACACACGGCTGCATTGGAACTGCAACTTACTTCTAAAAAATACGCGCTTTGCACCATGTGCATAGGCGTTGGGCAAGGCTATGCGGTGATCATAGAAAACTGCGCTGTTTAATCATCCATTAAGAAACCTCACTATGAGCATTTACGAATTTGAAGGGGTGAAACCTGTAGTACATCAAAGTGCTTTCGTACACCCAAATGCTTCGGTTATCGGCAATGTGATAATAGGAAAAGACGTGTACATCGGCCCGGGCGCGGCAGTGCGGGGCGATTGGGGCCAAATCATAATTGAAGATGGATGTAACGTGCAAGAGAACTGCACCATACATATGTTTCCGGGCATAACTGTACGACTTAAAAAAGGAGCACACATTGGCCATGGCGCTGTGATACACGGTGCTACTGTAGGAGTGAACTCCTTGGTGGGCATGAACGCAGTGGTGATGGATGGCGCGGTGTTAGGCAAGAATTGTATTGTAGGCGCGCTCGCATTCGTACCTGCTGAAATGAAAATTGGAGCAGGCAAAATTGCGGTTGGAAATCCTGCACGCATTGTAAAGGATGCATCGAAAGAAATGACAGATTGGAAATCGGAAGGGACCAAACTATATCAAAAATTGCCTGAGCAATTGCACCGATCACTTAAAGAATGTGAACCACTCAGAAAAAAGTCGGAGCAAAAAAAGCTGGTGGCTCCCTCCTATTTGCCTTGGAAAAATAAACGTTAAACTTTAGTGAATATTAATTCAATTGCAGACTTGTAATTGCATTGATGTAGATTTCGTTCAATTGCTTCCATTCGCCTTCAGGGGCTATGGCAATCAGCGTAAACAAAACCCCTTTTCTACTAAGTATAATCTGGTACAAGTGAACTGTATCAGAATGTGATACATATTTGTATCGTAATTCTTGCTTCACTCCGGTATAATTTCCAATCTCTATTTTTTCGACTTTCAAAACTTCGCTCGCATAATATTGAAGTGCGGCTCCATGCATTCTTTTTTCCCAAAAAGGAACCACATCTTTCGAACTTCCAAGATTGAAATGTTTGACAGAGTTATCGATTCGAGTAATTATTATTCCGGATTCAAAAATTTGAGCTCCTTCAGCGATAAACATTTGAAGTGATCCTTCATCTTCGTGAATCACCATATTCCAATTAATTGGCAGACTAATTTTCACACTGTTTCTGCTATCTCGAAAAACTTTAGAATGCTCAGCAATGGAATGATTGCCAACAAAGGTGCATAAAATGAAAAAAAAACTTATGCCAATTCCTCGCCAATTAGATGGGAAAAAGGTTGGCATACTTTGGGAGGCTAGCGGCTGCATATTGGGTCGTTTACGCAACAATAACACTCAAGTTACCAATTTACTGAACCAATAGTCAAAGAAAATCGTAATTCAGAATAGCAATCAAAATCCAATCTTAATTTTCACTAATTAATTGATTCACATTTCTTTTAATATACAAAACAACGGATGTTGAATTCATATTTTAGAATCAACTCATCACTCAGAAACATTATTGGTTTTTAAATAAATTTTTAACACAACTTTTATACAACGTGCTCTGAGAAAATAAAATCACAACCCCGCAAACCCTTATCCACAAAGGCTTCTGAAAGAGTGGCTATTTTTATGATAAAAATTATTAATTTCGCATAGCATTACCTCATCGAACATTACCCATTCTGTGAAAAAATTTCTTTTGTTCATTATCGTTAGCATTGTTGCACTAACCTTGGTTGGTTTTTTATTACCCAAGAAAATAACAATGCAGCGTACAATCACTATTGAAGCTTCTCCTCATCAAGTTTACACTCATATTGCCTCCTTGCAAAATTGGTCTGAATGGTCGGCTTGGCATCATACCGTAGGCAAAAACAATATTTCTTATTCAGGCCCTGAAACAGGTGTAGGTGCTACATGCCAATGGAACACGAGTGACCAGAAATTGGGCATGGGGAAAATCACTATCACTACAGCTCATATAAATGAGGCTATTGAAACTGAAATTTTACTCAACAACGAATTGTCTGCGCATGGATGCTACACCCTTACTACCATGGAATCAGGCACCTTGTTGACATATGAATTTGAAAGTGATTTAGGAGATAACTTTTTCAATCGTTTTGTTGGATTGTATCTTGAAACGATGATAGCCCAATATTTTGAATCAGGTCTTAAGAAGCTAAAACTAACGACAGAGTCAGACCAATATACACTTGAAAGTCTAGCAGACTTGGAATATTCATCCACCGACCAAGAATTGTAGTCTGTTAAACAGAGAATTTATTTTTCAGTATAATTCGCAGGTTTCAATGCCGCAGGTGACCACTGCTCCAAAAAGTCCATCACTTTATCTTTTCCATAATCACCTTCTTGTTCAAAATATGCACTGTTTTGAGTGTGCAATCTTTCGCCATTTCCATCAATCACTAAGAACACCGGAAAGCCAAATCGCTGAGGGTACCCATACTTGGCCATCAATGGCAAGTTCTTGTTTTCTTTACTGTAATTGAGATGGTACATTATGAAAGATGCGTTGATGGTGGAATCTATCTGAGCATCGGCAAGAGAAAATTTGTAAAATCGAATGCACCAGCCGCACCAATTACCACCCACTTGCACCAACACATGCTTACCTTCGGCTTTAGCGCGCTTTACCGCATTTTCCAATTCTAATTTTGCATCGGCTTCTGGATGATATATTATTGGCTTGTCGTTTTGCGCCTGCGTGCTAAAGGTTAAACACGCTAGAATAAAGGCCGCAAAAAGTGTTTGGATTTTCATAAAATTAAATTTTTGATTCACAACAAAATAACAATTTTTCATACAACAATTCGGGCAATCGAAATGGTGCTCAGCCAACATCTGCAGTGGTTTATACTTGGACAGCGCTGTTTGTGCCAAGAGTATATATTATTAACGCCTATATTTGTAATTAAGCAATAATTACATCATTTATGAAGATTAAAAGTTATGCCCAGGGCAAATGGATAGAAGGTGAGGGTATGGGAGTGGATCTGCTTCACGCTGTAAACGGAGAGAAAATTGGTGAAGCCACCAGTAAAGGGCTGGACTTTAAAGCCATGCTGCAATATGCCAGAGAAAAAGCTGGACCCGCGTTGCGAAAAATGACTTTTCACGAACGTGGCCGAATGCTCAAAGCCTTGGCGATGCATTTGAACGAGAAGAAAGACTCCTTTTACAAACTGAGTGCTGCCACCGGAGCAACCAAGGCCGACTCGTGGGTGGATATTGATGGTGGCATCAGCACGATGTTTGTATTCGCAAGCAAGGGCCGTAGAGAATTGCCAGATCAGCCTTTTTTGATGGAAGGCAATCCGGAAGTAATAAGTAAGGGTGGCACGTTCATTGGGCATCATATACTCACGCCAATGCAAGGTGTGGGAGTTCACATCAATGCATTTAATTTTCCGGTTTGGGGCATGATGGAAAAAATTGCTCCCAACCTGTTAGCAGGTGTACCTGCGATTGTTAAACCTGCTTCCGTAACGTGTTACCTCACACAAGCAGTAGTTCAGGAAATCATCAGTTCGGGAATATTGCCGGAAGGTGCGTTGCAATTGATCTGCGGCAGTGCAGGTGATTTATTGTCGCATGTAGATATGCAAGACGTAGTGACATTTACAGGATCGGCAGCCACAGGTCGGAAACTTAAAACCGGCAACGCTATGGTTGAGAATTCTGTTCGATTCAATATGGAAGCTGACTCGCTGAACTTTTCAATGCTAGGGCCCGATGCCACCCCTGACAGCGAAGAATTTAAATTGTTTGTAAAAGAAGTGGCACGTGAAATGACTTTGAAGGCTGGCCAACGTTGCACGGCCATAAGGCGAACAATTGTACCCCAAAACATAACTACTGAAGTGATTGAAGCTATTAAGAGTAGGCTGGCCACAGTAAGGCTAGGTGACCCGGCAATAGAAGGTGTTCGCATGGGGCCTCTTGTGAGCCACGATCAGGTAAATGAAGTAAAAAACAGTGTAGCATCATTGAGTAAAGTGTGCGAAATGGCATATGGCGATGTCGAAAATTATAAAATTGAAGGCGGAGATAAAGAGCGTGGGGCTTTCCTTGCAGCAATGTTACTTTATTGCCCTGAACCATTCAAGAATCATGAGCCACACAACATCGAACCCTTTGGCCCAGTGAGCACGGTGATGTCTTACAAAAATGTGGATGAAGCAATAGAATTAGCGAAACTGGGCAAAGGCAGCCTGGTGGGTTCGGTTTTTTCTGCAGATGATAATTTTGCAAGAGAAATTGTGTTGGGAGCAGGATCATATCACGGCCGTATCATGATTATCAATGCTGCTTGTGCAGCAGAATCTACGGGCCATGGCTCTCCCCTTGCCCACCTCGTGCATGGAGGCCCAGGACGGGCAGGCGGTGGCGAAGAAATGGGAGGTGTGCGCGCAGTAAAACACTACATGCAACGCACAGCTCTTCAAGGCTCACCTACTACACTAATGCATGTGGGTGGGGAGTACATTGCAGGAGCCCATAAAACAGAACTCACTGTTCATCCTTTCAGAAAATATTTTGAAGAAATAAATGTGGGCGAGACTTTGTTCACTCACAAAAGAAGTATCACCGAAGCCGACATTGTAAATTTTGCGGGCATCAGCGGAGATTTTTTCTTTGCACACACCGACACCACATCGTTTGAAGATTCAATATTTGAAGGACGGGTGGCGCATGGATATTTTATAATATCTGCTGCTGCAGGATTGTTCGTTGACCCAAAGAAAGGTCCAGTGCTGGCAAACTACGGGTTGGACAATCTGCGATTTACACAACCGGTGTATGTAGGGGATACTATCCGAGTAGAACTAACCTGCAAGAGAAAAGTGATGAAAGAAGACCGCGAAGACCAGATACCACAGGGTGTGGTGGAGTGGCATGTAGAAGTGTACAATCAAAGAGATGAGTTAGTAGCATTAGAAACAGTGCTTACGTTAGTTCGCAAAATTCCGGTTTAAACTATGTCAATCTGGAAAAGACCCGCTACGGTAGAAGCACTGAATAATGCCAACTTTGATGTGATGCCGGCCCACATTGGGATTATATACACTGCGATTGGTGAAGATTATTTATCCGCCTCCATGCCGGTAGACAAACGCACACTACAACCTGCGGGAATACTGCATGGAGGAGCTAGCGTTGTATTGGCGGAAACACTGGGAAGCGTGGCGGCATCGCTTACGGTCTCAGCCCATGTCAATGTGGTGGGGCTTGAGATTAACGCAAACCACATAAGAGCTGTGCGCGAAGGAAAAGTGTATGGTACAGCACGGCCGGTGCATTTGGGTAGAAGCACACAAGTGTGGGAAATAAAAATAGAAAATGAATTGGGTAAATTGACTTGTATCAGCCGCATAACAATGGCGATACTAAACAACCTCGAAAACAAAAAGGAAAATGACTGACACAATAATAGAAGGAAGGGTAAGTGCTAAAATCGAAAATGGAATTGGAACCATTACTTTTTATCATCCTCAAAGTAATTCATTGCCGGGAGCATTGTTGAGGCAAATTGCACAAGAAATAAAAAACATGGGGCTCGATGTAAATGCACGGGTCATTGTTTTACAAAGTGAAGGTGATAAAACTTTTTGTGCAGGAGCGTCTTTTGATGAACTTTCATCAATAAAGTCGCTCGAAGAGGGTGTGAATTTTTTCAGCGGATTCGCTCAGATTATTAATGCCATCCGTCTGGCACCTAAGTTTGTGATTGCGCGCGTGCAGGGCAAAGCAGTGGGTGGCGGAGTGGGTATTGCATGTGCTGCAGATTACACACTCGCTACAACTGCCTCTGCTGTAAAACTTAGCGAGTTGGCCGTGGGCATAGGGCCTTTTGTGGTAGGCCCAGCGGTTGAAAGGAAAATTGGCAAAAGTGCATTTACACAATTATCAATCAATGCAACGGAATGGCGCGATGCGCAATGGGCAAAAAGTGCCGGGATGTTTTGCGAAATATTTGAAACCACTGAAGACCTCGATAAGGAAATAGAAAGCCTGGCCAAAAAGTTAGCCAAAAGCAATCCCGAAGCAATGATGCTTTTGAAGCGTGTATTTTGGGAAGGCACTGAAGATTGGGAAATATTACTCGAAGATCGAGCAAGAATGAGTGGCAAACTTGTGTTATCAGAATTCACCACAAATGCAATAAGTGCATTTAAAAAGAAGTGAGTTCTCAACCCAATAAACCAAGAAAATGAAAGTAGTAAAATATATTGCTGTAAGCCTGGCCATTGGGGCAGTGGCCTTTTTGTGTATTGGTATTTTTGTTCCTGCATTTACATATCAATCTACCGTTACGGTAAATGCTCCTGTTGAAAAAGCATTTGAAGTATTTCTGGATTCAACGAAAATGAAAGACTGGATGCCAAATTTCAAAAGCATTGAAATGATTAGTGGCAAGCTCCACGAAGTTGGCAGTGTGTCGCAACTGATCGTTGTAGAAAACGGAAAGGAGTACATAATGACTGAAAAAGTCACCGCATTCATTCCAAATTCAAACTACCAATTCATACTTGATAACGAAGTGATGATTGTGAAAAGCAAGATTGTGTTTTCTCATTCAGGAGAATTAACATTGATAACGGCAACAGATGAAGTACATGGAAAAAACTTATTTTGGAGATCCTTGTTTCCTTTTTTCAAAACTATATTTCGCGACAATGCTCAACAGATTTACGATAACCTTAAACTCGTAATTGAAAAATCATAATATGTTTCCACAATAATTTGTTATCGCTGCCATGATCATGATTACCGGAACCGGAAATAAAATTCTACCTAAGAATGTGTCTGAACAAACAATCGTTCGTGCTTTCGAACTGATGGCTACCGCAAAAGCCATGACAGAGCTATTTGAGAAAAACAAAGAAGTAACGGCAAAATATGTACACGCTACTTCCCGCGGACACGAAGCTGTTCAAATAGCATTGGGGTTACAACTGAAAGAGCAAGATTACTTGAGTGCATATTACCGAGATGACAGCATACTATTGAGTGTAGGCATGCAGCCTTATGAACTTATGTTGCAATTGCTTGCCAAACGCGATGATCCTTTTTCTGGCGGCAGAACCTATTACAGCCATCCCAGTTTGAAAAGGGATGACATGCCAAAAATTCCTCACCAAAGTTCAGCCACAGGCATGCAGGCTATTCCTACCACTGGCATTGCTATGGGAATTCAATATTTGGAGAACAAAGGTATATCTCCTTACAAGGGAACTGAGTTGCCTGTAGTAGTTTGCTCGCTGGGAGATGCCTCTGTCACAGAAGGAGAAGTTTCTGAAGCATTTCAAATGGCGGTACTCAAGAAATTTCCAATCTTATATTTTGTTCAAGATAATGAGTGGGATATCTCAGCACAAGCAAAAGAAATCCGTGCGATGGATGTGTCAGAATATGCAAAAGGATTTAAAGGGTTGGAGACTCGCACCATAGATGGAACAGATTTCCTCACATCTTATAATACCATTCATGAGATTCTGGATACTATCCGTAAAGAGCGCAGGCCATTTTTAATACATGCAAAAGTACCGTTGCTCAATCATCATACTTCTGGTGTGCGAAAGGAATGGTACCGTGATGATTTAGTAGAATCACAAGCCCGCGACCCTTATCCCAAATTAATTGCTCTGTTAACTGAACTGGGATATAGCGATAAGAAGATTCAAGAAATGGAATCTGCGGCTGTTGAGAACGTAGCCTTAGACTACCAGCGCGCTTTGGCAGCAGAAGATCCTAGACCTGAAGATTTATTCACTCATGAATTTGCACCCACGCCAGTCACCGAAGAAAAAGGAGTGCGCTCGCCCAAGGGAAAAGATCCTACTGTGATGGTAGATGCTGCTTTGTTTGCAGTAAAAGAGTTGATGTCAAAACATCCTGAATGTTTGCTTTACGGGCAGGATGTTGGGCGCAGGTTAGGCGGAGTTTTCAGGGAAGCCGCCACACTGGCCAAACAGTTTGGTGATGATCGTGTATTTAATACTCCCATACAAGAAGCATTTATCATTGGCAGCACCGTAGGCATGTCGGCCGCGGGTTGCAAGCCCATAGTAGAAGTTCAGTTTGCAGATTACATTTGGCCGGGACTCAATCAACTGTTCACAGAAGTAAGCCGATCGTGTTATTTGTCTAACGGCAAATGGCCAGTTAGTTGCATCATTAGAGTACCAATTGGAGCTTATGGCAGCGGTGGTCCATATCACTCTTCAAGTGTGGAATCTGTGTTGACAAATATCAAAGGCATCAAGATTGCATATCCATCTACCGGAGCAGATTTGAAGGGCTTGATGAAAGCCGCTTACTATGACCCTAATCCTGTTGTAATGCTTGAACACAAAGGATTGTACTGGTCAAAAATAAAAGGAACTGAAGAAGCGCGCACTATTGAACCTGATGAAGACTATATCATCCCTTTTGGCAAGGCCAGAATCGTTCAAGAGGCTGAAGCAGAACTAGTAGCAAAGGGTGAAACTTTAGTAATTATAACCTACGGAATGGGCGTGTATTGGGCATGCAATGCAGCAAAACAATTCTCAGGCAGGGTAAGTATAATTGATCTCCGAACGCTTGCCCCATTAGATGAGCAAACAATTTTTGAATCCGTGAGGCAACATAACAAATGCCTGGTGGTTACTGAAGAACCCGTATCTAATAGTTTTGGACAAAGCCTTGCCGGTCGTATTCAACAACATTGTTTTACGTTTCTAGATGCCCCGGTGAATGTAATAGGCTCAGAGAATCTGCCTGCCATCCCTCTTAATTCTACGCTGGAATTTACGATGGTCCCCAACAGTGATAAAGTTGCGGTGGCAATAAGTGAGCTGCTTAATTATTAGCCGACTGATCATTTGATAAAAAGCTGTCTACCTGGGAATGATATAATGTAAAATTCTCCAGATCATTGTGTCCGGCTTTTTCCACTATGACAAATTTATCCTGCTGCTTTAGAAATGGTTTTAACAGTAAAGCAGAATTCAGCGGAACTACACCATCTTTAGAGCCATGAATAATCAGCACTTGTGCGTTGGTATTATGCAGATTCTGATGGTTTGGAAATTCATATTTCAACAATTTGCGAATGGGCACAAAAGGAACATGAGCGGAAGCTGCATCAGCCAAATCATAGAATGGCGACTCTAAGATCAATTTATTCGGATTCCTAGTTGCACTCACATAGGTGGCAAAAGCTGTTCCCAACGAACGACCATACACCACCACATTATTCTGATCGTAAGATTCGATTGCTTTGTCATAAACCAATAATGCATCAGCCATCATCCTTTTCTCTGTCCTTTCTCCCCTACTCTTTCCATACCCCCGGTAGTCCATCACCCATACCTCAAATCCCAACACACCAAACTTCTCAGCAACTGCACCCCAAGTTCTCAGACTACCAGCGTTGCCATGAAAATAAACTATTCGCCCTTTTGGATTACTACATCTGAATACCAAAACATTTATCAATCCTTCCCCATCAGACTCAAGGTTCAACTCATCAAATAAACCATTAAACCTAAAACGATAGTTTTGTTTTAGTTTCTCGGGAAAAAAAATAAAATTATCCTGAAGCCAATAGAAAAGAAAACCCACGCCCATCAACAAGGCAACAATGCTAATAAATATTTTCATCAATTGAGATAATAAGGTTTGTTCCAAAAACCAAATGTACGTAACACAAGACTTAACAATTACACAGACACATTATCTAAAGTCAGAATACATAAAATCAATTTCAGCAACATGATTCTATCCACTACAATTAAAACAACTAAATCAGCTCGTTACTTTACATTGAATCAACCAACTGAGCTTACTGAAACAATCTGGATTGTCCTTCACGGGTATGGCCAATTGGCAGAAACATTCATCCAGGAATTTGTCTGTCTTGATCCGAAAACGAATTTGATTGTAGCTCCAGAAGGCCTTCATCGGTTCTACAAAAAAGGTTTCTACGGGGATGTGGTAGCAAGTTGGATGACGAAAGAAGATCGAGAAAATGACATCCTGGACAACATAGCATTTCTTGATTTAGTTTACAGCCAAGTGAATCATCTTTTGCCAAACCAACAAATAAAAATAAATGTCCTGGGCTTTTCGCAGGGTGTCGCAACAGCTTTGCGTTGGGTGGGTAATACTGCTTTCAAAGTCAATCAACTTATATGCTGGGCTGGCAGCCCTCCTCCCGAAACGGAACTCACACCTTTATTGATCAGATTGCGAGCCATCACAATAACCCAAGTATTCGGAGACAGTGATCCGTTTTTTAATGAGCAAAACCAAATCATCATCATCAGCCAGATGGTAGCTCAAGGCTTGAATGTGAATGCAATTAGTTTTCAAGGGAAACACGAGTTAAACCAATCCATACTTCAAAGGTTAGCATAAAAAAAAGCTGCCCGAAATTAATCGGGCAGCTTCGTTAAAATTAATCCTGCGTTTTACTTAGCAAGGAATATTTTGCTTTGAGCTGATCTTGTATCTGTAGTTATTTGGTAGAAGTAAATTCCACTTGAATGATTTGAACCATCAAATACAATTTTCTGCTTTACGTCTTGCTCAACAAAGCCTTCAAACAAAGTCTCCACTAATTGACCTGCATAATTGTACAATTTCACCGATACATTCTCAGACGCAGGCAACATAAATTCGATGTTGGTGATAGAAGAGAATGGATTAGGATATGCTGATGCAGTGATCACACCTAGCAGACTTGAGTATGCCGATGGTGTAGTGTTAGGACAAACAAGGTAATTTCCTGTTACACTTCCACCAACATAATTTTCGTTGATGTTTGAAACAGCAGTATTGATCTGTGAAGGCGTGTAAGCAGATGCACATCCACCAAGTATCTTGTTTGCTTCAGCCAAAATCTGGTTAACCGTCATTCCGGCAAAAGTTCCACTGCCTGCTACTAGGTCTCCAAGCAGAGTTGAACTTCCTCCAAAATTTGGATCGTAAGCATCAAACCCTACGTTAAGTGTCAATGCCACTACCTGACCTGCTAACACGTTTTTGTAAGACCAGGCTGGGTCAATCAACATACCTGCCGGTAAAGGACTTGGCGTGCTTCCTGATGGCAAGAATGCGCACACGGCACTGGCAGATGTTAATTTGAGAGTATTCACGCAACCGATTGTCAAACCTGAAGGGAATGCTGCAGCAAAATTATTAGCCAGATATGTACCAGGATTGTTTCCATTCTGATGGCACTGTCCCCATCCGCCTTGTGTTTGTGTGCGGAAATTACCACAACCTGGCTGTGTTATCGTAGTTGATACAGTTGTGGTACAACCATTTGCTCCGGTGATGATGGCCGTGTACAAGCCAGCAGTGAGATTGCTGAATGTGTGACATCCAATACCCATAGTAATATTGTTTCCATTGAAATTCACGGTGAAGGGGGCTGAACCTGATGTGATGCAAACCTGTGCTACACCGTTGCTTCCTCCTGCAGTGGTTACGTTGCTTATAGTAGTTGCTGATGCCACAACGGAGGCGGTATCAATGGTAACATTGCCATTGCTTCCAGCAGGCGCGCTTGCACAACCTGTTACAGGATTAATCGCAATCACAAAATAACTACCAGGAGAATTTACTGTGATACATGGGCCTGAATAGGTTGTTGACGTTCCCAATTCTATCCAGCTATATACAACTCCAGCAACCACAGGTGATACGCACATTGTCACACTTGTATTTGTACAGCTCAACTGGCTTGATGGAGGTAATAAAAACGGAGCATCTGGGGTTGCCAACACGGTTACTACTGTAATACAAGTAGATGTGTTACCACAAGCATCAGTAGCAGTATATGTTACAGTTGTTGATCCTACCGGGAATACTGCATTGATTGCAAGGCCATCGCTACGAACACCAGTTACTATTGGTGAAGGATCACAATTATCAGTTGCTGTAGGAGCGATCATCGTCAACAATTCATTTTGACAAATTGTAGTGTCAGGCATGCAAGCGGACAACACAGGAGCTGTAGTATCCACAACAGTAATTGTTTGAGAAGCTGTAGATGAATTACCACATGCGTCTATTGCTGTCCATGTTCTACGAATAATCATTGGGCAATCCGGAGAGAGAGTTACGTCAGCAAACGTCAATGAAGGTGCTGTATCACAGTTGTCAGTAGCAGAAGGTGTGCTCCATACTACAGGCTGATCACATTCGATAGTCGCGTTGGCACCTACACCAGTGATAAC
>JBBKVM010000118.1:0-4802 GCA_037968415.1 Bacteroidia bacterium | reverse complement strand
GGCTCTTGGCCCGCGATAATCTTAGTTAGGTTCTTGCCAAGTTTGCGCGCTTGTTGCACCGCTACCGGTGCCACCATCGGATGGCCAAGGGGGTGGCGTTCGGTTTTCATCAGTGCCAGATCGCCAATGGCGAACACATTCTCAAATCCGTTTACTTGATTGATATTATCGACTAACAACCGATTGCTTTTGGCCACTGCGGGTTCAAGCCCAGCCACATTGTTGCCCATCACACCGGCCGACCACACCAAAGCCTTTGACAACAACTTCTTACCATTATCAAGCACCACAACGTGGCCATCAAAAGAGCTTACGCCCACCCCAGTCCACACCTCCACACCTAGCATCTCAAGATATTTTCGCGATTTGACAGATGATTTTTTAGACATTCCATTCAACAAATGATCACTTTTCTCAATCAGAAATACCTTCATTTGTCTGAAATCAAGTTCGGGGTAATCATTGGGCAGCACATGCCGCTTCAATTCGCCCAACGCACCCGAAACTTCCACGCCTGTAGGGCCACCACCCACCACTACAATATTGAGCAATCCCACTCGCTCCTCCACATCACTGACAAGTAGAGCCTTCTCAAAATTCTGAAGTAGCATGCTGCGCAAATCCAACGCCTGCGGGATAGACTTGAGCGACATGGCCGCACGCTCAAGCGCTTCATTGCCAAAAAAATTGGTACGCGATCCTGTTGCCAATACCAGGTAATCATACTCAATATTGCCGATTGAAGTGCGTACACATCGTGCTTGCGCATCTACTGATTTCACTTGGGCAAGTCTGAAAATAAAGTTGCTTTGGCCTTCAAGAATCATCCGAAAAGGAGTGGCTATAGAGTCAGGTTCTAGTCCACCTGTGGCAACCTGATATAGTAATGGTTGGAAAGTGTGGTAATTATGTTTGTCAAGCATCACTACCTGAACAGGGGCGTTGCGTAATGATTTTACCAACTGTAATCCGGCAAAACCGCCCCCAACAATCAATACCCGCGGCAAAGAAGAGTGGGGAATTGAAACAGCCATGGGTACAAAAATTCTATTTGTTGTCGGTCGGTTTAGATTCTGAAGTTCCGGAACCGGGTTTGTCTGAAATATTGGTACTGTCTTCGATATCTTTTTGTACGGTGTTCATGGCGTCTTTAAACTCGCGCATGCCTTTGCCCAATCCACGAGCCAAATCTGGTATACGCTTAGACCCAAAAAACAAAAGTATGACTACCATAATCACGAAGATTTCGCCTCCGCCAAGATTGAAAAATAATAATACAGGTGCTATCATGTTTGAAATAATTTAAACAAAAGTAGATATAATATTGATGACTAATTCAACTAAAAAAGCCGGGCTTCTGCCCGGCTATTTTTATTCAAATACTATACTAATTAGGCTTGTTTATCCTCTTTCATGAAATCAACTACAATAGGAGTAGCCACACATAATGAAGAGTAAGTACCTACAACAATACCCAACAACAGCGCAAATGAGAATCCTCTGATTACTTCGCCACCAAAAATAAATATGGCAAGCAATACGAAAAAGATAGTTAAGGATGTATTTATTGTTCGTGCCAATGTTGCATTCAAAGCAGCATTAATCACAGGTTGCATATCTTTCTTGTTGTGATGAATACCTAAATATTCACGAATTCTGTCAAACACAATTACTGTATCGTTAATCGAATAACCAATTACAGTCAAGATAGCTGCGATAAATGCCTGGTCGATCTCAAGTGCGAACGGAACAAAACCATGTAACAATGAAAATGCACTCAAAACCAACAACACGTCATGCGCCAAGGCCACCAATGCACCCAAACTAAATTGCCATTTCTTGAATCGTATCAAGATGTACAGGAAGATGATAATCAGTGAGAATATTACAGCATAAATCGCAGATATTTTGATGTCATGGGCTATTGTCGGCCCTACTTTTTGGGAGCTCAATATTTGAGTCGGGTCTATTTTCAATCCTTCCACAAGTTTTGCAGCAACAATGTTGTCAGACTCTTCATCATTTGATTCAATGAGATAAGTGGTTGTGATCTTTACCTGATCCGCACCACCAAATGTTTTTACTTCAGGTGAACCACCAAATACTACCGCCAAGTCCTGTCGAATTTGGGTGGTAGAAACCGGCTGATCAAATCGTACTACATAACTGCGGCCACCCTGAAAATCCACGCCCATATTGAATCCACGGACAAAAAACGAACCAATACCTATAATGATAATGATGCTCGATATTGCATAAAACACCTTGCGCTTACTGATGAAATCGATGTTTACATTTTTGAAAGCACCCTCAGAAAATCGGTTTGAAAATTTGATTTCTTTGTTACTTGCTACTCTGGCATCAAACACCAATCGAGTAAGGAAAATAGCGGCAAACATGGAAGTACAAATACCGATGATTAAGGTAGTCGCAAAACCTTGAATCGGACCAGTTCCAAATGTGAACAGCACAATTCCGGTCAGTAAAGTAGTAACGTTCGAGTCGATGATAGATGAGTATGCATGATTATAACCATCCACAATTGCGAGTCGCATGCCTTTACCATTCAATAATTCTTCTCTGATACGCTCAAAAATTAAGATGTTGGCATCTACCGACATACCAATGGTAAGGACAATACCAGCAATACCAGGTAGCGTAAGCACCGCGCCCAATGAGGCAAGCACACCAAATACAAAGAATACGTTAGCAAACAATGCGAGATTCGCAACCCAACCTGCGTTGCTATAATACACTACCATAAAAGCAAGTACCAGCAATAATGAGATCACGAATGACATTAATCCAGATTGAATTGCTTCCTTACCCAACGAAGGGCCTACAATAGCTTCCTCCACAATTCGGGCGGGAGCAGGAAGTTTACCTGCTTTCAATATATTGGCAAGGTCTTTTGCTTCTTTGACAGTAAACTGACCGGTAATGGAAGAATTTCCACCGGCTATTTCGCCCTGTACAGTAGGGAATGAATACACGTAATTATCCAGCACAATCGCAACACTGCGTCCAATATTTTCTCCTGTAAGGCGCTTCCAAATTTTTGCTCCTTCAGGATTCATGCTCATCGAAATTTCAGGCTGGTTGTTGAACTGGCCAAATTGAAGGCGGGCATCAGAAATCACATCACCGCCCAAAGTCGCCTTGCCATCCAGACCAGGCGTTTTGATAGCAATCAATTCCAAAGCTTTTGACTCAGCACTTACCGGTTTAACTGACCAATATGCCTTAAAGTCGCGTGGCAAAATAGAAAGCACTTCCTTACGCGCAAATATGGCATTTACCTTGGCGGTATCTTTTGGTAATGCGTAACCGATTACCGGTCCAGGTCTGTATTGACTTTGGCCTGTTTCATCCTGATAGATGGCAGGAGTAAGAACTGCAAACAACGGGTTTTCTAATGCAAATTGCTCGAATGACTGTGCTGAAGTATCGGAAGCCGCAGAAGTGTCGCTACCAAGCTTTTCAAGCAGGCCGGTTTGCGCTGATGAGTCTGTTTTGGTCAGAGAATCGCCAGCTGAAGAGGCAATAACACTGTCTGATTTTACAGTTAATGAATCCTTCACATTCAGTTTTGAATCACCTTTGAGCATGGAATTCACAGAAGACAGCTTGTCAAATATTTCGCTGTTGTTATATGTTTCCCAAAATTCAAGCTGGGCTGTTCCTTGCAACAGTTTACGCACACGCTCAGGCTCTTTTACGCCTGGCAGTTCTATTAATATCCTTCCTGAATTCTCAAGTCGTTGGATATTGGGTTGTGTCACACCAAATTTGTCGATACGTGTCCTTAATATGTTGAAAGATCTCTCGATGGCGCTTTCGGCCTCAGCTCTGATTACTTCAATTACCTCATCATTAGTTGAGTTGAAAGTAACGCGATCCTGAAGTTCACGTGTATTGAAAATGGCTGCCAGTTTGGCGTTAGGGTCGGTGGCAGTAAACGCTTTTCCAAATAAAGTAACGTAGTCCTCCTGGCTTGATTTTTCCATTTCGCTGGCCAGCGCAAGTGCCTTGTTGAATGTAGAATCTTTGCTGTTGTTTGACATTGACTTGATCATTTCCACAACAGAAACTTCAAGCGTCACGTTCATACCACCTTTCAAGTCGAGACCAAGATTGATCTCGCGTTCCTGACATTCGCGGTAGGTATAGTTCTTAAAACCCAGGTTATAAATTGGAAGATCGGCTATCGAGTCGAGGTAAGCTTTTTCGAGAGATGGATCGCCATTGGCGTATTCCCTGGCTTTATTTTCATGCCTTTTGGTGATATAAGTGAAAGACAGCTGAAAAATACAGATTAGCGTGAGGGCAATCGCAAAAAACTTAATGGCACCTTTACTTTGCATAATGAAATTGGTTTATTTTGAGTATGTACGTCACTTTTTAGAGGGCGCAAATATAGGACATCATAAGGTAAATAGCAATTTAATAGAAATGCTGCTCAATTTGGCATTGCATATTGATAAACAGCATGATAGCCCAACTTACCGCAGAAAAAATTTGGGGTTCAATTGCGGAAGTTTTCGTATTGGAGCGGAATAGAAATTTCAGAAGCCTTTATAACGCTGATTACTTTTTGTAAATCATCAATCTTTTTGCCGGTAACACGTACCTGTTTGTCCATGATGGAGCCTTGCACCTTGATGCCGCAGTTTTTTATCACTTTTACTATTTGCTTGGCTATTTCTTGCTCCACGCCTTCCTTTACAACAATATCCTTTCGAATCATGCTGCCCGAGGCATACACCTCCTTGCCAAAATTAAAGCTGGCCGTATCAATCCCT
>JBBKVM010000117.1:0-8149 GCA_037968415.1 Bacteroidia bacterium | reverse complement strand
GCCTTTGATGCTGAGTTCAAAAGTAAATATGAGAATGATAAGTTCATTTTAATAGAATCACAAAATTTCCAGCCATGAAAACACCACTCCTCCGGTATCTTTCTTTAGGCGGCATCTTTGGACCCCTCCTTTTCATCACTCTTACCATTTCAATGGCTTTCCTTCGTCCCGAGTATCGGCACTTCACCCATTTTATCAGCGAGTTGGGAGCCACCGGTACCTCAAATGCCAAATGGATGAATTATTTGGGCTTCATCCCCTCAGGTATTATGATTGCAGGTTTTGGAATTGCATTGGTGGGCTTGTTGCCTGCGGGCAATTTGGGAAAGGTAGGGGCTATATGTATTACATTGTTTGGCATCGGTATGTTGGCAGCCGGATTGTATTCATGCGATGTGGGCTGCCCGCGCAATGGCTCGTGGGAAAACAACATCCACGATCAGGTTTCCGGACCTGCATTTATTTTTGGCATTCTTGGAATGCTGTTACTGGGTTTTGCCTTCAGAAAATTAGAAGCATGGCGAGGCTTGTGGATTTACTCGGTAGTTTCCGCATTGCTTGCAATCGGATTTCTAATTGGACTGATTAGTTCACTTGAGGCTTATCAAACCACAGGCACGTGGCAACGGCTACTCATCATCACCATTTTCTTGTGGTGTATTATGGTGGGGCGAAAACTCTTTAAAAGCGATACCGAAAAAATTATGATTTAATTAGCCATATTGTTTTCTTCATCGTGATAATGTGTTACTTGATCCATCAATGAATCGCAAACTTATCCTCTACATTGCCACCAGCATGGATGGCTATATCGCACAGCCCAATGATGAGTTGGGGTTTCTGTCGATAGTGGAGCAAGAAGGAGAAGATTATGGCTATGCTGATTTTATAGAATCTGTTGACACTGTGATTGTAGGCCGCAAGACCTATGACAAAGTACTGGCCATGGGTTTTGATTACCCACACACCGATAAAGACGTATACGTGGTTACCCGCACCGCACGCCCTTCGCAGGGTTCAGTGAATTTTCACACCGGTGATTTAAAAGCATTGGTGCAACGGTTAAAATCAGAAAAGGGGAAAAACATTTATTGTGACGGAGGTGCCGAAATAGCGCATGAACTGATGCGGGAAAATCTAATTGATGAATTTGTTATTTCAATGGTTCCCATCATGGTGGGCAATGGCACTCGACTTTTCAAAGATGGCCGTCCGGAGCAAATACTCGAGCTGCTTTCAGCAAAAACATTTGACAAAGGACTGGTGCAATTGCACTACAGGCTGGCGCTTTCCCCGACTGCTCCTCGGCTTTAAATATCATCCACCGCCACTTTGTAAGTGGGATCTTCAATGAGATTAACATCGATTATGCTATCTGCATTTTTCAAAAGTGTGCGGCAGTCGGCACTCAAATGTTTGAGATGTATTTTTTTGCCCACCTTGAAATAGCGCTCAGTGAGTTTGTTCAACGCCTCTATGGCCGACATGTCCACTACCCTACTCTCCGCAAAATCAATGATCACTTCTTCAGGATCATTTAGCACATCAAACTTCTCGTTGAAGGCCGTCACACTGCCGAAAAACAACGGACCATATATCTCGTAGTGTTTCACACCATGGTCGTCCATGTGCTTGCGCGCGCGTATGCGCTTGGCGTTGTCCCACGCGAATACCAATGCGGCTATGATCACGCCAATAATCACCGCCAGTGCGAGGTTGTGCAGCACCACAGTAACCAGGGTCACCATTACCATCACAAAAATATCTGACTTGGGCATTTTATTAAATGTTTTCAAACTCGCCCACTCAAACGTGCCAATGGCCACCATTATCATCAGTCCGGTAAGCGCTGCCATCGGTACTTTCTCTATCAGGCCGGAACCAAACATGACAAATGCCAGCAACATCACCGAAGCCACAATGCCCGACAGCCTGGCCCGCGCGCCATTGGACACGTTGATCAAGCTTTGCCCTATCATCGCACACCCACCCATGCCCGAAAACATACCCGATAAAATGTTGGCTGCACCCTGCGCCACCGCTTCTTTATTGCCACGCCCGCGTGTTTCAGTAATCTCGTCCACTATATTGAGCGTGAGCAAACTCTCTATCAAGCCTACGCCTGCTACGATGGCCGCGTAAGGCAAAATGAGCATGAGCGTTTCCCAGTTGACGGGCACCATGGGGATATGAAATGGTGGAAAACCACCTTGAATAGATGCCATGTCACCCACCGTTTTGGTATCGATGCCAAACACAGCTACAATGCCAAACACCACCAATATGGCGGTAAGTGAAGACGGTATGGCCTTGGTGAGTTTGGGTAACGCGTATATGATAGCCATGGTGATGAGTACCAGCGCAAGCAATGTATACAGCGGGGAGCCTGTGAGCCAATTGCCAGCCACATCCTTAAACTGCGTGAGCTGTGATATAAAGATGATGATGGCGAGTCCGTTTACGAAACCAAAAATAACAGGATGCGGCACCAGCCGGATGAGTTTGCCCAGGCGCATAAAGCCTGCTGCCATTTGAATCACACCTGCCAGCACCACGCAGGCAAACACATACTCTACACCGTGCGATTTGGCCAGGGTGACTATTACCACAGCCACCGCGCCTGTAGCGCCTGATATCATGCCGGGGCGCCCGCCAAATATGGAAGTAATGAGTCCCATCACAAAAGCGGCATACAACCCGGTAAGCGGTGACAATCCTGCTATAAGGGCAAAGGCCACAGCCTCGGGCACAAGGGCCAGCGCCACAGTAAGACCCGAAAGTATTTCGGTTTTGTAATCTACTTTTTGCGAAAGGTCAAACAGGTTTAAATATTGTCTCATAAACGAATCAGTAACTGGTAATGATGAAGGGTAGTAAAGCTCCGGTGAAAAAACGAATCGGTGATAGTGAGGGATGCGCTTTACGTAGGCTTTGGAACAGCGGGTGCAAAGAAAACAATTTAGGTCCGCAACACCAAGTGCAATGATAAATGCGGCCATGTTTGTGAGCTACTTAGCTACAAAGTGGTTAGCCACATTTTATTTAACCAAACATCAAGGGCACTTAAGAAATTCAAAGGCACCATGCATGCAGAACTTCTTATATCAGTTACCGAGGTCTTATAATTATTGATGGGTTACTTAAAATTAACAGCCAAAGACAATTGAACTGTATTGTGCGAAAATTTAATTTTCAGTACAATCTGCTGATCAACAGTAGTGCAAACAACATCACAGGTTGCTACACCCTAGTATCACAGTGTTGTTTTTCTATCTGATTTCTAGTAATTTACAATGCAAATTCTGGAACTATGAAATCAACATTACTTTGTACTTACTTGGCGTGCATTTTATTGGTTTCTGCATTCAAAACAAATGCTCAAAACCACGACTGGTCGATTCAGTTTGGAGACATAGGAATAGATTACATCTCTTCCATGGCATTAGATTCCAATGGCAACATTTTAGCAACCGGCTATTTTACCAATACCGTGGATTTTGATCCTGGTCCAGGCATACATAACATTTCAGCTACTGCAAATTGCCAGGCTATGTTTGTTGTAAAACTTGATGCAAATGGAAACTTGTTATGGGTTAACACTGCAATAGGTTCCAGCTTTTTAAACTATGGATATTCGGTCACGAATGATCCTTTGGGAAACGTTTATGTTACAGGGATCTTCTCAGGCACTGCCGATTTTGATCCCGGGACTGGGGTTTTCAACTTATCAAGTGGCGCGGGTGGTGACATTTTTGTTTGGAAATTGGATTATGATGGAAATTTGATTTGGGTAAAATCAATGGGCGGTGCTTATGATGCAAAAGGCGTATCCATTGCGGTAGATGACAGCAGCAATGTATACACGATGGGTGAATTCTTTAACTATGTTGATTTTGATCCTGACACGGCTGTTATCTATTACATGTCTTCTACGTATGGCAAAGTATTCATATCAAAACTTGATTCATCAGGTAATTTTGTGTGGGCCAAACAAATTGCAGGAAATACTGGCCATGCGCACACAGTCAAATACAACAATGGATTTTTACTTCTTACGGGAACTTTTGGTAACACTTCCGATTTTGATCCGGGGCCGGGGACATACAACATGACAGCGCCTGGTGTGGTTGCCTCATTTATTGTGAAGTTTGACACAAATGCTAGTTTGATTTGGGCAAAGAAAATACAATGCAACAGTAATGACATATGCAGTGTGGATATTGTTCCATACATGATGACATATGATAACAATGATAATATTATCATAGTTGGCATGTTTAGAGGCATGTTTGATTTTGATCCGGATACCAGTGTTTTCAGTCTCACTTCTAGCGGAGCACTCGATATTTTTCTTTTAAAGCTGGATAATAACGGTGGATTGGTTTGGGCAAAGTCGATGGGAAGTGCAGATCAGGATGCGGCACTATCAGTTACCACCGATGCTTTAAACAGAATATATGTGACCGGATATTACCGCGACACCATTGACATAGATCCAGGGCCGGGTACACACACTTTTATTGCCAATACTCAGGATGAAGTATTCCAATGCATCTTTGATCCTGCAGGCAATCTGCTGTGGGCTAAGAGCCTTGGCGATACCATGAAACAAATGGGAATTGTAGTATTAATCGATAACACTGGGAACATATACTGGGCAGGCACTTTCGAGGGCAATGTGGATTTCAATCCACCTTTCAGCTCCTACCTGACAAGCAATGGAATGAGAGATATTTTCATCACAAAATACAGCGCATTCAATGTCAGCACTTCTGATGTTTCATTTATTGGAAATTCGCAACCCACTCTATTTCCCAATCCGGGCAACGGGAATTACACCATTCGGTTTGAGAGTAATCAGCCGGAAATTTTAGTTACTGTTTCTAATTTAATGGGACAAATTATTGGCAATTATTCGGTTAAGGAATCAACAGTTATGGAAGTGGATTTTGTCGGTCCATCCGGAATGTATAATGTTTCTGTCGCCACTCCTTACCAAATTTCGAATTTCAAAGTTATTCTGCAATGAGCTTTATGGAGCGTGTAATTTGGGCAACCCTCTAAGGTGGAGTTATTAGTTAATTCGGTATGGCTTTTGTGCAAATCAAAGCAAGACTATTTGTGCTTGCCTCCTATTGCTACATGCTTAATAGTTGAAATGGTCATTTATAATAGTTAAGGATAATGCTACTTTTTTTCGGTTTTATTCCCTAATTTGACCCTTAACCCTAAAAAACCAACCATTATGAAACTGAAAACGATTTTTTTTGTACAAGCAATTGCAATGATCTTTTTTACCATCTCCACTTTGTCGGCCAGCGCGCAGGGAGGTGAATTTCCTGCCACCTACTATTCAGCAGATAAAATCAGCTCCATATTGAGTGCTAAAGAATGTGTGGGTGTGCGATTTTACAATGTGGTGATGCCCGAAAACAATGCTGTGCTTACCACCCTTGCCATTGGAATAAAGGCAGATAGCTCGGAGATTTATAACATCTTAAATGCCGATCGCAAGTATCAAGTTAATTTGGGCATTGTGGCTGGCAGAGACGCGTATGACCCAACTTCAAAAAACAATGCGCGCGAGCTATGCGTGGTTGTGGCTCGAACCATGACCTCTTTCAGTGCCTCTTTTACAAAAATCGAACTGCAAACTGCTATTACTTATACAGGAGCAACTGGTTTGCAAGTGTCACTTTCCTCGGCAGGCACCAATAATACGTTTAGTATCACATCCGCAACCTTAAGTGGTGGCAAAGTTACTTTACCAACGAACGGAGCGCGCTACACGTGTGCCGAGCCCTGCCCCTCCCAGTGCGGAAATCCTTCGCATTACATCAATCAATAACAATTGTCAGATAATGAAAAAGCGACCCGACTCATACATGTGTCGGGTCGTTTGTTTATCCAAAACTATGTTCGTAAGCACGATTTGTATATTACCATTGTGCCACCGTACTTACAATGACGCTTGGCACCATGAGATTAATTCTAGCCGAATCATGAAATACCGGAGCATATTTATTTTTTGTTGTTTATTATTTTTCAGCATGCCGCATGCTCATGCTATAGAAATTGATTCGTTGTTGCTGCAAGTGGGATCCGCCAAAGACGATTCTTCAAAAGTAGATTTACTGAACCAACTTAGCTGGAATTACCTGGTTCAAAACCACCCGGATAAATCACAGCCTTACCTTGAGCACGCCCTGGCGTTGGCCAAGCGCTTGAATTACGTGAAAGGTGAAGCAGTGGCGCATAATTATTTGGGTGTAAAACATCAGATTGGATCTGATTATGCAGAAGCGTTTAGTGAGTATCTGTTAAGTGCCAAGTTGAACGAAAAAGCCGGATACAAAAAAGGAATTGCTTTTTCAAACCAGAGCATTGGAGCAATTTATTACATACAAGGCAACTACGAAGAAGCTATCAATCACTACAGTAAAGCCGGAAAAATTTACGCGCAGCTGGGTGACAAAGAGGGAATTGCATACATCCATTCTAATAATGCCGGTTGCTATTTGAAACTAGAAAAATACGATGAAGCATTAGAGAACTATTATCATGCACTCAACTTGTTTTCAGAAAAAAACAACCAAAGTGCCATGAGTTTGCAGCTAAATATGATTGGTGAATCATACGCGCTAAAAGGAGACTATGTGGCCGCACTGGAATGTTATGATGAGTCCCTTACGTTAGCTCAATATGAAAACAGTCCCCGACTGATGGCATCGGCATCCATTGGTATGGGTCAGACATTTATTGCCAATGGAGCGTTTGACAAAGCACGCAGGTACATCAACAGAGCATTATCACTTTCAAGCACAATTAGGAATCTTGTCAATTCCCGGGAAATGTACAAAGCCTTATCTACACTGGATAGTGCTTCGGGGAATTGGGCGCAGGCCTACCAAAATCATCTCCTTTATATTGCCTATCGCGACAGTGTAAGGAATGATGAAGGGAGTGAAGAAACTATCAAAGCGCAAATGGAATATGCCTTTGATAAAAAAGAAACAATAGCGAGGGCTGAGCAGGAAAAGAAAGACATCAACGCTCGCAACCTTCGCAATGCCATTGCAGGTGTGCTGGCTGGCTCGTTGGTGTTTCTGGTAGTTGTGTACCGACAACGTAACAAAACAGAAAAAGAAAGAAAACGCAGCGAAGCACTGCTGCTGAACATACTGCCAGAAGAAATAGCTGAAGAGCTGAAAGCCAATGGTCGGGCCGAAGCACGTGACTTTGAAAAAGTTACTGTCCTGTTTACAGACTTTAAAAACTTTACTCAAGCATCGGCTAAGTTGGACGCCAGTGAATTGGTTCAGGAAATTAATGCTTACTACGAAGCCTTTGACGCTATCTGCGAACAATATGATATTGAAAAAATAAAAACCATAGGTGATTCCTATATGGCCGCGGGTGGCCTGCCAGTACCTTTTGAAGCATCAGTCCGCAACACAGTATTGGCTGCTTTGGAGATGCAGGCGTTTAGCAAGCAAAGGAAAGCAGCAATGGACAAATTGGGTAAGCCTTCGTTTGAAATGCGCGTGGGCCTGCACACCGGGCCGGTAGTGGCAGGCATTGTAGGCATCAAGAAATTTCAATATGACATATGGGGCGATGCAGTGAACATGGCCAGCCGGCTGGAAACCAATGGTGCTGTAAGTAAGGTTAACATCAGCCATGCCACACACGAACATGTAAAAGACGATCCTGATTTTGCATTTGTTCACCGTGGCAACATTGAAGCCAAGGGCAAAGGCCGCATTGAAATGTGGTTTGTGGAATCTAAATCAAATAATGGTGTGTCCCACTTTGATGCAAAGTAATTGTGATTCCCGATTATCTTTTTAGTTTTGACAAACTGATTATGGAAAATCCGAATCGATATACATCTTTCAACTTTTAAAAATCAAAACCAACTGTATGTTTAGATTAATTCTACTCCTTAGTGCCACTTCATTGATGGCGTCCTGTGCATCATTCAAAACCACCACCACCAAAACCACCGATATCTATGGTTCAGGAGTGATCCAGCATCCGGTAATTGTGGACATGGACGTGAAAGACACCAAAGTCACCGGAACAGCTGCATCCAAATCAAAAAAGGCGGTAGAAAATGTAAAAAACGAAGCGGTGAACAACGCACTCA